>DATNQY010000320.1:0-18030 GCA_036703785.1 Candidatus Obscuribacterales bacterium
TGGGCCACACTTGGTCCTGTATTCTGAGCAGCGCTCAGCTCGCCGTTTAGGAACTCAGGAACCGCCTCACCGGGGTGACTTCGCTGCCAATACGAGATCTTCTCCTGTACGGCGGCAACCTGCAGGGCCTGCGCGGCTTGCGCAGCCGCCTTCGGATCGCCTTCTACTGCGATATTGATCTTGCCGTCCGGCGAGGCAGGCGTTGTCTTATCGGGATTGGGGATCAGTTTGCCTTCTTTGGTCAAAATGTAGTCTGCCTGGGCTTTGCTTTGGGCATCGGCAGCGGAGAATTTCACGTCCTTGCCGCTGTCCACCATTTGCTTGATCTGTCCCCAGGCGGCATCGAGTGCATCGGGAGCTTGCGCCGCCGTCGCGGCTCCCCCTTTTGCAGCCTCCGGAGTATCGCCAAGACCGGCGGCCGACACTTTCTGACCGAGCAAGCCATCGTATGCCGCAGCCACCAGCGCGTGCGAGGCATCGTGCCCTGCTCCTGCGCTTGGGGAAAAGCTTTCCAGTGAGTGTCCAGCTACCATTGCGGTCCTCAAAGTCTCGAAGCGCGCCGAAGAGAGAGGCTTCGCTTGCAACGCTATACACAGAATAGATAGATGAAACCTGCGCGTCAACGCGCGGATGGGAATTTCCCCACGGCAAGGGGCCGGAAAATACGAAAGAGTGCCCTGTTTTGTCTAACCTGGCTTACCACAGCTGAGTCTGGAGGGATGGGAACGCATGTGCCTGGACGAACGTCGACAGGGGCGTTCGGTAGGAGGCGCCAATCATGCTAAGCAAAAATGGATTGTTCCTGGCGGCGGTGGTAGCAGCAATGGTTATTTCTTTGATGCCTGCTAGTCAGCCAGCCAGTGCTCAGGTCATGTTTATCCAGAGCCGTCCGACGGTAATCATTCGTCAGGCACCATATGCGGTGCTAGAACAGACGCCGGTGCTCTCGGCGCCGCTTGGCCAAACAGTAATCCAAAAATCGATCACGCAATCGGTGCTGGTTCCCACGACAACAGGTCCAATGTCCAACTTCCTGCATCGGCTGGATATGATCCGAGATCAAATCAGTCTCGGCTTGCAAAAGGGCATGTTGAGCGCCGATGCGGCCGCAAGTCTTTCCGATCGCACCACTAATTTGACGGCTCTGGCCGACGGCATGCTGGCAAAAGGAATGATCACGGACTCGGCAAACGACACGCTGGAAGCGCAGATAAATTTACTCAACCAGGATGTAGCCGGGGCGATGATGCAATAAATTCCGCTTCTTGACGTCCCTAATTTTTGAGTTCCGCCTGTCAATTGTTTGTGTGGCAAGCGGAGAAAAACCATGTTGGTGCAGCGGGACAAAAGAGTTGGCGAGCTGGAGCTAGCCGGTGGGACCAAGGGACTGACCATCGAGCACACCAAACCTGTTTATTTCAAAGATGGACGCCGGGTCATCGTTCGCCCTGACGGCTCGTCGCTCTTCTACTACCCAAATGGCGGAGTCGTCCTCGAATTGGCCGACGGCAGCATCGAGCAACTGGCGCCTTATGAGGCCACGGCAGGCTGCGCCACCTGACGGTCTATAATCTTCTGCGCACGGCACATTGACGGAGAGATGATATGAACAAGCGCACGGGCACGCTACTGTCTGGCTGCATGTTTGTTGCTGAGCGGTACCGCAATTGCCGCCACCAAACCTCGGGCGGCGTGACGGCGGTTTCCAAATTGACAGATTACAGCTTTAAGAAACCGCCTGTTCAAAAATAAGCGCGGCCACACTTTGGCGAAACACTTCGGTGTGCCTGTCAATGTCACCATCAGTAGTGGCAGGGGAAATTAGCGCCATGTTGTGAAACGGCGTCATTAAAATGCCGCGATTGAGCGCGGACAGATGCATGTAGCGGTCGAGATCGGCATCGACAGCGGCCGCCGCTTCGGCTCCATTGACAGGCGCCGTCGAGCGGAACCAATATTCGGCACGACAGCCGAGCTGTTTGACGATCCAGGGCAGAGAGAATTCTTCAATCACTGAGTGCACGCCGGCAGTGAAGCGATCGGACAAAGCGATTGTCTTTTCGTAAGCGGCATCGGTAAGGACATGTTCCAGCGTTGCGCGCATGGCGGCTAACGACAGCGCATTTCCGGCAAGTGTGCCGCCGATGCCGCTGGTGTCCGAGTCTTCAATGCTGGTTTGGGCGGCGATCTTCTCGGCGACCTCAGCGCTTAACCCGTAAACTGCAGCTGGAATGCCGCCGGCAATTGGTTTGCCGAGAGTAAGAATATCAGGCGACAGTCCGTGCGCTTTGGTATAGCCACCAGGGCCGGTGCAAATCGTGTGTGTTTCATCCATGATCAAAAGCGTCCCCGTTGCTTTGGTCATCGCCCGCAACGCGTCATGAAATCCGGGTTGCGGATGGACAATGCCGATGTTAGTCATTACCGGCTCGGCCAGCACGCAAGCGACATCACGGGAGGACAGCGCCTGCTCGAGCCCCGCAAGGTCATTGAATTCCACCACTCGCGTGGTCACGGCAGGGTCTACCGGCATACCGATGTTGCCGCGACGAGGAATGGTTTTACCATCTTTCAAATTCACGAAGGTTTCATCGACTGTGCCGTGATAGCACCAGTTGAAAACGAGAATCAATTTGCGCTTAGTAATTTGTCGCGCCAACCGGATCGCAAAGCGATTTGCATCAGTAGCGGTGAGAGTCATCTGCCAGAAGGGCAAGCCGAATCACCGATGCAACTCTTGCGACACCCAAATCGCATCTTCAGTGGGCAGCATGAAGGTGGTGCCTTCGCCCACGCGTTTGCAGATGGCCTCGACGGACGCCGCTGGTGCGTGTCCCGTCATGGCGCCAGTGTCACCAAGACACAAGTCGAGATATTCTCGACCGTCAACATCGGTAAATTTGGCACCATGAGCCGACTTGACGAAGATAGGAAAGGTGCCCGCCCACTTCACCATCCAATTCATCGGCACACCCGCGAGCAAAACTTTCTTAGCTTGCTCGTACAGTTTCAGCGACTGCGGATGCTCGTCCGCGAAACGCTTCTGCTCTTGTGTAAGCAGCTGCTTTAGCCGGGTCCGGTCGATCGTTGATGTTTCGTGGGCGCCTGCTGTCATCACATTCTCTCCTGGACAAAACTTTATCATCGCAGTTTTCGGCGCATTCTTTCAAGGAAAAACGGTGAAATAACTTGCTATAGCGGGAATAACTGAAATATAGTCAATTAGCGCCTTTGCAGCCATTTGAAAGGCTAGGTCGATGTTCAAAGACCGCCGAGAAGCAGGAAAACTGCTAGCCATAGCAATAGCAGAGGCGGTCACCAACGCGCCGCAAACTCGCCCTATCCGGACTGTTGTCGTCGGGATTGCTCGCGGCGGCGTTATCGTTGCCAAAGAAGTGTCATCTATGTTGTGTGCACCACTGACTTTGACGGTGGCCAAGCATATCAATTCGCCCCAGGAGCCAGATATCCCTGTCGGTGCGGTTTCGTCACGCGGCACACTCGTGCTCAGCCATACCTTCGACGAGTCAGTCGAGGGATTGCCCAGCTATGTACGTAACCAGCAAATGCAACTTTCCAGGCTGAACAAGACTCTCGAGAAGCACTGGCTGGATGAAGCACAGTATCAGCCGCCCTCAATGGCCAACAAACGAGTGGTAGTCGTGAGCGACTGCTGCGTCACCGGACTTTTGGAAATGGCCACTCTGCGAACGCTCAAGGAAGATCATCCAAATCAAATGATTCTTGGTTCGCCGGTGATGAGCCAACAAGCAAGATACTTATTGGAATCAGAGTGCCAAATGGTAATCGCCTTGCAGATACCGGCATCACTCAATGGCGCTATGCAATTTTACGGTTCATTTCCGCACGTGGAAGACTCCGAAATCGTAGACGCAATCAAAGCAGCAAATCGGCATGGCTCATCAGCCATGCGCGAGTAAATTGCCCAATGTCGGCGTTGAGTTTTGCTGGACGCTAAATGATTGCGCGCAGCTGGAGCGGAGTAATATTGGCAGGTTTTTTGGTTTCCTGCGAAGCGACGCGTTCGCGCATTTCGGCTTCGAGAGCCGGCACCGCAAGTTGTGCCTTCATACGTAATGATTCATCCGGACAAGATTCCCGAACGACTCGGAAAATTCTATGAGCGTGGGCCATCTTGCCGACTTTGCCGTAAGACATCGCTAGATAGAACCAAGCTAGCCAGTTCTCGCGCTCGTTCTGCACTATCTGCAGCAACAGTTCGATGGCATCTTCATGCCGATCATTTCTATGCGCCAGGATTGCGACTGAGACTAGCTCGTTCATGACCACACCTTCAAAATTTCCCTTCCCCCGTGATTCCAATTTAGTTGGGCGTTGTGAAGCCCTTGTGAAGAGGCCGTAAATTCGCCACCTTGGCAGCTTTTGGCTTGTGAAGAAGTTGTGTAGCCCCCGTAAAGCCACGGCAAGCCCAACTTGCCCAAAATTCGCCCAAAAGGCTCACAGGGCGAGCGTTTCCCGTCCCAGCTCCAGGTCGGCGCGGATGCGGACCGATATCGGTCCGCATCCGCGCCGCCGTACGACCCCGGCAGTGAAACGCCCAGCCCATCGCACATTCAGGATTCCAAGAACGAGATTGTCATTAATCCTGGATTTTTATTCCCAATTCCTGTTCCAAACGGGTTGCCGTGGCCCGGTCGATCAACAATCCCTGGCGTTCGTAGCATTTCCACAGCTCCGACCACTTCATTATTATGTAGTGGTCGGAAGAGTACTTGGCTGCCAGTTTGGTAGCAGCCGCATTGCCGGCAGGCAGGACTATATATGTACCAAGCCCGGCGCAGTCTCGGCAAAGCAACTCCTGATCTTCTTGTCCGGCCCGCTGCAATTTGACAATCGCGCCCACATCCTGCTTCTTATCGCAGTTATAGCAACGAGAAGCTTTCGATAAAGAATAAACCGAAGGTGCCTTCCGGGGCGGTTTGCTGGCAGAACTCATTGGACACTCACGCTGAAAAAACCGTTGCGAAAGTCGGCACCTTTTCCGGGGGCACCGACAGCAACCGAGTAATCACCCTTGCGTGCTCGCGCACTTCATCGTTCTCATGCGTCAGCAACAACTGCAGGCGAGGCGAACGTTGAGGATTTTGCAGGTCCTCCCGACGTAGCAACAAGCAATCATCGCCGCCCTGTAAAGTTTCCCACAACTGCGGATCTTCGTACAGACAGCGCAATGAGCAATAGATCAACCATCCGGCAAAATTGTCCAAGTATGAACCGAAGTGTTCTTTCGTTCTTCCAGGGTGCTGGTAGTTCGGGTGCCCCAGTTCATTGCTTTTGTACTTAGCCAACTCAGGAACCCACATCCCATCATAATCGACGAGTACAAGATCATTCTCCACGACTAAAATATTGCCATGCTGCAGGTCACCATGTGCGATACCAGCGGAAAGCAAACTATCGATCATCGTCGCCAGGCTGTCGGCCAAATTGCCCAACGCTCTGGGCTCATACAGGTGTTCGACCACGTAGACGTTGAGCGCTTTGCCGTCCACCCAACTCATTTGCACCATAGGGAACCAGTCGTTGCGCACCTTAATGCCTTCGGCAATGTATTGAAAAGGCACGAAGTAGCGCATGTTAGTCTCAGCCAGCCTCGTCGAGATTGCCCGGTAGCGGGCATGCTCATCCGTGATTCGATGCGTGAAGCATTTGATTGCCCAGTCACCCTTGCTGCTTCCAAGCTTGTAGATAGTGGCAAAGTTGCCTGAAACAGGCTTGGGCAGCCCGAGCTGATTGACGTCCGGCAGGGCCTCGCGTAACTCCAGCGGTCCGAAACACTGCTTGGGATTTTGGATTGCTTCGTTGTACTGTTGGGGAGTCGGCCAAACGCCACCTTGAGGGATGCTCACAGCCCTCAGCTCGTTCGTCGCTGCCATAAGTGTTGTCGGCAGAACAGACAGCGTCTGATCGATTTCGGAAATTGTAAAACGCACGAGATCTCTGGCTAGCGCGAGTCTTTGAGAATTCGCCAGCGTGCAGTTATAGTCAACATGCACCTTCGGCCCGCGTTTGGAAAGCTTCATCGTTACTTTCAGTCTGGCTTTGCGATCGGACTCATCGAGCGAATCGTTATAGCGCAAGGTGGCAATGAGCTCGTCCGGTGCCGATTTCTTGGGATCCACTTTCCACCAGCTCTGTTGCAGCATCGTCGGCCCATTTGACCCAAGCGAGCCCGGCATGGACAGCATGCGCTCCATTACCGAGCGGCAATCGTCCAGTTCGCCGGTGTAATCGCGCTGTTCCGATAGAAATAATTGGTCGACGATGGAGCGCGTCATCTTGTCAGTCTGGCTGCTTACTTTCCACGAAGCCAGCAGGCGGTGCTGTTCCTTCAAGAGCTCCGAATGTACTTGCAAGACTCCGGCTACTTCCACGTGATTTCGTCCGAGCAACTTGCTCAGTATCTGCAGCTCGCGCTGCACCATCGCTTCGGCCTTAGTCGCGTTGCCGTTTCTCACGTAATCGCTGACCAGCTCTTTCAGCCGCACAAACTGCACCCAGGCACCCACCGGGTAGCACAACTGATAAGCAGCCAGCGCCTCTTTGTGTACCTCTTCGAAGCCATACTCCTGCTCGCTTTCCAGATACAGCGTCACCATGCGCGAAAAAATTTGAATCGTCTGGCTGTGGGTACTGCCGAATTCACGGTCCAGGATGCGCTTGCTCTTTTCGTAAGCGGTTTTGGCCTGCTCGAATTCCATCTTCATGCGCAAGGCGTCGCCTATCAAGAACCAGTTGTAGGCGTTGGCGGCACATTCGGGTCCGAAATAGTGATCGTCTGTTTCCAGCGCTGTTTGAGCCGCTTTCTCTGCGTCATCGGGCTTTTGGAATTGCAGATAGACTTGCGCCAGTCCCCGGTGAATCTCGCTCCACATCGGGTCGCTTTGCGCGTAGGCGCGCACTTCCTGCAGCGCTTCCATGAAATGGCGCTGAGCTTCCATATAAAGCCCGCGCGTCAGGGCCATGTTGCCGGCAGCGATTTTCTGCTCCGAATTCACCGAGTCTATCCTTAACGACCAGCACGAAACTTCTTACAGGCAATGTGCCCGCCGCAGGATGCTTTTCCTCGAGATTTGGGAGGGCGGGCGCCGGGCAATATCAGCCGGCTGCGCCTGCGGTGCTGCTCGCATCGGGCTGCGGTTTCGTCGCTTCCGGCTTACTTCAGGTGATCCGGCTTCCTGGCCACGGTGTTGATGCGCCCGTCAGCGAAGAATGTCTGGTCGACTATGCCGAGAACTCCGCCCTGCTGCGTGCGCAGAACGGTTCTGTATTCGAGAGCGCCGTTTTTGGTGCCGGTCTGGAAGTATCCGAAGTCGCCCAGCTTGCTGTCGTGCAAGATAGAGACACACTGCACGCCGTTGGCTGGATTTGTTTCGCTTTCGCGTCGGCAATTCTTGCCGTCGGTCCAGATGGTGCTCAAAACCGAGCGGAAACGTGCTCTTTCCCTCCACCGTCATGATGCTGTGCGCCGTCGGGCGCGGGGTCGGTGAGCTGGCATGCGGGATGTCGGTGGATATCGTCATCTTGCCGTCCTCGGTCTTCGTTATTTGGCTGTGGGTGCTCGTTTCGCGCCCCTCTAGAAGCAAGCGAATCGGATCGACCCGCAGCGCCGCTGCAGCGCCTTCCAGCATAGCTTCGCGATTGATAGTGCCTTCGTTGATTTGTTCTTGTCCTGCCATGACGGTACCTTCCAGCTGTGCTGTCTTTGGCTCGGCGTTTGAAACTGGGGATGGTGGACTAACGCCTGAGTGAGCAGAATAGTACGTGCCGGCCGCCCCCCTGTCAGTGGGGAAATTACGAAGATGCCGGCAGTTATGTTATATTTCCTCCTTCTCAGGCTGCATATTGGGGCGGGGCATGGCAACAGGCAAATCACTCTCGCTGCTCATCGGTACCAGAAAGGGTGCGTTTACTCTTTCCAGCGACAACACGAGAAAAAGCTGGTCCTTATCCGAACCACAGTTTCTCGGTCACGTCATTTATCACTTCGTGTCGTCCGGTAATGGCGACGGCACAATGTTGATGGCGGCAAAAACGGGACACCTTGGACCCACTGTTTTCCGCTCGACGGATAACGGCAAAAACTGGACCGAAGCCGAAACACCACCGGCATTTCCAAAGGTGCCTGAAGGCGAAAAAGGGCGAGTCGTAGACTCGGTCTTTTGGCTGACCAAAGCACACGGCAACGGCAACTGGTACGCAGGCACAGCACCGGCCGGCTTATTCAGAACCGAAGACAACGGCAAAACTTGGCAAGCAATCAGCGGATTCAACGACCACCCGGATTACAGCAAGTGGACCGAAAATGGCGCCACTCCGGGCGGTCAATTTTTGCACTCCATCATCGTGCATCCGAAAGACGAAAAAGAAATGTTCATCGGAATTTCAGTCGGCGGAATATTTCATAGTCGTGATGCCGGAAAAACCTGGAAGCCGATGAACAAGGGGATCGCGGCCGACTTCATGCCCGACCCCAACGCCGCCTACGGTCACGATCCGCACTGCATGGTCATGCATCCCGTGCAAACCGATCGCTTGTATCACCAAAATCATTGCGGAATCTATCGTCTGGACAGACCAGCCGAAGAATGGGTGCGCATCGGCAAAAATATGCCGGCCGATATTGGGGACATCGGATTCCCCATCGTCTTGCACCCGACGAACGCCGAGAGAGCTTGGGTTTTCCCCATGGATGGAACGGAAGTGTGGCCTCGCACGAGCCCCGGTGGCAAGCCCGCCGTTTACAGCACCGCCGATGGTGGCAAAAGCTGGAAGCGCCACGACAAAGGGCTGCCTGCGTCAAACGCCTATTTCACGGTGAAACGGCAAGCAATGACGGCAGACAATTTGGATAAACTCGGTCTCTATTTCGGCACCACACAAGGCGAAGTCTGGGGAAGTTTTGACGAGGGCCAGAGTTGGCAACTTCTGGTTCGGCATCTGCCGGAAATATATTCTGTGGCCATTGCCCACAGCTGAATGCGCATGAAAGTACGCATCCCCAGCCCATTGCGAAGTTACACAAAAGGAGCGGCCAGTGTCGAGGCCGCCGGCGAAACGTTGTTGGCGGTGCTTGCCGATCTGGACGCGCGTTATCCGGGCATCCGCTTTCGCATGATTGACGAGCAAGACGGAATTCGGCAGCACATCAAGATTTTCGTCAACACCGAACCGGCACATAAACTCCAGATCCCGCTGCGCCAGGACGACGTGGTTCACATCATCGCCGCCCTCAGCGGCGGCTAATCGCGGCCCGCAGCGGCGGCTAATCGCCTTCACGAAGTTTGTACCGGCGTCCACAAGCCCGCTGTTCAATAAACGGCCAACCCGCTATCGACTTGCATCGCCCACGCCGCGATTCCACCTTCCAAATTTCGCACCTGCAAAAAACCGTTTTCTACTAGAATTTCTGCAGCGCGCTGGCTGCGCCTGCCGGTTTTGCAATAAACAACGATCGGTATCGCCGCATTTAGCTCAGACAATCGCTGCACCAACTCGGGCAATGGTATATGGACAGCGCCGGACAAATGACCAAGATCGAACTCCTCCTGGCTCCGCACATCCAGCAAAAACGGCGCCCGCTCTGCGTCCAGCTCTTTGTGAAGATCACGCACTTGCACAGTCGGAATCACCGGTCGATCCGCCGAACAAACGACAGCTTGTTCCACCACCGATTTTATCTTCGGGTTATCGCCGCATATTGGGCAGTTGTTGTCACGCCGAACTGTAAGTGTCTCAAATTGTGTTTGCAACGCATCGTATACCAGCAGCTTTCCGGCAAGAGAACTGCCCTTGCCGAGCAGCAATTTGATGGCTTCCGTGGCCTGCAACATGCCGATTGTGCCGGCCATCACTCCGAGCACGCCGCCTTCCGCGCAATTGGGAACAGCGTCGGGCGGCGGCGGATCCGGGAAAAGGCATCGATAGCATGGTCCGCCGTCATAAGAAAATACGCCAACCTGCCCCTCAAAGCGATAAATGGCCCCGTGCACGTTCGGTTTGCCCGCGAGAACGCAAGCATCGTTTACCAGGTAACGCGTCGAAAAGTTGTCGGTGCCGTCAATGATCACATCGTATTGCGATATCAACTGCAAGGCGTTCTCGGCGGAAAACCGGTAGTTATAAGCTGTGATTGTGATCAACGGGTTGATTTCCTGAAGCCGTTGTTTCGCAGTTTCTGCCTTGGACTTGCCGACATCCCCTTGCCCGTAGAGAACTTGGCGCTGCAGATTTGAGAGGTCGACTTTGTCGTCATCGATCAGTCCGATCGCTCCGACACCGGCGGCGGCCAGGTAGAGCAAAACCGGTGCCCCCAAGCCCCCGGCGCCGACCACTAGCGCGCGTCCTCGCTTCAGGTTGAGCTGTCCTTCCGCCCCCACCTCCGGCAAGATCAAATGCCGGCTGTAGCGCGTCGTTTCTTTGGGGGATAACCCGTCCATCTCGTCAGGCACAAAATCTTCCTCGCCATGCCGGGCTCCATTCTCGCTCCAACCAGCATCACTTTCAACCGGTCTCAACCGATTCCGCTAAATCCTGTCGCTGAGCCGGCACCACCCAAATCCGCGGCCAACCGACCTCGCATTTCCGGGTCAGGCTGCGGAAACCGGCAGATCTCGTTTAATTGGCGTTTGCAAAAATCGGCTCAGGCTGCGCATCTGCGCAAACTTTCCAATTGCGCAGTTGGAGAAAATGTTGATAATATCTAAGTAAGACCGGAAATATCCCTTATGAACAAATTACGCATCCCCTTATGCGCGGGGCTGCTCTTGTTTTGCTGCGCCGCGCCGACTCGAGTAGCTGCTCAAGTTTTCAACACCGATGCCGATTCAATCGTCACCAGATCGGCTCCCGCTGTGGCAACCGCGAACACCGCCAAGTCCTGGAAGCATCAGGCGCGTTCGCACCATTCGCGCGCGATGTACCTGGCGGATCTCGGCAGAACCGCTGAAGCCATCGAGGAAGACCGCCAGGCAATCAGCACCGATCCGCACAACCCCGGCTACCAGATTTTGATGGGTTCCCTCCTCATAGACGACGGCCAGCTCGAATCCGCTTTGGCAACCTACGAAAGAGTGTGCGCGCAGTTTCCCGATCAGGCGCCTTATCTCACTGACTTGATGAATCAATTAAAAATGGGACTGACTCTGGTTCACCTGGAACACGCCATATCCAGATCTGAAACGTCGCCGACCCAGTCCGTCACTTCTTCTTCGTCAGCCGAGCAGCCGTATCAAGAACTCCTGCCCCCGCCTGTTCAAATCGAAGTCATTAATCCAGATGCCAAACCATCCCCAGAAACAACCACCGCGGTCGGACTGCCGCCCGACTTCAGCCCTCCAAAACCCAGCAAGATCAAAACCGCAGGCAAATTCCTGTTTAACGTACTTCTCGGAGTCGACTAATTGTCGTCCTGACAGCGGGCTCGCCAGCAGTGCGTGCTTGCGTAGCAAGCCGCAATGCGCCCCGCGGGTCGCCCGCTGCTACCAACACATCCTCCAGATGGTAACGGTGGGCGGAAGCCCGCTTATGCCTTGCGCTATCATATTGCCGTAAGCGTACGAGGGGATGGCAGGATGTCTGACGAGCATTTCGAAGGCGAGGGCATACGCCGCCCGATCGCCGCAAGGTCTTCCTCATGGGCTCACCAGCTCGCCAAATTCTGTGCCGGTATCGGACTCAAACCCAACGGCGTTTCCATGATCGGATTAGTTTTCGCAATCATCGCGGGCACGCTCTTAATCATCGGCAATCAACTCGACCCGGTGGTTCACATCATGTGCTGGATCATCGCCGCCTTCCTTGTGCAGGCTCGCCTTTGCTGCAATATGATTGATGGTCTCATGGCTGTGGAAAATCAGCTTGGCACCGCCACTGGTGTCATGTTCAATGAGTTTCCCGACCGTCTGGAAGACAGCATAATCTTGGTCTGCACCGGATTCGCGTGCGGCGTTCAACCGCTCGGGGCTCACCTCGGATGGCTCGCAGCCCTGCTCGCCGTGTTAACCGCCTACGTTCGTGCGTTCGGCGGATCGTTGGGTCAGCCCCAAAATTTCTGCGGACCCATGGCCAAGCCTCACCGAATGGCTACAACTTCGATCGCCATTATCGTCGGATGCACCGAGTTCTGGTTTCATCAAACTTCGTACATACTACTTCTGGCGTTGGTCGTAATTTGCCTGGGTGCAGCAGCCACCTGCGTGCGCCGAGCTTTGAGCATCGCCAGACTGCTGCAAGCTCAAAATCCGTAGCTCGAACACCCAACCGAACCCTCCTGCACAGTCCATGTGAGTTGCGGATTCAACCGTTTCCGGAAAGCGCGATCGTGACTCACAATCACCAGCGCTCCATCGAATTGTGATAATGCTGTTTCCAGGCTTTCAATCGACGGCGGATCAAGATGGTTGGTCGGCTCATCAAGAACCATAAGCTCCACACCCGAAGCAATGAACACCGCCAGTTGCAACCTGGTGACCTCGCCGCCACTGAGCTGCCCGATCCTTTTAAACACATCATCGCCGGAAAATAAAAATCGATGGAGATAGGTTCGGATCTGCCCGGCATTTTTGGAGGCGCTGCCGGGCGTCGCCCTGGAAGCTTCAATCTCATTGCTGAACCAATCAATCAAACGCTTATGCGCAGGTAAGTTGCGATCCTGAGCAAGATATCCGATTTGAACGTTCGTCGCCCTCGTGATCTGTCCGGACAAGGGCTCGAGCTCCGCCGCCAACGTCCGCAGCAGTAATGACTTACCGGCCCCGTTAGAACCGACAACGGCAATGCGTTGTCCACTTTCAACAGTCAAATTGAGATTGCGTAGTACGACGGATTGATACCCGGCCACCACACCGCGCATTTCAATTAACAGACGCTTGTGCCGAGCGCACTCGGGCACCGGCATGCGAACGACCCGTTGCACTGGCGGTTTATCAATATGGTGCTGGCTGTCAGCCATCCGATGCAAACGTTTCTCTCGAGCCTTGGCCGCGGCGGCGACTCGCTTGCTGACGCCTCGATAGAAATCATCCACGGTCGAATTCTCAGTCGCCAAAGCCTTCTGCTTAAGTTCATCGACCGCCGACTTGAGCTTTCTCATTCGGCGCTGCTGCTCGCTATACAGCCTCTGCGTCCGCTCAAAATCGAATTGTTTAGTCTGCATATAAGCTGAGTAATTTCCGCCATATTCTATAACTGACTGATTGCACGAATCGACTTCAACAATTCGCTCCACCGTCGCATCGAGAAAGGCCCGGTCGTGAGAGACAATGATCAAAGAAGCATGTATGCGGCGCAGTTCATCCTCCAGCCATTCAATGCGTTGTTCGTCCAAATTGTTGGTCGGTTCATCAAGCAAATACAGATCAGCACGCGACATCAGCAGATCTCGCAATGAATTGAACTGCTTTTGTCCACCGCTCACCAGAGAATCACTTTTGATCATCTGCGGTAAATACTGGACTTGCAATCGAGGATGCCTTTCGACGTAGCCCTCATCCGGTTCCAACTCTGCCGAGCATAGTCGCAGCAAAGTTGACTTGCCGGAGCCATTGACGCCAACAAGCCCAATTCGCTGTCCTGGATCAACGCGCCAATTGATCCGACTAAAAAGCAACTGTGCGCCAAAATACTTCGACACCTGATGGAATCGCAACATATAACACCTCGACTGCCGCAACGGCGGTCGTAAGACCGCTGTCGGGATAAATTCGGCAATAAAAAAGCCCAGGACCTTCCCTGAGCCGCGACGAAGCGAGGTGCCTGAACACCAGGATGATCCTTGAGCGCTTTAATTAATATGCTGCTTGATCATCAGTTAATACCTTTGGTAGCGGCGGGCGAAGCCCGCTTTGCCCTATCGATTCAACCAATATAACACGACTTTGCTGACCGCCACAGTTCGTTAAGTGAATGTTGACCAGCAAATTGCAGTCTCCACTAAGTTAGCCTGGTAACGTCCCACAGGAGACGAGCCATGCAACAGGCATTTGACGCCACGGAAGGCATGCCCTTTACCGATTCAACGCAATCGCCGCCGCCCCACAGTTGCGCGCCGGACACGCCGGGCGCCCAAAAGGGCTTCAACGTCGGTCGGATTCTCAATCTCACCGGTGTGGTTTTTCTTGTCCTCGGTGCCGTTTTCCTGCTTGCATATTCCTGGCAGTCAATGCCGGCATTAATTCGCGTCGCACTGGCCATGCTGGGCGTGATCGGGCTCATTGGCGGCGGCGAATACTGCACCCTGCGGCTGGCCGACAATAAATGGTTCGGGCAGGGACTGGTCGCCGGTGGATACGCACTCGGTTATTTCGTTGTGTACGCCATGGAAAACGTCCAAGCCGTAAAAGTCATAGACAACCCAGCGATAGACCTGGTTCTTCTGCTCGCCTTCACGGTGGCATCGATTGGACATGCGATCTGGAGAAAGTCGGAGTTCATGGCCATACTCAGCACGTCGCTGGCATTGGTCACTATATCGTTAAACCCGATAAGCATGTTTTCCATAGCGGCGTGCGCAATCCTCACGTGCGGCATGGCGTTCGCCGTGATCAAAATGCGATGGTACAATCTGCATGCCGTCAGCTGTCTTGGCTCATATCTAACATTCGGCATTTTTGCCGCGCGCGAAATCAGCGTCCTCGATCCGCAGATCAGCGCTTTGATTTCGCTTGGGTTTCTGACGGCAATTTGGCTCGCCAACTCGATATGCACAATCGCTCTGGCTGAATCGCAGGAAAAGGAGGGACTGGTCGGCACCATGATGGTGCTCAACTCGATCTTGTTTGTCGGCATGGGTCTTCTCAGTTTGCAAGGCGTGTTCAGTGGCTGCCGTTTCATCTTTCTCAACGCTGTCGCCGCATTTTACTGGCGCACATCGAAGATGTTCCGCTCGCGCAAAATAAATTTAGAACCAATTTCGAAATTGACCGGTCTAACGCTGAGCACGGCTGCAGTGCCGATGGAGCTGGTGGCCAACGCAGTCCCGGCATTTCTGCTCGCTGAAATCTCGCTGCTGACTTACGCCGGACTCAAGTACAAGCAAGCGGTATTCCGTCTATTCGCAGGCTTGCTGACGGCTTACACGTATTTGTGGGTCATCTTTGGTGTCATCCCTCATCCAATGTTGGTCATTTGGCGTGGTATCGCGATGCAATGGCCGCTAGTGACCGCCGCTATCGCTGTGTTGTCTTACCTATTTTCGGCATGGTGCTACCGGATGCCCCAGTTCAAAGACGCAACGCCGGCACCCGAGCTGTCGATTGCCCAAGTAATTTACGTTCTTTGCGCGTGCACGACATCTCTAGCCGCCCCGTGCTTCATGACGGCCAATCCGCTTGCAACCATGATATGGCCAATGACGGCCCTGCTGTTGATAGCGGCCGGGTTCTCCCTTAAAGATAAGGAATATCGGGCGATCGGTCTAATCTTCTTCGCCGCCGCCGCACTGAAATTACTTTTCTTCGACCTGGCATCAGCAAATATACTGGAAAGGAGCGCGTCCTTTGTAATCGCAGGCATCGCGTTCTTGCTCGGTTCGTCCGCCTACGCCTGGATGGGTAATCGGATCAAATCGGAGCCCTCGCCGAACTAGATATTGATTGTGTTCATCACAAGCAAACCCTATAATTTGCCTGTGGCAATCGCCCCGGGCAAATTGGGCTTTTCAAGGATGAATCCGTTAGCTCTGTTAGTGCAATTATTTACCGGGGTTCAAGCTCGTTGGATGGGTTGCACCCCGGAATCAAAACAACGGATCTATTTTGCCAATCACACTAGCCATTTCGATTTCCTGATACTGTGGGCGGTGCTGCCTCCCAACCTGCGGGAGCGCACCACTGCCGCCGGCGCGGCCGACTATTGGACGAAGGGTCCTCTGCGGCGCTGGTTGTGCGAGAAAGTGTTCCAAGTGGCATTGATCGAACGGCAAAACGTCACCAGAAAAAACAACCCGGTTACCCAACTAACAGCAATTCTAGACCAAGGCAAATCGCTGATTATCTTTCCCGAGGGAACTCGCAGCACTGACGATCAGTTGCACGATTTTAAGCCCGGCATCTACCATCTCGCCAAAGCCCGTCCAAATGTAGACCTTGTTCCGGCCTTTATCGACAACGCCAATCGCGTTTTGCCCAAAGGAGAATTCTTGCCGGTGCCGCTAATTTGCTCAGTTACCTTTGGCACCCCATTGCGTCTGGAATCGACTGAACATAAAGAGCAGTTTCTCGAGCGAGCGCGGCTAGCCGTACAGGAGTGCGCACACTTATGAACCTCACATCCGATCCACAAGCGCGGTTTATCGTCTTCGGGATGTTGGCAGTGCTCACATTAGCCTCGTTAATTGCCTGGGTTCTGAAACAACGTTTCACCGACGAGAAGCATGCAGAGGTCATGGCAAATCTCAACTCGCGAATAAACGCGTGGTGGGTGATGGTCATTACCTTCTTCATCGCAATTATCGCCGGACGAATGGGATCCATCATTCTTTTCGGCCTCGTATCGTTCCTCGCTCTGCGAGAGTTCATAACTCTCACTCCGACGCGGCACGCAGATCATCGCGCCCTGTTTTGGGTATTTTTTGTTATCACACCCATTCACTATTTTTTGCTGGCTATTAACTGGGTAGCGTTCTTTCTCATATTTATACCTGTATATGCATACCTATTTATCCCCATGCGCATCGTCCTCGTCGGCGATACCACCGACTTTCTCACGCGTACCTCCAAGATCCAGTGGGCGCTGATGATCTGCGTCTACTTCGTTAGCTATGCGCCGGCATTACTTGATGTGAATACGCCCAATTTTCACGACGGCGCAAAGTTGTTGTGCTTCTTTGTTTTTGTGGTGCAAATCAGCGATGTTCTACAATACGTCTTCGGTAAACTCTGTGGCAAACACAAAATCAGCCCTCAGGTCAGCCCGAATAAGACGATAGAAGGTTTCGTCGGTGGAGTCGGATCATCCATCGCGCTCGGCGCGGCGCTCTATTGGATGACTCCATTTAATCCATGGCAGGCAGCCATAATGGCCGCTATCATTACGCTTATGGGATTCTGCGGCGGACTGGTTATGTCCGCCATCAAACGCGACCGCGGCGTCAAGGACTGGGGCGTCCTCATTCCCGGACACGGCGGCATGATGGATCGCATCGACTCGCTCTGCTTCGCCGCTCCGATCTTTTATCACTTAACTCGTTACTTCTTAGCGCACTACGCTAGATAAGTTCGATCACCGCACGGAAGCGCGCCTTGCCGCTCATCATGCGATCGTATGCTTCTTTGGCTTTGGAAAATGGGAAGCGTTCGATCATCGGGCGAATACCGGTAAGCGCGCAAAACTCCAGGCACTCCTCGGAGTCCTTGCCCGTGCCGCTCGGCCAGCCCACGATCGACTTGCGTTGTCCGAGCAGTTGAACGGGGTTGATCCCCAAAGGCTCGATGTCGGCTCCGACCAACACGAGCTTGCCGTTCAATCCTAGACCTTCGACCCACGGAGTTACCGCGCGCGAACTTGTCACAGTGGACAGAATCACCTTCGCACCGCCAAGCTGCTTTAGCTGCTCCACCGCGTCCGCCTTTTCAGAATCAATATAATGATGTGCGCCCAGCTTTTTGGCGAAGTCAGCCTTTTCACTGCCACGCGCGATACCGACAGTGCGAAATCCCATTTTGGCCGCGAATTGAACACCGAGGTGCCCCAATCCTCCCAATCCAAGAATTGCTACTGTGTCACCCGGCATCGCTCCTGCATGACGCAATGAGTTATAGGTTGTAACGCCGGCGCAAAGGAGCGGAGCAGCCTCAGCAGAATCCATCCCGTCGGGAACACGCGCGCAAACTGATTCTGGAAAAACGACGTACTCGGCATAACCTCCATCTCGATTGATTCCCGGAATTTCCAAACGCTCGCAGCAAATGAAGTCACCACTGCGGCAGGCGTTGCATTCGGCGCAGTGTCCACCATGCCAACCCACGCCCACGCGATCGCCTTTCTTGA
>DATNQY010000321.1:0-14895 GCA_036703785.1 Candidatus Obscuribacterales bacterium
CAGCCCCCCGAGCAACACGCCGCCGGCGACGGTAAAACCAAGAGTTTTCGCCAGATCCCGCACGGACTCTTCTGTTTGAACCTGCAGAGATTTGATTTCGCCCATCAAGCTGACGACATCAGCTCGTCCTGTCGCGGGATCCGGCGTCATCATGCCACCATTGAAATCCCATTCGCCCGCTGGAATATCGCCGCCCAATACCTTCACCTTACGCCAGTCGAACGCATCACTGACTTTATTCAGAATGCCCATGCCATCCTCCCGCCATTCAAATCCGCTCTGGGCGGCCATTTTCTTCTAAAGGCTGAAATACCTATATATAGAATAACGCAGACCAAACCGGACATCCGGCCGGCATTATTAAATGGAGAAATTCGTGCCTGGCGTCGGTCAGAAGCGAAACAGGACGGCAGTCGCCGTCCTGTTTCGCTTTAAGCTTGCCCCTGGCTTTAATACCAATAGGGCGTGCCGTAATAGCCGTAATATGAAGGCGCCGAATATAGGTTCACAGGCGATCCGTAATAGTTGCCGTAATAGCCGCCATAGGGATAGCTGTTGTAATAGGCTGACGCGCCCAAGGCACCGAGCCCTAATCCCAGCCCCAGTCCGCCCAGTCCCCAGCCGACGCTACGGCCCCAGCCGCCGCCATGATAGCCGCCCCAGCCGCCACGATAGCCGCCCCAGCCGCGAGCGTCTGCCGGCGCAACTGTCGAGGTTAGAAGCAGCGTCAAAAATGCCATAGAGGCAACGATTATTCTTTTCATGAGTTTTCTCCTCTGCCACACGCCAGCCTGTGACGGTGGCAAAGCGCGAATGCTCCAAAGGATGAGCCAGAAAACCAGCGGGCTGAAGCGCGCCGGTAACAAGATCACTGGCACCACCAAGGGTGAGCAAACAAAAGCGGACGGCTCAGGGCCGCCCGCTTGAATCAGATATTTTCAATTGCTTCTAGTAGAAGTAATTGCCGTAATAGCCGTAATATGGTGTCGGAGCGGTGTACAAATTCACATCCGGATAATATCCAGAGCCGTAACCGTAGGCAGGATAGCCGACGTACGGGTTGTTGTAATAACCGCCATAATTACCATATACGCCGGCGCCCAGTGCACCAAGACCCAGTCCGAGTCCAACTCCGCCTAAATCCCGAAGGAA
Organism: Candidatus Obscuribacterales bacterium; assembly: GCA_036703785.1. Taxonomy (GTDB): domain Bacteria; phylum Cyanobacteriota; class Vampirovibrionia; order Obscuribacterales; family Obscuribacteraceae; genus JADYXS01. The sequence goes on from DATNQY010000321.1 coordinate 1,153, forward strand.
GTCGCGGTCGCGTGCAGAAGCCGGAGTTACCGTTGAGCCTAGAAGCAACATCGCTAGTGCGAAAACTGCAATTAGCCCTTTTTTCATGGCCTTTCTCCATTGCCCAACAACGGATATGACGCATGAATTAGCCACAAGCTCCTGCGGCAGAGCATGTTCGCTGTTAAGTTTTTGCGGACGAGCTAGTTTGTCAGGGCAGCCGGCTCTGGCGCCTACTCAGAGATCCACTTATCGAGCGTACGGTCCCATTTTTTCAGGTGCTCGTTTTCCTTGAAGAAAATGCCGATCTCGCGTTTGGCGCTCTCCGGGCTATCTGAGCCGTGCACGATGTTTCTGCCGATCTCAACTGCGAGGTCACCACGAATGGTGCCGGGTGCGGCATTAGCAGGATTGGTGGCACCGATTACCGCGCGCGCCAGAGCGACGGCGTCTTTGCCTTCGAGCACCATGGCGACGATCGGTGATGAAGTGATGTAGCTGACCAGTCCCTCGTAAAACGGCTTACCTTTGTGCTCACCGTAGTGATTCTCAGCCATTTCTTTCGGCACGTTCAGCATCTTCATGCCGACGAGCTTCAAGCCACGGCGCTCGAAACGACTGATGACTTCGCCAACCAGCCCACGCTCAACGCCGTCTGGTTTAATGGCGACAAAAGTTCTTTGAACTTCAGCCACGATGAGTTCTCCTTAGTGTTATATGCGATGAATGCGCACTACGCTAGCACGTTCGGCCCACGAAACTCAATCGAGCTTAACGAGTTTTGCAAAACGAGGATCGAGCAGGCGCTTGCCTGCTGTTTGAAACTCAACGTTGTACAGCTCTTTGTCGCCTTCGCCGATTACTTGTGAGACTTTACCAACGCCGAACTTGGCATGCATCACGTTGTCACCGACGCATAACCGTTGGAAGTTGGCCACCGGCTTAACCGATGATTGCTCTTCGGCGCCTTCGCCGCCGGGACGACGCGAGAGCACACGCGGCTTTGGTTTTTGCTGTAAGACGTCGTTCTTGCCGCCACCAAGGCGACCATGACGTTCTTCAGAGTATTCTTCATAACCGCTGCGGGCCGGACGCCCGCGCTCCTGCGGCGGCGCGTATGAACCACCCGAGGCGTAGGACTTGCTACCAGATTCCGCGCGGAATGCGCTTTCGGGATCTGCCTGGAAGCCTTGCAAATACTCGCCGTTGATTTCGCTAAGAAAACGACTGGGTATTGTGTAGCTAGTTTCCCCGTAAGTGCTGCGTCTGCGGCTGTACGTCAAATAGAGTCTATCTTCGGCTCTTGTCACTCCGACGTACATTAGCCGGCGTTCTTCTTCCAAAGCGGAAGGAGAGTTGAGCGAACGAATGTGAGGGAACAGTCCTTCCTCAAGACCAAGCATGAAAACAGTGGGAAATTCCAATCCTTTGGCCGAGTGCAAGGTCATTAACTTGATCGAATCCTGATTCATATCGGCGCTATCCAAATCGCTGACAAGCGAAATGCGGGTCAGGAAAGACTCCAGCGTCGGTTCATCGGCTGATTGTTCAAACTCCTGCGCCACCACTACCAGTTCACGAACGTTATCGATGCGTCCGAGGACTACTTCGTCCTTACTCTCCGCCGCATCTTTTTCCAGTGCAGCCAGGTATGTGGATTCTCGCAACACAAGCTCGAGCAAAGCGGCCACGCTCATCACGCCGGACATTGTCTGCCAGCGGCGCACGGAGTTGGCGAAATCGATCAACGTCTTGGCCGCTTTCGGCGAAACATCGCTGATCGCCGTCGCTTGCGAAGCGGCATCGATCTGGCTCAGATTGTTTTGCGCGGCGTATTCCGCCACGCGCTCGAGGGTTGTCTTGCCGAGTCCGCGGCGCGGATTGTTGACGACGCGCTGGAAGCCGATGCCGTCATCCGGATTGTAGACCAGCTTCATATAGGCGATTACGTCTTTGATTTCGGCGCGATCGTAGAATCGGGTTCCGCCAACCATCACGTAGGGGATGCCGCTGCGTACAAGAACTTCTTCTATAGCTCGGCTCTGAGCGTTGGTTCTATAAAGAATGCAGCAGTCGGACAGTCGCAACGAGCGCGCCCCGAGCCTCTTCAGCTCATCGACAACAAAGAAGGCCTCATCGATCTCATCGGAAGCACCATAGCAGCGAACTTTACCGCCTTCGCCGCGGTTGCAGCGCAGAGTCTTTTCCAGACGTTCGCTGTTGTTGATGATGATGCTGTTGGCCACTTGGAGAATGGTGGCAGTCGAGCGATAGTTTTCCTCCAGCTTCACTACGGCCGCTTCCTTAAAGTCATTTTGGAAACCGAGAATGATGCGAAAATCTGCTTTGCGCCAGGAATAAATGGATTGATCGACATCGCCGACCACCATCAGGCTGCGGTTTTCCCAGCGCTGCCGGCGCATCCCTTCATCCTGGGGATTCTCATCGAAGCTGAGAAGGCGAATGAAGCGATATTGCGCCTTGTTGGTATCCTGGAATTCATCGACCAGCAAATGCCGGTATTGATCGTGCACCCGCCTGCGCACTTCCTCGTTTTGCTCCATCAAATCATTGAATAGCGCAATTAAATCATCGAAGTCGAGCGCATTATTGCGCGCCAGCTCGGATTGATAGTTGGTGAATATTTCGGACAAACGCTGATCGCGATAATTGCGCGCTTCCTGACTATATTGATGTGCGTTTAGCCCATCATTTTTTAGCGCTGAGATTGAGTGCCTCATCTCTTTGGGCGCGAATACCTTCTCATCCAGATTGAGCTTGGAGACGACACCTTTGACGACGTTGAGAGTATCCGTTTCGTCGTAGATGACAAAATTGCTCTTCCACTTAAAGCCCTCAGCGCTTTCGTAAGCGGAAATCTCGCGCCGCAAAATGCGCGCGCAAATGCTGTGGAACGTACCGATAGTCAGCCGTTTTGCCACACCCTCGCCCAAAAGCGACTCGACGCGTGACTTCATCTGCGCCGCCGCTTTATTCGTGAAAGTGACGGCCATCACTGAGTAAGGCGGCTGTCGCAATTCGGACAGCAACCAGGCTACGCGTCTGGTCAGCACCGTCGTCTTGCCGCTGCCCGCGCCGGCGACAACCAGAGCCGGGCCCCAGCCGAGGCTGACGGCATCCTGCTGCTGCGTATTCAACTTATCGAGTAATTGCTGTCTAGTCACCGGTTGCGGCTGAAAGTTAGTCGTTTGCAAAGTGCCACCTAGTTCTCAAGAGATGATAACACGATAATTTTGCGCCGCGCCTTTCCGCCTGGGATGCAGAAAAGCACCCGCGGCCCGAAATCTTGCACTGGCTTTTTTTACGACTTGTAAACAGCCAACCTGAAGGCTTCCTAACGGGCTCGCAGGCGATCGCTCGGTAGAGCTTACGCGAAACGAAATGATAGCAAAGGACTTTGGGCCTAAACCTTAGTACACTCTACAGGACTAACTTTTAAATTACGTCTTACTTAGAGAAACGGTGACTCGATGAGCCCAGCAGAAAAAGGAGGAGGCGGAGGAGCCGCAGCCGCTACAATTCCGACGGTCGATGCGCTTGCGCAGGAGCTTTTGCTCATACAACAGTCGGGTCCGCGCCGCGTCGCCATAATCGGTTCTCGTAACCTGCCGCTCACTCACCAGCAGTTGGTCGAGATGCTAGCCTACGCGCTGGTTCTTTCGGGCAACCAGGTAGTCACCAGCGGCGGTGCCAACGGTACCAACATGGCCGCCATTCGGGGAGCGCAGCGTGCCAACCCCGATCGCCTCGAGATCATCCTGCCCCAAACCATCGGCCAGCAACCGGCGGAAGTCCAAGACTTGCTCATCGGCGCCAAACATATCATTGAATATCCGGATCGCCGTTCGATGACGCTGGCCGACGCCAGCAAACTGTGCAACCATGAGATCATCGACCGCTGCCAGCAGATCATCTGCTTCCTGTATCACACAAGCTACACGCTTCTGGAATCGCTGAACTACGCGAAAGATCATCGGAAGATAGTCACTCAATTCTTCCTGGATTAAAGCCTTGAATCCGCTCAATCTGACGGCACTTGTATCGCTCGTGATATCTGCCGCTTTTTTTTCGCCGTATATCAAATGGCTGAAATACAAACAGATCGAGCAGTTCATCAGAGAAGAAGGCCCGCAGTCGCATGCGGCCAAGGCCAAAACGCCGACTATGGGCGGCTTGTGTTTTGCCGTGATCGCTGTTGTGATCGCTGCCGTATATATTTTTGCCGTGCGCCAGCCGTCCGGACCGATCATAGGCGGCCAGATGGCGGGTGAAACCGCGCAATGGGAAACATTCGCCAGCTTACTCGACATAGCATCATGGCCCGCGGCGCGGGCGGCGGCTTTGTCGGTGATTGCCATCGCGCTTGCTTGCGGGTTCATCGGATTTGCCGACGACTACGGCAAAATCACCTCGCGATCCAATAGGGGGCTACCGGCAAAACTACGGTTGGCAATAGAATTCGGCCTCGGGCTCGTATTATCCGGATTGCTGGTAGTGGCGCACGCCGCCCCGACCTTCCTGGTTGGGTTTGGTGGCATCATCAACCTGGATGCGACCTGGCAGCTTATCTATTTGGTTGTGATTGTGCCTTTGCTCGTGGCGTCGACAACCAACGCCGTCAATTTGCATGATGGCATGGACGGCTTGGCCGCCGGCACTTCTGTTTTGATATTTAGTGTTTTATTTTTCATCACTATCTCGCTCGGCGGTCTCTATTTAGCGGCCATTTGCGCGGCAATGGTGGGGGCGGTTACAGGATTCCTCATCTACAACCGTTATCCGGCAAGCGTCTTCATGGGAGACACAGGCAGCCTGTTCATCGGCGGAATGATCGCAGCGGTGGTGGCAGCAAGCGGGCTGGTGCTTTGGTTTATCCCATTGGCCTTGCTCTATGTTGCCGAAGCGGCTTCGGTGATCATTCAGGTGACTTACTTCAAACTGACCAAAGAATACACACCGCCAACCCCGATGTCTCGACCAGCTCTCATCTGGAGGAAGTTAACCACGCGTCTTCCGGGCGACGGCAAACGTTTCTTTCGCATGGCTCCGCTGCACCATCATTTCGAGGCAATTGGGCAGGAGCGCGGCGAGCCTGAGTGGAAAGTGGTGGCATATTTCTGGGTTGTCCAGTTTCTTCTTTGCGCGGTCACCTGGCTCGTGTTCAATCGAGCTTTCCCCTTGTCCTGAGGAGAATTTGCTGTGAATGTGGCAACTGCTCGACTTATCGCCGGCTTGATCTATTTGATCGCTCTTGGCGCGGCCACTGCCGTGCGGGCAGCCAACGAGCACGCTCCGGACATTCGTTTCGTCGAATCGCCCAACGCCATTCAGCCCGGCATCTTCGACGTGCCGGTAATTGTCGACGATCCGCAAGACAGCCGGCGCGAAGAATACCGTCGGATTTTCTGGAATGCCGAACGTTCGCTCTACAACTTCGCCCACGCCCAGGGCTGGGATCAGTATATGGATAAACCGTTCGTGAAGCAGGTGGAAATCTATGATTCAAAAGCCAACTTCGACAAACGCCTGAGAGAACTGTCCGGCTACGACAAGACGCCGATTCCCAAAACTTTCTCCGCGGGAATAGAAAAAGATATCTTCTTCTCCGTGGCACCGGAAATCTATGCAGCCAACTATGAAGACGGCCGCGTCGTCGGCGCCTATGAAAAGTTGATGGTGCACGAGCTCGCTCACAGATTGCACGTACGCTTGCTCGACGGCAATGAAGAGAGGATGGGTCCTATGTGGTTTTGGGAAGGGTTCGCGACCCATGTCGCCGATCAGTTCCCCAACAACAAAGAGCCATCTCCAGCTGAAGTGCAGCAGGTGCTGAAAGCGAAAGAACGCGGTTCATATCGCAAGTACAACGCCGTCTTCGACTATTACATGAAGCAGAAGAACGTCAGCCTTGCGGATTTCATCAAACACGCAGGCGAACCCGATTTCAACGAGTGGCTTCATGCAAAATAGGCTCAGTTGCCATCATCATCGCTGTGGATGGTGATATCACCATCAGACGATGTGCCGTGATTTTGTCCTTTGCCTTGCGAACCGTGGTCGTCATGTGAATCGTCCCCAGAATCTTTTCCGTCGTTAGCGTCGCCCGCATTGCCCAACTTGGCGACGACATTAATGACCGGCTGAGTGTTCACGTTGTTCAGAATAGATTGCGGATTGATGAAATTCGCCAAAGTAGGTTGGATAGTATTGATCGTCCCGCTGCCGATCAAGCTAGCGTTAACGTTCGGCAGTGGGACACTAATGCCTGTCTCCTGGAATGCGCCAGGGCTAATCAGAAGAGGCTGAACCTGGTTTACTGCTGTGAAAATTTGAAGTATTTGAAGACCCGTTGATTGGTTACCGATGTATGCTTCCGATCCATTGATGAATGCTACTTGCACCGGATTGCCGCCGACATTGAAAGTGGAGATGAGCGAGTGAGTCGTCAGATCTATTACTGAGACCTGTCCGGTTGTTTCATCGGGAATGTACGCACGCGTTCCATCGGGAGTTACGGCTATCCACTCCGGTAGTTGTTGGTAACCGAGATTGATCGTTCCGATGACAGAACTCGTTTTCGTGTTGATTACCGATATGATCCCATTGCCATTGCCTGCTTGATTGCTGATGTACGCGAAAGCACCGGTGGAATCAAAGGCAACACCATAGGCGTTGTATCCAAGAGTGATCGTATGGATCACCTTGTTGGTGGCAGCGTTTATCACCGAGACAGAAGATCGTGAAGCCCCGCCGTTTCCGCTGTCAGCCACATAGATTAGCGACCCATTCGGACTGACTGCAATAGCTAAAGGATCGGCTCCGACCGGAACCGTTGCGACAATACTGTTTGTCGCCGTATTTACAACTGAAACCGAATTTGCGCGTTGATCAGTGACATACAAAAGCGTGCCTGCACGATTAATCGCCAGCGAGTAAGGAGCTGGTCCGCCCGAGTTGATTGATGGTCCAAGCGTGATTGAATCGACAACCCGATTCGTGGCGGTGCTAATAACTGATATTACCCCCGTATTCCAATTCGCAGCGTACACCTTGGTGCCTGCCGGGTTGATCACGAGGCCGACAATTTCCCCACCGATTGGAATTTTTGTAATCACGGTATTGTTAGCGGTATTGATTACGTCAATTCGACCGCCGTTGATGTCGGCCACGTAAGCGCGGGTGCCAGCCGGATTGATCGCCAGCCCCTCGGGCGTCAAACTCCCGGCGGTTCCGTTAGGCGGATCGATGATGCCGGTGACTTGATTGACTAGAGGCAGCGATGGGCTTGCATAGTTCAAAGCCGACGGCGAGATCTGGACGTCTGCCGCCGAAAACCGGTGCATCGGCAACGCGCTGAGGTGTGGCAGCATGATATGGTGCATACTAGCGGCCGGCGATAGCACGCGATGTTGATGAAAGTTGTAGACTTGCGAACTTGCCGGCAATTGAAACTGCGCCAAGATTGCCGAAGTCCAAAGGAGTCCCAGCTTGGCTTGCGAAGTGAAGTTAATCGTTCGAGATCGCACTGGATAAAGTATAGCAGTAGTCAAGCGTCGCATCTATGGCACTGTTTTTCTGCTAGCGTATTATCGGCATCGTAATCGGCGGAGACCTCAGATGATTCCAGGAATCGAAGGATTCATCCTCGGAATCGTAGTCTACTTCGCGCTCACTCTGTGGGGCAAATTCTCGCCCGTCAGCTTGCGCCGGCAGCTCGCTGCGCTCATAGACGGCCTGGTATTGGCGGCCATTGCGCAGCCTATCGTATTCATGGCGATCCAGCTGCATGGTCCGTCCAGTTTTTTCTCGTCCACTTATTTGAAGGAAATGGGCGTTGCGCCCGGCGGTCTGCCGGCTGTCGTATCGTTGCTATTAATGATGACTACGCTGGCATTCTTCGATGCGTGGTTTGTCTGGCCGATACCATTGTTGCTGATTGCCAGTGCCTTCTCTAAAGATCGTTTGTTCTTGCCACCGGCCGTTCTGGCATTGGCGATCGTCTCAATAATCAATGCCGTTTATCATATCGCCGGCGAAAGCTCGAAATTCAAAGGCACGCTCGGCAAGAAAATTGCCGGCATTGAGATTGTCTCAAGCAAGGGCAATCGGATCTCGCCGTTGACCGCTGCGCTCAGGCACCTTCTTAAGGCGGCAATACTGCTCGTATTTTTTGCACCGGCTCCCATACAAGAGAGCATTCCCGATTCATGGGAGCAACCAATTCTGGTCGTCATGCTCGTGCTAGCGATGTTGCCTTCAGCGTATTGCTTGATTACGCAGGGGCGCCAGGCACTTTACGATATGGCCGCTCGGGTCAGCATCAGCGCTCAGGCTGGTGAACAAAAACGTTTATTCATGGCATCGTTTATCTGTTTTCTTTTAATAGCTGATTATCTGCTCGGCATGTCGCTTGCCTATCAGCTATTGAAGAAATCGTAGGGGCGATGCATGCATCGCCCCTACAAAAGATTCTAGGTGTCTCGCCCTCAGTTGAAACGCTGCTCTAACTCATCCTTTTCAGTGGTGTAAACCATCTGGTCATTGCCTGTGGCCAGTGCCTGCCCAGCGGCCGCGCGCGCTTCATTGAGTTTGTGCTGCAAATCCTTGGATGGCGAGCGCACCAGCGCCGCGGCAGTTGCGCGACGATCGTTGCGTTCATCGATGCCGCGATTTCGCTGTTCGTTAATGCACCAGCGGCAGGCCGGAATAAGAAAGAAGATGCTGCCGTAAATGAGAATGCCAATCAGAATCATTTGCAGGATGTGACCGAAAGGCAAGGTTGCCGAGACTTTCAACAATGACAAACTGCCTGCGACGGCAAATCCGGCAAAGCAATAAATTTGCCAGTAGCCATCAGGATCGACACCGAGAGTCCAACGTTGCTCCGCCAAGTACGACTCGACAGTGTCTTTGCCGGCTTCGGCCTGCTTAAGCGCCTTTTCGCGAACCATGTGTCCTCGCACGAGCGCTCGCAATTGATCTGCATCGGATTGCTGGTGATTCACGGGTTGCCCGCACTGGGGTGGTTCATTCAAATTGGTTTGCGTCTGTTCATGCATGGACAGCCTTTGTTGGAATGAGGGGAAGCTGTATATGATCGTTCCCGACTCCGTCACATCAGGCATACCATTGAAGCGCACCAACACCGGTATCATCCAATCTTCGTTGCGCTCGTGGGAATCAAAGTAAGGCGCAATCTGTTCGGCTATGACCACGCCGAGATTGACGCGAATTACCTGAGCGATTTCATACCACCGCTTTTGCTCGAGTCCGGCATTGGGATCCCCGGCACCAAACAGAAGCGTGTAGCAATTGTCGAGAAACTTCGATTTTTTCTTGCGGTCAGCTTGCTCACAAAGTTCAGCAGTGCTCTTCTTAGGGATGCCGCTGTTGCCGTTGGCGTAATGGAAATCGTCCAGATAGGATGGATAGGCAGAGTAATAATACGGCCGTCCCCAAAGGTAATCGCCGTAGTACCACCAGTCCCACAACCAATCGAATGTCCAGTACGCCCAACCGGGTCGAGAGACATAATCGCCTCCGCTGAAGGCATCGCCAATCCCGCCGAGATTGACGTCTCCACCTCCGCCTCCGCCGCCCGAGTCCCCGCTGCCACCGTCCAGCAATCGAATGAGCGCAACGACAGCCACGACAATAATTAGAACGACCGACAAGACGAGAATAATGCCAATCGACATGCGAAGAATGAAGAAGCTGGCCAGGAAAAAGATTTTCGCTAAGGACAGAAAAAGATTCGCCACTACTCTTCCTACCCGCTGAAAAACGTTGCGTGTGGCCGAAAAAGCATAGCTTTGCTCGAAGCGCGGATCGAAAACATAGGTTAGATTGCCATCGTGCGAAACCTGCAAGCCGGCATTGGTTTCAGCAGCAACCCGGTTTAGCTGCAGCGTCGCGGTTGCCACCGGCAAATTAGCTTCGGCTGCCACCTCAGCCGGCACCACTTTGAACCCGAGTTTGCGTATCGCCTCGATAACCTGTTTCTTTTGTTCAGGATGTAGTGGTTGCTCTAGCTGTTCAAGCATTTAATGCTGCGTTTTCCGGGTTCTTGTCAACCATTATTAGGCATGAGCTTGCGTCCGTGTTGCCCCTTAAGCAAAAACGCACAAATCGGGCCGTTTAATAATTGGATATGAACAGCTCCGCGCCTATCTTGCTCAGCTTCTCGCTATTGCAATTGTTCATTCCGTACTGAAGCTGCCAGCGCTCAAGCTTTGCCCATTTGTATAGCTTGCGGATTTCCGGGCAGTCATCGTAGGTAATTAAGAATCGGTGATCGCCAGCTTTCAGCAGCGCAGCCAGCTTCTCGTGATCAAATGCGTGTAGACAACCGTTTCTTCCGTACAAGCGCGTCGCTGTGAAGTAGGGCGGATCCAGAAATAAGAAGACATCATCACCACCTGTAGTGATCACCTTTTCGAAGTCTAAATCGGAGATGCGAACGTCTTTTAGCGCGTCAGGCATGGCAGCTAAGCGCTCTATGGAAGAGGCGGTAAAACGGCGCAGCGCTGCCGAGCTCGAAAAGCCACCGGCGCGAGTGGTGCCGGAAAAAGTCACACGATTGAAAAAGAAAAACAACAATGCCTGACGGTAGCGATCCACCGCCTGCTCATTGCGAGCTTCCAGGAAAAAACGTTTGATCTCTTGCGCCGATGCAAACGATTGACGGAGCTGCTCGAGCTCTTGCATGAATCGGGGGCAAACTCGCTTGTCCTGTACGGTTTGCCAAAACGAAATAAGCTCGGTGAAGCGATCGTTTATCCAGTACTTGCGCGCGATTCCCTCAGCGCGGGCATGCAGAAAAACGCTGCCGCCACCGACCATCGGCTCGCGATACTCGCGCACCGATTTCGGCAGTCGCTGGGCAATCTGTTGAATGGCCTTTTGCTTGCCGCCCGGGTATCGCAAAGGCGAGCGAAAGTGTAAAGGGGACGACGGGCGTCGCCCGATCCGCTCCGCATTAGCGGCTACATTATCAGCAGTGGTAACATCGGCACGCGTCTGCATCCAGCTATCTTAATAGCAGGAAGCAGGAATTTATAGTAAGCCGAGAGAAGTTTGCAGAAACGCGGGCTGTAGGGCGCCCGCAGATACCATGTTGAACAGCGGGCTGAAGCCCGTCGGAAAGCCGAGGCAATTATTCGACGCCGACGGCGGTGCGACTTTCGCGGCCGGCAACCACCAGGTCACCGACAATCTCGTCTCCAAGCTTGTCTTCGGCTTCTTTGATCAGCTGCCACATAGTCGCGCCGAGAGCGACGGCCAGGCGGCGCAAACTTTCGACTGAAATATTGCGCTCTCCGCGTTCTACATCACTTATGTAAGTGCGGTGCAGCTTAGCTCTTTTGGCTAAGTCTTCTTGAGACAACCCCAGCTGCAGGCGCTTCTCCATGATGGCGGCTGCAAGATGGCGTCTGAATGGTTCAAAATCTCGCATTTCGTTGACCTTTCCACAACAACACAACAACAAATTGGGAATCAAGCCAGCCAGTGACAAGCTTTCTGCTCTATCCCTCTTAAGTATCAGGATAAGTCAGGGTTTACTTAAAACGCTACAGACGATAGTCAGCGAAAGATAAGGTGATTTTAGGCAAGGGTGAGGCTTGTACACGATAGTGGACAAGCCTGTCACCTATAGTCCGCAGCAAGACAATGTAGGACTCGCTCCGACAACTCGAAAGATGTCACGCAAGCGTCGCAAAGATACCATTTGGACACCGGTGACGGCAGCAACGGCGTGCATCGCCCCGCCCTTGAGCGGCTATACTTCTGTTCAGCGATGAGCTGTTGCTTCCGTGGTGCCTGTGTCCGCAAAAGTAAACCAATTGGTGCATGATCTGGTATCCCAGGGCCGCTGGGATGAGGCCAACTCAGTCTTGGTGCGCTGGGCTCAGCAAGCACCGGACGACCCGGATGCGCAATTACAGTGCGGCACTCTTGCCTATGTGATCGGCCGTTTCAGCGAAGCGGAAAAATATTTGCGCAACTCGCTGTCGAGGCAGGATAACGCCGACGCCCACTATTATTTGGGATTGACGCTTACAAAGCTTAATCGGCCGCAGGACGCAATGTCCTGCTTTCGCGACGCATGCGATCGTCGCGAAGGATTTGCCACCGCTCACTTGCAGTGGGGCATGGTGCTGCTGCAAATGAACAGCTACCGCGGAGCTCTCGGGCGTTTTCGTCAGGCTTTCGAGCTCAATCCAAGATTGGTGGCAGCCGCGTATCAAGCCGGGATCGCCTGCTACCAGCTCGGTCAATATCAAGACGCCGTCGAGTTTTTTGCCGAAGCTTGCGAAAAGGATCCTTCCTTGGCTGAAGCGTTTAACGGACTGGGTGTGACCTTGTGCGCGTTGAATCAACACGAAAAGGCGCTCGGCTGCTTCGGACGCGCCTGGGAACTCAATAACAATCTCGCCATCGTGCAGCGCAATTGGGCAGCGGCTCTGGTCAATCTCGGCAGGCTGGATGAGGCCGCCAAGCATTATCAGGAAGCGATCAATTTGCCGCCCAAGGTCCTGGATGCACGCGAGCGGGCGCTCATCTACAACGATTGGGGCGTCAACTTGTATCGGCAGGGACGTCCCGACGACGCTTCAGAGCGCCTCTTGCATGCCGTCAGCATCGACCCCGGTCTGCTTGATTCGCGGCTCAACCTCGGCATCATCAATAATGCCATGCAGGAATACGAGGTGGCAGCCGACGCCTTCGAACGCGCTTTGGAAATCGATCCGGAAATGCCGGTCACAAACTTTCACCTTGGCGTCAGCTATTTTCTTCTCGGTGATTTTCCGCGAGCGCTCGAGCGTTTTGCAGTAGCCGCAAAGCAGCAAGATAAGAATCCGATACTCGATTTGTGGACCGGCTACGCCTTCATGGCCATCGGCAACCACCAGGCTGCCGAACCGTATTTCAGAAGAGTGGTCAATATCAATCCGGACAGCTACATTGCCCTCGATGCCCTCGGTATTTGCCTGTCCATGCAGCGGCGGGACGGCGAAGCGGTGGAAACTTTCAAGCAATGCTTGAAGCTCAACAATGAATACGGACTGGCCCATGTTCACCTGGCCAAAACGCACGAGGCAAGCGGCCGCGACAGCGAGGCCATGCTCGAGTACAAAGTGGCCATTCAAAAAGATCCCAACTGTTTGCTGCCTGAAAAAGAGCTGCTCGACGAGCTGATTGCGCACTCCAGCTTTGAGCTGGCGTACAGCAAATCGCAGAAGTTGTTGCAAATCACCCCAAACGATCAAGAAGCGCAATTGGTATCAGCGCGCTCGTTGCGAGCTCAGAATAAATTGGACGAAGCGTCCCAAGTGCTGGCGCAGCTGCTGCAACAGTCGCCGCACAACGGTGCCGGGCGCGTTTTGCTAGGGCAAATTTTTCTCTCGCAGGGCAAGTTGCTGGAGGCCGACGAGCAGTTTCGCACCGGTTCCGAGCTCTCCTCTGAGGGTGATGTCGCCTTGTATTACGGCTGGGGAAAAACGTTGGGCTTGCTTGGTATGCACGAGCTCGCCATCGAAAAATTCAAACTGGCAAACGAAATTGATCCCTACGATGGCGACACTTATGAGGCTTGGGGCGCGACGCTGAAAGTGCTCGGCAGATACCAGGACGCGGCGGAAGTTTTCAAACGCGCCTCTGAGTATCTGTAGGAACAGCAAACATGTCAGAGCCTGCGCCAACCAGCAGTGTGAAAGAGGAGCCGATCGACAGCGACCTGCT
>DATNQY010000322.1:0-6224 GCA_036703785.1 Candidatus Obscuribacterales bacterium
CACGGGCGGTTCAAGCGTGCTTCCCAGACCGGCGAGCGGAGCGGAACCGAGTGAGGCGAGCTTTGCTGTTGCTGCCGCGACATCTACCGGGGAGCCGCTGATGGGAGCCGGTTGTTCCAGAGGTGCCGGCGATAGCGGCGCCGGCGAAAGCGGTACTGGCGACGATGCCACGGGCGATAGAGGCGCAGACTCCAGGCTAGCGACGACGATGGAACCGGGCTGCGGAATTGTTTGAGTCTGGTCCAGATTGGTCGTCAGGATCGAGCCAGACGCAGGAATCGTAGACTCCCCTTTGGTGGGGGCTACTGGCGCCGCTGGCACCACGGGCGGTTCAAGCGTACTTCCCAGACCGGCGAGCGGAGCGGAACCGAGTGAGGCGAGCTTTGCTGTTGCTGCCGCGACATCTACCGGGGAGCCGCTGATGGGAGCCGGTTCCAGAGGTGCCGGCGATAGCGGCGCCGGCGAAAGCGGTACTGGCGACGATGCCACCGGCGATAGAGGCGCAGACTCCAGGGTAGCGACGACGATGGAACCGGGCTGCGGAATTGTTTGAGTCTGGTCCAGATTGGTCGTGAGGATCGAGGCAGACGCAGGACTTGTAGACTCCCCTTTGGTGGGGGCTACTGGCGCGTCGGGCACCACGGGCGGTTCAAGCGTGCTTCCCAGACCGGCGAGCGGAGCGGACTCCCCGAGTGCAGCGAGCTTGGCTGTGGACTTCGCGATGTTCGGAGGTCCGCTGCCTGCGCCGGATGCCTCTGCGGTTCCATTGCCGACGGCTGTTGCAACCAGAGCTAAAGCCAGCGGCGTGCCTTCGAGGTTAGCGGCTCCATCGATAACGGCGAGTTTCTTGTATCCTACGCCGCTGCCAGTGTCGGCGCTTACTTCCAACTGAGGCAATTTCGAAGTTGCCGTGCTCTCCTGCAGCAGCGGCACCAGTCTGGCGTTCTCACCCGTCGTCAACGAGCATAGATTAATCTCGCCGATATGACCGCCAACTGCCTGGTCATGCGCGGGCTCGATGGCGGCTTTGATAACGCCGCGTTCCTGATGGGCGGCGGCGTTCGGATGCTCCGGATGGGCGCCCGTTATCGCAGGTTGATGATTTGTTTCCGCGTCCTGGTGTGGGCTTGCCCCCGTTTCCGGATGCGGTTGATTCGCGCCATGGGAGACGCGCTTCGGAATGTCCATTTCAGTTCAGGTCTATAAGAAACGCAGCAAGGCGCCGACTAAACCGCCGGTTTAGCCCTGACTGCACGAAGACGTTGCACCCATATGCAATACCCATATAAGTAGAGGCAAAAGCCGTTTATCGGACTGTGACCAATGTCACAGCTCACATGTCTGCCTTAATCGATCGGGCGGATGGGGCGCGCCATGCGCTGCGTCCATGAATCGAGGCGTCAAGATAAAACTTCCGAATATTGCTGCTGATAAACTTCTTGAAAGACGCAGGCGTGCCGGTTTCTCGCCTCCATACGTACTTCCACCAGTTTCAAGACATGTGCTCGACACTAAACTTGGCTCCGACCACTCTCGAAAAATTGGAGACAAGGGCATGGCGGACGAACTTTGCAGACAGCATTTCCCAAATGACGACGTTGATGGGCACGCGAAAACTTTATCCGAGGACTTGCGCCAGGGCGCACCCAAGTTCATCGACGAATACAATCAATACATGAAAGACCTTCGCAGTCGGCCCGATGCCAAAGCCGCAGAGGCCGAATTTGCAATCGACATGTACTGCCGAGATCCCGGTGATGTGACTGTCAATTATTCAAACGGCGTAGTTCATGGCTATTCAATCGACGCATGGCGAGTGTTTGAAAAGAATTCCTTGATTCACTTGAAGGCGGGCGATTCCACGGCCCAAGATATACAGAATTACGCGAACAAAAATATTGTTGATTCTGAAAGCCGAGACTTATACGTGCGACAATTCAATAAGGACGCTACTGAATTGCAAATGCATTACCGTGCGCAGAAAGATGCAAATGGATCCATTCAAGTTCAGGACGTACCCTAAGCGTTGACTGGGTGAGGACTGCATACGTATGAATTTGCGCCGAGCAATAGCTGTGTTAAATGGCGCGTTGCTGTGCATGCAATTCGCGCCGGCACTGGCTCAAAAGCCGGAGGCCAGAACAATTGGGGAAGAACTGTGCAGGCAGCACATCCCAAATGACGAGATCGATGATCATGCCAAAACTCTTTCTGAAGAGCTGCGGCAGGGCGCACCCAAGTTCATCGAAGAATACAACCAATACATGAAAGACCTTCGCAGTCGTCCCGATGCCAAAGCCGCAGAGGCCGAATTCGCAATCGACATGTACTGCCGAGATCCAGGTGATGTGACTGTCAATTATTCCAACGGCATAGTTCACAACTACTCAATTGATGCGTGGCGTGTGTTCGAAAAAAACTCCGTCACACATTTGAAAGCTGGCGACAATAGCGCCCAACAAGTTCAGGAATACATCAACAAGAATGTGGTGGCTGACGACCGAGAGTTGTTTATGCGGCTGTTCAGTAAAGATCTGAATGAATTGCAATTGCCATATAGTGCTCAAAACGATGCGAACGGCGCCATTCTAATTATGGCCAAGCCTAAGCCTTGAGGGAGTAGCTGGTGCTTCGGCCGCCCGCCGCGTCCTTGACGAGAATACCGCGATTGACCATGTCGATGATGTCTCTGTGCGCCGTGTCTTGAGAACATTTCGTCAGCTTTGCCCACTTCGATGATGTCAGCTTGCCTTCGAATCCGTCGAGCAATCGATTTAAGACAATGCGCTGACGTTCGTTCAGCGGTGAGTCGGCTGTCGCGTCAAAAAATTTGCCTTTCTTGATCACAGATCCGAGCAGCGATTCCGAGCCTTCGATGGCGTTGCCGAGGCATGATAGGAACCATTCGATCCATGGTGTCACATCCATGGTGCCTTTTTGCGTCGATTCGAGAATATCGTAATAGCTGCTGTGTTCTTCGCGTATTTGAGCAGACATGCTGTAGAAACGCAGCGGCGTGTTTTCTGATCGCGCGAGCGCCATGTTTGCGATGGTGCGAGCGATGCGCCCGTTGCCATCACCAAACGGATGAACGGTGACAAACCACAGGTGCGCGATCGCCGCTTTCAAAACGAGATCGATCTCCATGTTGTCCTCGAACCAATTCAAGAACTCGCGCATCTCCGCCGGTACACGCGCTGCATCTGGACCCTGAAAATGGATGCGCTCGTTTTTGCCGCGACCGGAGATAACATCGACGGCTGTTTTGCGCCAGGCGTCCGCCTTGATTTTATGAACGCCACTCCAGCCGGATGGAAACAATGCTGCGTGCCAACCGAAGATTCTTTTCGCAGTCAAGGGCTGGTCGTAATTTTGAGTTGCATCGAGCAGCATCTCGACCACACCATCGACATTGCGATCTGCGGGCTTGAGGGCACCGATGTCCACACCCAGACGTCGCGCCAGCGATGAGCGCACCTGCGTCGGATTCAGCATCTCACCTTCGATTTCGCTGGTTTTCAGAACCTCTTGCGCCAGTGCCTGGAAGCTTGCCTGCTCTTGCAGCTGAAAACCAAGCCCTTCCATGCGCCCAACCAGGCGCCCCTGGTGATGGCGTACAGACGCCAGCGGCGCCTGTACGCGCCGGCTGTCCCAACGGAAGTTGGGCCAGTCGCGAAGCTCATGTATGTACCGAGGCATGGTTATTCACCGCAGAATGTGCGGAGATTATAGCACGATTCTCCGCGTCCGCAAATAATCTCCGCGTAAAATGCGGAGATTAAGTCGATAATCTCCGCATGGACCGCAGCCCTGTTATCAGGCGCTGCGGGACGACATCATTTGTGCAAAACCAGCTCCGGCTCCATGACCACATGCTCGCCTGATTTTAGAACTGCTACCGCATCCACCGGCGCAACAACAGCCTTCGTTTTCATCAGCGGACGTTCAAAGAATTTGTAAGAACAAGCGGCCGTGAGAATAGTGAGCGGAAAAGCCAGCAAATACAAGAGTGTTGATTTGTCGTTTCCGCCCAGTGGCACCAATTGCAGATACCACAAGCAGACAACCAGGACTATCGGGTGCAACATATACACGCCATAGGAAATCCTGCCCAGATACTCAAACGGCGCCTGGAGTTTGCCACCGATTCTAGGTAATGAGGCGGCAACGAAAACGATGACCGCATATGCCAATAGCGACACAAGCTGTGCGCGGTCGTACTTAAGAATAACCGCGGCGATGATGCAAGCGAGAGTGCACAATGCCGTATGCAATTTGGCGCGGCGCGCTGTGGCGCCGTTCAACATCAAGTACGCGGCAATGCCACCAAGTGCCATCGCCTCTATCGATAGAGTTTGGAAGTAATGAGAAACAGGATGCGGAGCGTGCAGTTTGACGCACATTCGCAGGATAAGTGTTTTGGCGAAAAAAACAGCGAACAGCACGCGAAGAGGAAAGCGACCGAAGAATTTGATGAGCGCCGGCCAAATCAGGTAGAACTGCTCTTCGACCCCCAGCGACCAACACTGTGCGCCTGCCAGCACTGGTGTGAACAGCGACAATTGCAGATTGGGTAAGAAAACCAGAAAGCAGAAAAGGTCCGGCCAAAAGTTGATGTGCAGTTGTTGCTGGTAATACTGTATGCCGCCAGGACCAAAATGCAGCATTGGAATGAGAACAAACGCTAATAGTGTCGTCACGTAGTACAGCGGCCAAATGCGGACGATGCGTCGACGATAGAAGTTCGGAATGTTGACGGCGTCTTGCGATTGGCGTTCTTGCAATAACAAATAGGTAATGAGAAATCCGCTCAAAACAAAGAAAAACTGCACCGCTTGCACACCGATGTCGAATACAATCGGCGAGCCCCAGCAGTTGGGCAGTCCGGCAAGCTGCTTAAATTGCTCGGCATGGTGAATGATCACCAGACTGGCCGCGATGAATCGCAGCGAGTCCAGATTATGGAAGTAGCGAGCTTTCAGTGCCTTCTGCATGCTGCCGAACGATTTTTTCGCTCCAAAACATTGCCCTGTGGCGGATTTCAGATTTTACCACCGGCTGCAAAGCGTTGGTTTAAGTAACTTTCATCGCATTTTTGGTTTCGTAAGGCGGACTTGACTCTCGCCTTCGACGCGCCGATGGATTCGCTTGGACATTCAGCAGGTGTGACTCTCGGTCGCCCGATCGGTAAGCCGTTGCCTATTTTGGGTATAGCGTATACTGTGCCGAGAGTCATTGGATGAAACGCTTCATCATCACGAGCCTGTCGATCATTGCTGCCGCAATTGGAATTTGCGTCGCACGCGCGTCCGCACAGAGCGGCGGCGATCAAATGGTGGCACTTGAAACGTCAAAGGGGCGCATCGTCATTCGCGTGTTCTATTCGATAATGCCTTATACGGCTGGACGTTTCCTCGATCTTGTCGACAATGGCTTCTACAACGGGCTCACCTTTCATCGCGTCGAGAATTGGGTAATCCAAGGTGGCGATCCGACTGGAAATGGCACCGGAGTGCTCACCGATGCTCAAGGACGTCCCCAGTATCTGCATTTTGAAAGTAATCCATCGTTGAATCACAACGCCGCCGGCGCTGTGGCGATGGCGCGCAGCAAAGATCCAAATTCCGCGAGCTGCCAGTTTTACATCACGAAAGGCCCGATGCCCGGACTCAATGGTCAGTATGCTGTCTTCGGACGCGTCGTCAGCGGAGCGAATGCGGTAATGAACATGCAGCGCGGCGACCGCATTATCAGTGCCACCATTTTGCAGCCCAATCGCCCGAGCGCTGACAACGGTGACAGTGCCGAAAGTACTGGTGGCATGAGCGACGAGAATGCTGTGCCTGGCTACAGACCAGACCCCCCCGCGCGCGCGCCACGAAATGCGATGCCGTCGTCGGGGGAGGCAGCGGCAGCGCCACCAAAGCCGAAGCCATTGGCTAAATATTCATTACCTGGCAGTCAAAAGCCAGTAGATGCAGCTCCACTGCTCAGACATTCAGTAATCGATGGTGCACGCGGGTCTGAGCTCCCTGCGCCCAAGCAGCAACAACAGCCGCCACCACCGGAGCAGCCTAAGCAGGCAGAAAAACCACCGGATTCGGGATTCTAGTCGCCTGCGGCCGCGGTACAATTGATCGGGAGGTGCCACGATGACTTCAGTGGTGAACGAGATTGAGCGCCTGGAAGAAGAGCTGCGGCAAGCAGAGCTCGGTCCTGATCCT
>DATNQY010000323.1:0-39104 GCA_036703785.1 Candidatus Obscuribacterales bacterium
TCGAAGGCAACCCTGGGCTGCCGGAAGATCGCAACAATCTGGATGCGATGCGCGCCGTCTGGCAAAACATTCCCGACAGCCAGTTTATCGATGACTTGAACGCTGTTTATAGAGAGATTGCCAAACACTCGGATGTGATGGCAGATAAAGTGGGGACAATCGGCTTCTGCATGGGCGGCGCCATTGCCCTGATGTTCGCTGCGAGCTCCCACAAAATATCTTGGGTGGCAGATTACTATGGGCGCATCTTTTATCCGCAACTCACAGACAACAAACCGAAAAACCCAATCGATTACCTGGATGGATTGAGATGTCCGGCAATCTTTGTTTTCGCCGGGCAAGATGAGTTGATTACTGCCGACCATATCGAACAGCTGAAACAAAAGCTAGTGCAGAAGCGGCACAAGTTCGAACTGAAGGTTTATCCCGAGGCCAAACACGCATTCTTCAATGACCAGCGCGAATTCTATAACGAAGCGGCCTCCAAAGATGCGTGGCAGACCACGCTGGATTTTGTAGGCAACTCAATTCGCCTGCCGGGGGCGCGTTGATGGCAGAGCCGCCTGCCCTGCGCTCTGTCTTGTCCCATCTTAAGAAACATGCCCTGTCCAGGCCGGCGGCGGATGCCGCGCTGAAAGGCGAGCAGCTGGAATTGTTGAGCGCGTTGCTCTTGCAGGTAGGCGCTGCCTGCAGGCAGGAGAAGGAGAGCTTGAGGCAGTGCCAGGCGTTGTATGAAAGCGCCTGCCGTTTGGCGCCCGCCCCCATAAGAAATGTGATGCCTTTTCCCACAGCCAAGCAATTGCAGGAGTCTCGCCAGCTTCTGGTTGCGCCACCGCATGTAGTATCATCGGTAGATCCTTGCATTCTCGGCTACCTTTATCAGTTTTTCTGCAGCCGCCGGCGCGAAGAAGCCAAACGACGCGTGCAAATAGCCAACAAGTCCCCGCACCGCGATGACGCCATTGCCTTCACTCAGCTCTATACACCGACGCCGGTAGCCGATTATTTGCTGCGTCAATGTCTGGCAACCAAAAGCGAGCGACCGCTCACCCGTACAATATCAGAAATGACGATCTTAGATCCCTCCTGCGGTGCGGGCAATTTTCTTTTGCGCGCCTTCGATTTGATCATGGCTGCAGAACCTGCAGAAGACCCGCGGTCGCGAGGCGAGACCGCGCAGAAAATATTGCAACAGAGCTTGCATGGTTGTGACATCGATGCGGTCGGTCTCTGGGTGTGCTGCCTGTCCATCGCGGCGCGATTACAGTCGATGAAATTGACTTGCGACAAGCCGCTGCAATTGGAGCTGCTCAATCAAGACCATGATGAGGATGGCTGCGCGCTCGGCACGCTGGAAAACGCCTGGCCGCCCGGGCATATGCTTGCCGACCGCTACCATGCGGTGGTCGGCAATCCGCCGTACATCGGGCGCAAGCTGCTCGGCAGAAAGACTAAAGAACGTCTTCGCCAACTCTACCCGGACGCACATCACGATCTTTGCAACGCCTTTATCGACCGCGGCTTGCAATTGCTGAAGGCGGAAGGAAGGCTCGGCTACATTACGCAGAGTTCTTTGTTATATTTGCCAAGCTACAGCAACTTTCGCCGACAGTTGATCGAGCATTACCGCATCGTCTCGATTGCCGAGGCAGGCTCGCATGTATTTCCATTGCAAACGGGCGAGAAGGTAAACAGTGTTCTCATTGTTCTGGAAAACGGCAAACCGGATGGCACGCCGGTAAACTGCTCCAAGCTGAGTGGAACGGTCGATATCGCGGAAAGCGACGCAAAGAACTCGCCGCCGGATCACGCCATAGATCAAAAACAGTTCCTGCTGCACAGGGCCAACGCCTTCAATTACAGCTGCCCACAGGCAGTCTTGCAGATCCGCAGCAAATGCAATCCACTTTCCCAACATGCAGACATTCGGCAGGGTTTGGCTACCAGCAATAACGAGCGCTTCGTCAAATGGTGGTGGCAAGTACCATTTGATGAAATCGGGCAGCGCTGGTTTCCCTACGTAAAAGGAGCAGGCAGCGAGCGTTGGTTCGCGCCGGTAAAAACCGTCATCGATTGGCAGGACAATGGCATGTCCATCAAGCAAGCCGTCGCCGAGACGTATCCGTATTTGGAAGGCAAAATCAACTGGGTAGTCAAAAACGAACGTTTTTACTTCCGTAAGGGATTGACGTTTTCGTTGGTGAACACCAGGCAACTTTGCGTGCGTGAGTTGCCTTCCGGCTGTATCTTCGATGTGGCGGGATCCGCCGTTTTTACCGAAGAACAGGATGAGCAGTGGTTGCTTGCTTATTTGAATTCTTCGCTAATAGCCGCCTGTGCACAAGTTCTCAATCCGACGATCAACTTCCAGGTCGGCGATCTTAAAGAATTGTCCGTGATACCGCTTTCGGTGGCAGAGAAAAGGGAATTGATGGAGATTTCGCTGCGCTGTGTCGAGTTAAAAAAAATGCTGTCCGAGTTTTCAGACAGCAACATAAGTTTCGCAGGCAGCGGCAATCGGCCCGTTTTGGGGAAGCCTGCGCTCCAACAGCCGAGCTATGCACAGACGGTTGCCGCTGTGCAGGCGGCAATCGACAACCTGCAAGCATGCGAAATAAAAATCGACGACTTAGTGCTGCAGGCGGCGCGCAGGCATTGCGCCCTCGATAAAACAGATTCCGCTGAGCTCGAATCGATTTGCCGTCAAGCGGCAGACCGCCGTAAGCCTGTCGTGATGCCATTTTCAAGCGAAGAACAGTACGCTCGCTTGCTGCTGCGCTTGACGCTTTATGCGATGCAACCGGGAAAGCTGGATGCCAAACGAATACACGATCGATTGTCCGACCGTCTCGACTGGTTCGAAGCAACAATCGGTTGCAGCGTGATGAACTATCTGCAGGATCAGTTTGTGAAAGATCAGATGAAAGCGCTGCACAACAGCGTACGAATGAACGTCCAAGCCGCCGGCAACGACGGCGTCTGCTTGCTTAGTAATTTTCCTTCACGTGCTCGTAGTCATTCTTGACCCAGCTGAACCCGGGCCGCACGTCTGTGGCGGCAATGTAATCAGCTTCGAAGCTTACCTGCTGGCGTTCGGATTTCGCCGGGAAAGTCAGTCCCGGGTTTCCTTCCAGGCTGTTGATCGCAAGCAAAATCTCCTGTTGGAACGATGGCGCACCATCGCAGCGGAGCACGGTGGCACTGATGTGGTGATCTTTAGTAACCGTAACTTTGATCGTCGCTTTGCCGGGGTCTTGGGCGACACGCTGCCAACGCTCATAGATAGCTTGCGACAACTGATGGTGCCAGCGTTCCCACGCCAAAACCATCTCGCGCGATCCACGGTCGGCGCCGATGTCGAAATTCTTCGGCGGCTGAGCAAAGTCATTGGAATTGACGTCACCGCTCAGCGGCGCACCGCGCGGGGTTTGGGGAGCGGCAAAAGCGGTGGAATCTATGGCGCTGCCGGCCAGTGGCGCGCGAGTGAGACGCAAACCGTCCCCGGCGTGTCCTTTCAGCGGCGTGCCTTCCGGGTGGCTAAGCCGTAAATTCTCTTCCTCAACTCCGCCTTTCAGCACACTTTGGGCGTTAACTGCAGGCAGAGCAGCGACCATGATCAGGGCTGCTGCCGCTACACAGCAAAGTTGTTTGAAAAGCAGATTCCATCCAAAGCCCTGCATCATTTAAAACCCCGTGATCAAACCCATGAGACCGCCAGTCATCGCTCCGCGCATGGCACCGGCTTTGACGCCACCGGGGCCGTGCATATTCATCAAACCACCCATGGCTGCTCCGGCCAAGCTGCCGACCATGGCATTGCGCACCAGCCGAGTACCGCGTCCTGGATAGGAGTATCCATAGCCTCCGCCCATGCGGCTAATGCCACCACCGAGCAATCCCATGCCCAGCATGGATCCCAGCCCCATGCCCATGCCTCCGCCGATGCCCATACCGCGTCCCATGCCGGCATAATTGCTGCTACCGGATTCGTGTCCGTAAAGCATGCCCGAGCCCTGGCTGGTGAACGGTGTAATTTGTCCGTCTGGACCCGAACCAGTGTCGTTGTTGGCCACCTGCGGAGCGTTGTCCGAATAATTCTGCAAGCCTTGATCGCCTGGATCTGAGCCGGATGCGTTGGTGTAATCATTGCCGCCGTGGCGACGACCGCGACCGCCGCCTCTATAATCGGGAGCAGGAGCAGGTCCTTGAGCTGTTTGTTGTTGTTGCTGTGGTTGTTGCAATTCGCGATCGAGATCGCTCAGCGACGTGCGATAAAGCGGATTGTCCGGAGCAGCCGCCACCGCCCGAGCCAGGTACTGCCGAGCTTGCTGCTTGTCGCCTTTGCCGCGATAAGCCTGTCCCAATCCGAACAAAGCGCTGGCATCATTTGGTGACTGGCGCAACACTTGCTGCAAATCGCCGATAGCTTGATCGTATTTGCCGGCCTTGTAGGCGGCCGCCGCGTCCTGACCAACGCCGCGCAACTGCTGCTTTTGAGCTATCTGTTGGGCAGCTTGCGCTTGGCGCATTTTGTCTTGCACGGAATTGATCGCATCGCGCACATCAGAGTCGTTGGGATTTACTCTGGCGGCGGACTGATAGTACCTGAGTGCTCCGTTGAAATCACCTCGATCTTCGGCCATTGCTCCCAGATTGAAATTGGCGTCGGCATTGGAAGGGTCGGCGGACAGCACCTGCTGAAACATTCTTTGCGCACCGGCCATATCGCCTTGATTGTGTTTTTCAAGGGCCTGGCGCAGCAAGTCTTTGGTGCGATCGCCTTTCACATCCGGCGCCGCTTGAGGGGCATTGCTGGCCGAATAGTCATTGCCCCTGCTGGCGCCGGCGCTCGATGGAGCATAATCATTGCTCATGCTGGGCGAAGCTTTCTGTTGGAGCACCGAGCTATCGACTTGCGGCGCCATCGGCGGCAAATATTCCGGCTTCTTCGCTGCCAGCGCAGGCGGCGGCACAAGCAAAAAGCTGGTTAGCAAAATAGACAGGGCGGCTCTGGATCTCGATCCCGGCGCGTTCATTCCCATTACCCCGTCAAACTGGTAAGCGACCTGCCAGCGGCGCCGCTTGGCGCGCGCTTTGTTGGTCCACGTTGTTTTTGACGTCCGCCACTGTTCAGTGTTCCGCAGCGTACTGCCTGGCAGTTCACAATTGCGAACATCCATTCAAAGCGGGCTTTAGCCCGCCGCTACCATCGCAGGACTAACAAAAGCGACAGCGCCTGCCGCAAATTATGCCACAACCTGGTTGCAGCCGCTCCAGACAATGCGCTTCAGCAAAGGCGCGGGACGAAAACGCTCACCGTGGCGGGCATGCAATGTTTCTATTTTTTGCAAACAGTCGGAAAGTCCCATCTCCTGAGCCAGTTCTAACGGTCCCTTACGCATACCCAAACCGGCCTTCAAGGCGGGATCCAAGTCCTCCAGTGCACACACCTTTTCCTGCAGCACCAGGAATGCTTCATTGATCATCGGCAAGAATAAGGTGTCGGCATCAAGCGGCGTCGACGACGTTTCGCCGGCAAAGCGTTGCACCAGGCGCTCAACATCGGGGTTGCCCTGCTGGCGTTTTTTTGTTTCCTGATCATAAAGATAGAATCCTCGTCCGGTCTTTTGTCCGAGCAAACGTTCGTCCACCATCGCTTGCAGAATCGGCGGCACGGCAAAACGTTCGCCATATTCGCCATAGTTGAACTTAGCTACAGCCAGCCCAATATCGGCACCATTCATATCGCGCAGAGCGAAAGGACCAATCGGCATTACGTAGTCACACACGGCCTTGTCGATCTCCTCAACCGTGCCTGTTCTTGCTTGCAGTGCCCATAGTGCCTCGTTCATATAGCGACCGAGCAGGCGGTTGACGAGGAAAGAAGCGCACTCCTCGACTCGCACGGCCAGTTTGTCCAGACTGCGCGCAAAAGCCAGCGCCGTCTCCACTGTTTGATCAGAGGTTTGCAAGCCGGGAATGATTTCGACCAACTTCATCAGATGAGCCGGATTGAAAAAATGCATGCCGACAACGCGCTCAGGATGCGCGGTGCAACCGGCTATGCGCGTGATAGGCAGCGACGAGGTGTTGGTGGCCAAAATGGCGTCAGCACGGCAGTGCTTTTCGAGTTCGGCGAAAACAGTCCTTTTTATATCGAACTCCTCAAGAACAGCTTCGATGACAAGATCTACCTGTTGGAAACCGGAGAAGTCCGTGCTGGTCTTAACCAGAGCCCGCTGTTTCTGTGCGTCTTGCTGGCTTAGACCCTTCTTGACCTTGGATTCAAGAAACTTGTCGATGCGTTGCAAGCCGGCATCGAGAAATTCTTGTTTTACATCTTTGAGCAGCACCTGATAGCCGCTGCCAATCAGCGCTACCGCAATAGAACTGCCCATAGTTCCGGCGCCGAGGACGGCGACTTTCTTGATATTCATAGAGATTCAGGGCTGCCTGACCAGGAAACAAATCAGTCAGATTATCCAACTACTGGTTGCCGGTTATTGAGCGAAAAATGACACCAGTCGAACCTGGCTCGAGGTAAATGTCGCTTGCTGTCTGATCTCTTAAAAGCCAGAAGTGACGCGGGTTTTCGAGCCTTGAGAATTAATCACTTGGAAACCTATCGATCATTAAAAACCGCTGGCGTTTTATTTACGTTTCGTTATGATATCCAAAGAAAGTTAATCAATCATAAAGACGTATATATCGGAGTCACCCAGGAGTCTGCTAAGGCAGGGAGGCGGGCTTATGTTCGTTTACCTTCTAATTGCCGCTGAATTTGCTGTTCTATATACCGTTTTCTGGTACCTGTACATTCGCGAGCCGAAATCAGAGCGACGCATCAAAGCCCAAATGTGGGGCAGCTACGAAGAGGCGTCTTCTGCACACAGGGCAGATCCAACTCTGCCTTTCATCCGACACTACGATGCTCATTCGATTTATGACGAGGCATACGCTGTCGACGCTTACGAATACGTCCTCGACCAGAACACCAATCATTACGTACGCGCTCAACGAGGCGGCGGCGTTTTGCATAGGATGGCGGAAGTTGTCGATGGCACCTTCGGACAACTCAACGTAAAACCTTGAGTTCGCCGGACAATCAGCCTTCCTTTTCGCTAAACTGTGTGGGCGATGCATCATCGCCCCTACGATGCGCTTATGTTCGGCGATAAAGGTAAGGTATTGATTGGCAAGCGATCAGCAGGTTGAGACGCGCGCAACACCAGCGCCGAGCGGCAAAGTACTGGTGTCAATTGAAAACGTGAAAAAGCACTTTGCGATCAAGAAAGGCTTTTTCAACAGGCAAGTCGGCGCGGTGCGAGCGCTGGATGGAATCAACTTGCAAGTATTCGAGGGAGAAACGCTCGGACTTGTCGGTGAATCAGGCTGCGGCAAGTCGACGCTGGGGCGGATCATTCTGCGCCTTCTACCGGCCACCGACGGGCGCGTCAAGTTCGGCGACGTCGATGTGCTCGCCTGCGACGCAAGTACGCTGAAAAAATTGCGCGGCGATATGCAGATTGTTTTCCAGAATCCATACGCCAGCCTCGACCCACGCATGACAGTCGGGCAGAGCATTGCCGAACCGCTGGAAGTTCACAAGATTGCGCACGGCAAAACACTGCGGCAGAAAGTCACTGAATTGATGAACCTCGTCGGTTTGTCCCCCGCCATGTACGACCGCTATCCACACGAGTTTTCCGGCGGACAACGTCAGCGCATCGGCATCGCCCGCGCACTTGCCTTGCGCCCTAAGCTGATCGTCGCGGATGAACCCGTGTCCGCGCTCGATGTCAGTGTCCAAGCGCAAATATTGAATTTGCTTGTCGACCTGCGCACAGAGTTTGGTCTGACTTACATATTCATCGCGCACAATCTTGATGTGGTTCGCTACATCAGCGACCGGATTGCGGTGATGTATCTGGGCACGATTGTCGAAGTCGGCAAAACGCACGCCGTGTACAGAACGCCCCTGCATCCCTACACAAAGGCCCTCATCAGCGCGGCGCCCGTACCTGATCCCGATGTCGACAGAAGCGGTCGCGTCATCTTGCACGGTGATTTGCCCAGCCCGGCTAACCCACCGTCAGGCTGCCGTTTTCATACGCGATGTCCGATCGCTCAACCCAACTGTGTAACCGACGTCCCGGAACTCCGCGAAATCCAGCCCGGGCACATCGCAGCCTGCCATTACGCCGAGACGCTGCTGCCTGGCGGGCAACCGCCGGCAAGATCCATTCCATAGGCGGGCGCCGCGCGCCGCTCTATACGATGTATCGCTGACCGAACCGGGCATATAGGAAAAGACCAGAAAGAATTCCCCGGAGGTCCTTATGAAACGCTGGAATTGGTTACTTGCCGCGTTAGCGGCCGGCAGTTTCATATGCACGCCCATGCAGACCGCCCAAGCCGACGAGCCGGGATGGGGTTTGATGGTCAAAAGTCCGCATGTCGGCATCTTGTATCTCTACATCACCAAAGACGGCTTCGCGATCGTAATCAAAGAGACGGGCGCCAAGTTTGTCACGCACTCGCCTGAATGGCGAGTGGTCATGTACAACGACAACTCGAAAGTCTATTACGTCGAACGCCTCTCCGATCTGCAGGTTATCTCAAAGAACGGCAAGACGCGCAAATCCGCTGAGATGATCAAGCAGGCAGGCGGCAGCGTGCGCGTCGGACGCTCCGAAACTATCGGCGGCCTGCCCGCCACTCAGTATTTCATCAATACAGTTTCACCGGAAGGTGGAACGCGTGAAGCGGAAATCTGGATCACCAAATCGATTGTCCCGCCCACGCAACTCCATGACACGCTGCGCAAAATTTTCAACATCGACACGCGCAAAAGCGGCATTCCTGAAGGTTTGCCGCTGCGAGTCAAGATGGCTGACGAAGGCGGAAAACGCGAGCTTATCTATGATACCGTCAACGCGCAGAAGCAAACCATTCACACCGCCTCCTTTAGCTATCCGGCTACGTATAAGCGCGTTGATAGCGAACTTGCCGTGCTGATGGACGAGAAGAGCCGCAAAAAAATGGAAAGCATTCTCGACGATTCCGACGACCTGACCTCCATTCTCGGCTCGGCCGACACCGCCAATAAAACATCCTCAAAGCTGTCCAGCAGTGCTTCTGGAGGCCGCCAGTCGGCGACCAGCGAGTTCTACAACAAGTTGCGTCCAGACCAGCCCGGCAGCTCTTATAGCCTGGCGCCGCTCGGAAGCGGACCAGCGCCCACGACTGCGCCGCCGCCGAAGAAACCCACTGACTGGTGGACGAATATTTGGAATTCTCTGGGATTTAAGTAAGAAACACAGAGGCAGGCGCGCATGCGCCGCGCCTTCACGTTTGGTTGGATCGCTAGAACTGCGGGATGGTGTTGTCCGGCGTTGTGGACTTCGGCTTCCAGATGTTCTCCGGTTCTTTCTTGCCGGCAAGTAGGTCTTCTACGTCTTTTACTTGCGCAGAATCAG
The DNA here is from genome assembly GCA_036703785.1 of Candidatus Obscuribacterales bacterium. Taxonomy (GTDB): domain Bacteria; phylum Cyanobacteriota; class Vampirovibrionia; order Obscuribacterales; family Obscuribacteraceae; genus JADYXS01. Next base: position 9,480 of record DATNQY010000323.1, read on the forward strand.
GGCCGACGATCGACCTGTAAATCCTGATCGACTCGCCGAAGTTTTCCTCTGCTTCTTTGGTCTTGTCCTCGGCTTCTTTGCGGTTGTTTGCCTGGCGCTCGTGCAGCGCCCATTCATGGTACAGCCCGCCTAACAGCTTGTGCGCGTACGCAGCGCCAATTGAATCGTCGCCCTCGGTTTCGCGCATGATGGAGAATATTCGCAGGTATTGTGTTTCTGCCTCGACGAACTTGCCGTCGGCCTGATACACAAGCGCGAGTTGTTCCAGAAGCGGTATCAACTCAGGATCGTTTGAACCGAGGTACTTTTCAATCGTTTCGCTTGATCGGCGCAGAATGGCTTCCGGCCCGGTGGTCGTATCTTGCATGATGTTGGACAGCATTTGATTGGCCGCCAACGTCGACTGTGCGAATTTGATCTTGCGCACTTCCTCGCTCGAGAGTCTATAAACCTTCTCGAAGAGCTTGCGTCCTTCGCTATACTTCTGTTGAGCGTTAAGCACCCAGGCCAGGCGTTTTAGCGTGTCTATAAATCGCGGATCTTCGTCTCCGAAATTATCCTTGGCCACGCCGGCCGCTTTCTTGAGCAAGTCCTCGGCTTGCGGCAGCTCTTCCTTGCGATAATGCTCTTGCGCTTGTCGTTTTAGATCGCGCCAATTGGCCTCTTGATTCGTACGCAAAAACATCCAGGCAAAGCCAACGATCGAACCGGCGATCACCATCGAAAGAACCGCCAGCAGCGCATTGCTGGCGAGATCCTCATAGCGTTTGCGGAAGCGTCGCAACTGCGACATCTTCGCTTTCAGTTTGACTTTTAGCGGTCTGCGATCTTTGAAGCCCGTTTTCGTAAGCAGCAAGTCGTCATGCAACTCGCTCATGCTCTGATAGCGATTCTCGGGCTCCTTCTCCAGGGCACGCATGACCACCGCTTCCAGCTTCGGCGAAATTTTCAGATCCGAGCGCACTTCGCTGAATCTTCGCGGGCGCTCATTCATGTGCTTGTACATCGTCTCAAGCACGTGATCGCCGGCGATCGGAGGCTTGCCGATGAGCGCTTCGTACATCACACAACCCATCGAGTAAATGTCGGAGCGCGTGTCCACCTTGCGGCCGACGAATTGCTCTGGACTCATATAGAGCGGGCTGCCAAATACTTCGCCGGTTTGCGTGAGTTGCACTTCCTTGCCTGAGCCCGGCAGAAGTTTTGCAATACCAAAATCGACGATCTTGACGAAATCAGGCTGATCTTTCGTTTCGATCAGCATAATGTTGCTCGGCTTCAGGTCGCGGTGCAAAACGTTTTTCGCGTGCGCGGCTGCCAATGCTTCGGAAGCCTGAATGAAAATATTCACGGCGCGTTCTGGTTCGAGATTGCGTTGCTGCTCAATCTCGTCGGACAGGCTCTTGCCCTGCAAAAATTCCATGACCAGGAATGGCTGCTCGGTGCCGGGCGCCACGCCGAAGTCGTAAGCTTGAATGACGTTGGGGTGCTCGATGTTACCGGCGGCTTTGGCTTCCTGGTTGAAACGCTGCAAGCTCTGCGGATCGTGCACCAAATGTTGGTGCAACATCTTAATGGCGATGGTGCGGTCCATCCACTGATCGTGCGCCTTATAGATGACGCCCATGCCGCCGCGGCCGATCACTTCGACGATTTTGTAGCAACCGAGAGTCTGACCAAGCATCGGGTCTTGAGCAGGCACAATCAAAAAATTGGGATCGCAGGCGCAAATGGCATTCTCGCCTGCAAGCTCGAGCCCGCAGTTGGGACATTTTCTGATGGTGATCGCCTGGTCTTGGCTCTCTAGGTGTTCCATCAAGACGCCTTTAATCCTCTGGCCCCGAGGGCTATCGGCAATATTCCACGGTGCCTCTACGGCTATCCCCTTGTCATCCTCTAACTAAGGCGTGACTTTGGGACGCAGATTGGTAATCGACCCGTCGGTACGGTACCAGGTAGAGCCAAAGATGCCTTTTTCCAGAATTTCATCGTAAACGGCGAACACGCACTTGCCAGGGCCGACGCCGGCAGCCTCGAGCAGTGGCACCGTCCACTTTCGTAAAGTAACAATGCGCGGCTCGCTGCCGGTTATGACCCAGATCGGATATCCGGCCCGCAAAAATGCCTTGATTTTGGGCTCCCAATGCCTCGTCTGCCGGAAGTTACCCGTGTCAATCTCAAGCAAAACGTTTATCGGATCCATGCCCGGATACGCAAATGAAACGGTGGCATCGGCTCGCTCATCGATTTCGGCCGCGTCGAGGGAAAGTTCTTTCCAGAATTCCTTGCCGGTGGTCCATTCCAACTGTCCTATAATTCCTTGCCGCTCGGCTGTTTTCATCGACAGCCGGATGTCTACCAGGCGGAGGAAATGCTCCTTGTGATAGGTGTGGGGCGGTCCGGTGGGCACGGTCTCCCATGAAATGCCGCGATACTGCTCCAGCGCCTTGGCACCGGCGGCGGTAAGGAAGTACACAAGCTCGGGACGCCCTTTGCCTTCCATGCGGCCGCTCGATGCAGCGCCCGTGAAGCCGGCTTGTTGCAGCCGGCGCAGGCGCTTGCGAGCGGTTTCGTACGTAATATCGGCAAAACAGAGCGAAGAGAGCTGACTGGAAGTTACGGCGCGATGCAAGTACAGCTCAATCAAGGCCGCAATATCACGCTGCATGAGCACGAGGCTGCGTTTTCTCGACTTGACCTTCGTGATTTTGTCTATCATGCCAACCAATTCCAGTGTTCCCCTCAATATACCCCTTAAATGATTGCACGACACGGTCATTGACAGGACCCGTCGGCAAAAACGAGCTATCAAGGGCCGATTTGATTCAGATCACCAGGCACGGGCCGACAAGTCGCGATCACTGTTGCGGTGCCACTGCACATGGTGGCATCGCGGCCGCGCTTATGTCGAGGAGGATTTTGTTTGTTTCAGGTATCTTATCAAGCGATCTAAACCCGAGCAGCATCGCGATAGACTAGTCGGCATGCCTATAACCGACGACAATAAAGAGAAGCTCAAAGCGCGCCTGGCGCGAGCAATCGGCCACTTAAACACCGTTCATCGCATGGTCGATGAGAAAAAGTATTGCATCGACGTCCTCCATCAATTGAAGGCCGTCCAATCTGCTCTGGATAAAACCGCCGAAGTAATGTTGCGCCAGCATCTGGAAACATGTGTTGTTGATGCCATCCAAAGACAAGATTCCGAGCGCGTCATCGAAGAGCTGATGCAGGTATTTCGCAAAGTCCCCGATTTATATGCCGACGATGAGCGGGAATCGGTGGCAGTCGGCAACGTGCAGGCGAAGTCGGGCTGCTGTCATTAGGATAAGCGGGCTTCCGGCCGCCGCTACCGTAGTTGCGCTTCTAGAGCGTCCATTTTGATTCGACTAGAACGCGCAGAGGAATGGTGTAGCGCGTGCCTTGGAACGGGCTGCCGATGTTGATCGGCACAATGTTGTCGGCGATGTTCTGAATGCGGACATCAACAGAGAGCGGTCTCCATTTGGCATCGGAGCGCGTGCGCGGGAAGTCATAACCGATGTTCAGACCGAAGATAGCCAGCGGCTTGGTGCGCGCTGGGTGCGCTCCGAACAGTACGGGATCCAGTCCGATCAGGAAGCCGGTCCAATAGTTCATGTCCGCCATCACCCAAAGTCCGCAGCGCGATCGCATGCCCAGCGCGGCAGTCAATGTTTCGCGACGGTCATGATCGATGTACTTCGCCGTCGCAGGCGTAGGATCGATGTCGTAAATGCCACCACTATCTTTGTGATTGCCGCCGAGCTTAGCCACCATCACCGTGTTGGATATAAAGCCAAATATGCCGGTGCCGTCCCGCTTCGGCTTCAGTTCCAAACGAGATTCGACGCCATAGCTCTCGAGGGCGCTAAGGGTCAGTCGTTGATACAGCAGTGTGTTGTTTACGGGCAGTTCATCGCCGACGTTATGCAGATGCTTGTAGAACAAGCTGCCTTTGACGTCAAAACGTCCACCGACCTGCTGTTCGAGGCTGGTGTCGACGATGTATCCCCTGGTTGCTTGCATTGGTCGCAGCGATCCGTTGAAGATACCATTGATGGTGCCGCTTGTGATGTCGAAAGGGCGAGCGAAGAGATCAACCGGAGGCGGAGTGAATAATTGCGCGAACGAACTTTTGGCGACTAGTGATTTACTGATTTTGTACGAAGCGGCGACTCGTCCGCTTACCTGGGCATTGGTTACACGATTGGTTTGGAACGGTTTCAACGAAAAGGAATTATTGCCGGTGGGATCACCTCCGACAATGGGCATCCATGGGGCGATTGCATTGGCTATACCCATGGTATTACCGAAGACGCCATGATAAAGATCGAATCGTACGCCACCATCCACGGTGAGCCTGTGCAGGAAGCCGCGCTGTGGTGTCCAGCTATCCTGGGCATAGGCGCTCTGAAGGAAACGGAAGCCGCGATACTTGCCGACATTGCCCAACATTGGGGGACCAACGGCAGTACCGGTAAACGGGCTGATCATTTGCCCGTAGTTCGAATCGCGGGGATTGGCGTCATAGTAATAGGAAGAGAAACTTGTGCGTACGGGCCGAATTTCGCTAAGAAATCCCGCCTTCAAGTGATGTGTACGGCAAACCGTTTTCCGTACGTCGCCCTGGGCGGAAAACACAAAGTTGAACCGTTTTGCCGTCGGCGAAGCGGAAACAATCTCGTCAGCTTCGCCATTGACTATCGGCGCCGGATTGAACGCATTTATGCTTCCAAGCCGCTGCGAATAGAAACCGGTCAGGAAGTGCAGGTTACTTTCGTCCAGCCATTTTTTGAACGTATGCCGATGGCTCAGGATGATGTAATTCTGCCGATCGTGCTCTTGCTCCTTGAATCCATAGGCGCGAGAAATTCCGGGTGTAGGTATATGCATCCAGCTCTCGTTTATCGATGCGGTCAACCGTATGCGATCGCGGTCGGTGAGGTTCCACTCGACCTTGTTCAAGATGTTGATGTCAAAACGTCCGTCGCGGGTGAAGTGCCGTCCCTGCGGCTCGATACCGAGTTTGGTGCCGAAAATCTGCCCGGACGATTCCACCCGTACGCGATTCCACGGGCTCTGCTCATTCTGGCTGAGCGCAGTACTAAAATAGTAATTTCCGCCTCCCTGCATCGGACCACCGATTTGAGGCGTAACCTCGAGCACCGGCTTTGTCTGAATCGGCATCGACTGCATGTTAACAATCGCCCCCATCGGCCCACCGCCGGCACTGGCGTCGTAACCGCCTGTGGTGACTTGCATCGACCGCAGCGAATGCGGGCTTGCCACCTGACCTTGCTGGAATTGTCCTGCCGCCTCGGGCAAAACCACATCATCCAAAACATAATTGACGGTGTTGTGCTCGCCGCGCACAATCATATTTCCGAAGCTGTCTTGCGATACACCAGGGGCAGTGCTGACCAGATCGCGTAAGTTGTTGCCGCTTTTGTAGCTCTGAATGGTGTTTTTATCAATGAAGGTAGTATCAGAGGGAACCTCAGGATGCGCGAGGTTACGCTGTTCTTTGAGCTCGATCACATCCGCGCTTTCCTTCTCTTCCAGCGCGAAATTCAGCTTGGTTTCGTCGCCCGCGTGCAACGTGACCGTTCTTGTTTGACTGAGCATGTCGTCGGCGGAGACAACGAATTTCCACCTGCCGGGCTTCAAATTGTCGAAACTGATTTTGCCGCCTGGGCCAATCTCACGCTCGAATCTTTCGGCGCGCTCAGAAGTTGCAATGACAACTACATTCCGAAGTTTGACGTCATGGTCTGCGACCACCACAGTAACTTTGACGTCGGCTGTTTTGCGGGGAGCTGTAGCAGCAGTTAAGTCCGTGGCACTTGCTGCATATGCTTGCGCAACGCAGTAGCAAGCAAGTAGCAACCAAGCGAGAACAACAATGCGTAAGACAGCAAGTCCGCATAGCAACAAGCCGAAAGGCTGGGCGCGAACGCTTGAGAACAACAAGGCATGAGGCTGCCTGCCACTGCTTGTGAACAACACAAATGCATAGACTCCTTCTCCACCTTTAAGCGACGAGAATCATGTTACTCGTGGTTTTGTTGATGCGGAAGCCATCCCCGGGGTAGGGATGTGGTTGAACAAACTCGTTCTGAGCTAAATGGCGTGCTTTTAAGGACTGCCGCTGGGCATTGTTAAAGCACGCCGGAACGCCGATGACGGCTTTTGCAAGAAGGCGCTGTGCGGACTACAACCTAGCTCGCCTACAACCTAGCTCGCCGTCCTGCAATAGATCACGTGATACTGATCGGAGCTCGCGGAGACCGGCTCGGTATGCGGTTTTTACGCATCAGTACGCAATTGTCTACTTGCCAAAACGGCGATTGCATCGATAATTGCACAAAGATTGGCAATTGCAACTGGCAATTCCCCCAGATTCTCGATCCATCATTGCCACAGACCCTACGCACATTGCGTGGTAGCTGCGCGCGGTTCTCGTTTGGCGAGCGGCTAACCTGCGAGGTCTGGCGTTATGCGATTTATGTTCACGTCCCTTTTTGCAGCATTGGCTTTGCTAAGCGGGTCTGCTGCGCCTGGTTTCTGCGAAGATTTCTCCACCCACAACAGATACCACTTCGTTCCCCACTATTACCGCCTGGAGCAAGCGAAACTTCCTCCAGAACTGTTTACTGTGCGCAGCGGGAGCGTGAACGCCCCGAAGATTGTCGTAGACGACGTTCTTTTGCCGGATGAACCGCCGCCGGTGCCGCGACAGTCCGACTTCCAACCGGCTTTTGGCTTCCCGAGCCCGCCACAGGCGGCATCACCCCTGCCGCCTGTGGCTTCTACCGTCCCGGTTACAGCCATGCCAGCACCAACGATGCTGATGTCGGCACCTACACAACACATCATTCACTACATCAGGAGCACACACGCACATCTTGCCGCGGTGAACGCTCCTCCTACAGTTTCAGCGCCGGCAAGATCGAAGCATTCGATCGCCACCGCTGCTTCTTATCCGCGCAATACCGGATTCTCATTCTATTGGCCGACGACGTCAGCTGCCGGCTCTTCGGCAAGCACGCAAGTTAGTGCCAAATTACTGCCTTCATCCTCAGGGAGATGATCTCATGACTAAACTATGCTCGCTCGCCAGAAACATTCTGGCGCCAACTTCATTTCGCACAAATCTACCGTTGCTAATCGCTTTGTTCGCTTGCATTTGCGCTACACATTGCGCTCACGCCCAGGGACTTGTCGGTTGTCCGCCGAATGTGCGATTTGGAATGGGCGAAGAAGTTGGAGCGTTAGTGGAACCAGACTATCAAGCATACGTGCATTTCGGCACGTTGTTCAGCGCCGTTGCAATGACACTGCTCACCCTATGGCGAGTTGCAATTCTTCGTGCACGGTTGAAAAAGATTTTGACGGTAACACCGACGTTCGATACCAGCAAACGTCTAGGCAATACCTGTCTGCGTTGGGTGTTCGCAACAATCGCCTTGCCGGGATCGATCTACCTCATCGGCACGTTCGCGATTAACAATTTCGGCGGTCTGGGCGGTTTACTTTAGGTTTGCCTCTCAGCGTTCCAAATTGGTGCCAACAACGTGCGACGGCTGGTTCGGCAAACAAACTGGACCCAGACGATGTCGCCAATGGCGAACACAGGCATGTTCGTCGGCAAGAATCCTGAACTTCCATCGGATAACATGACCGTGTTAAATCCACCTGGCTCTTGCACAACCAACCGGCAAGCAACCCACGTGCCGGGGGCTATCGGTCCACCGGTAGCGCGCGAATATGCCAATGCCAGCCGTGGTTGTGCCATGACGTGATATTTTCCGAAAGATGTCCGCTACCAAGCAAAATAATAAATCAGGTCGTTGCGTTGGCAGTAGCAGAAAAACCCTAGATCAAGGCTTCCATATTAAAAGCAAGGTGTATGGTGCAACATGCATGTTGCACCGTTGGACTTGAACACGCTACGATTGCAGGCGTCTGTGCCTTAGCGCGTATTACGACAAATGGACTCTCGTTCACTCGCCGTATTTAGCCAGCTCTCTTTGAATTACTGATTTAAACGATTCTGCTGTTTTCGGGGCGCCGGCCAATCGGTCTAACATTTGTCCCGAGTTATCCGTAAAAATGATTATGGGATACCCGTTGATGGCGAACTTTTTCTTCAGCCGATCGTTGTACGGATCTTCTCCATCGATTCTTTTAAATTCAACCTTACTTCCAAATTGGGATGAGACCTCATCCCATGTCGGTTCAAATCGCCGACACACTCCTCACCAGTCCGCGTAAAATTCCATCACCTGCAACCTCCCGTTAAGTTTGGGACCTGACGGCAACGTTGCCTGTTTCGGCAGTTCGGAATGCTGTGTCGGCGAGCTCGCTACATATCGCGTTATTTGTTGCAGCGCAGCAGTTGCTTCTCCGCGCAATGTCGGATTGTCCGCTTGCTGCACCACCCATTGGTATTGTTGACGCGCGAGCGACATTTGATTCAGCGACTGGTAACACAAGCCGAGATAATAATGCACCTCGGGACTGGTCGGCACACCACGCTCTGCATTGGAGAAATAGGATAGGGCTTGCTTGTATTGGTGCGCATTGTACGCTTGGACGCCCAAGCTATAACTTGGCGGCATTGCCAGAGCGATCAACGGAGACACCGCTACGGCAACCAAGGCAATGACTAAGCGAAATGGACCTTTCATTGGACCCCATTGACCCCACTTATCTGATTTTACCTGAATTCGATGGGGCGCGGCAATGCGCCGTCAACTCTCTTATTGCGGACCTGTTGCGGTTTTCCCGACTGAGTATCTTGCAGGTCGTTCACCAACAAGCCAAAATCAAAGGGCTTAGACGGCTAATTTGATGGCTGACCAACAAAAATCGATCAGGAATGCGACCTTTTGGCTGTCGTCCTATCTGGCGGCACTGTTTGTGTGCTATTGCCTCGTTTACCTTTGCGCTTGCCCGTCAAAACAACTGGCAATGGCGATAGCGGCGGAGGCGGGAGCCCTCCTTATTTCAATCGCGATTTTCAAGGCGAACGTACTGGCGTTGCCATCTTTACTAATGGACCGTTTACCGGAGCGAGTCGCCAAAGTTATTTCGAGCCTGAATAATGTCATGCAATGGTGCAGAGTGGCAGTTCTATCTGTCGTTATGTTATTTGCCACGATTGATTTCAGTGCCCTGGCTCTTGCGGCCGCAGGACAGACGAATGCATCGGTGGCAATCTATTCTACAGTCCCAACCAGCTATTGGCTTGGATTCCATCCAGCGTTCACCTTGGAAATGCTGGCAGGCGCTCTGGTAGAAAACCAAAATTTCGAAAGGGCTGAGCCGCTCTATAAGTCATTGCTTGCCGTGCGATTAAAATTGTGCGGACCAACAAGCGATCTTGCTGGTGCCATCTATGCCGACCTGGGGGATTTCTATGTGCGCAAGCACGAGCTTGTCGTCGCTGAGCAATGGTACCGACGTTCCATATCCCTGGGAGTACGCACCGGCCGCGGATACACCGCGCTTGCAACCGTTCTGCGCGAGGAAGGTCGCCTGTCCGAATCGCACGATTTTTACCTGAAAGCGCTAGATGTGCGCAAGCGTGTATATGGGCAGTCGAGCAAGCAGTACCAAGACACTTTGCGCGGCTACATGCACCTGCAGCATATGATGATGCCTGGAACCTTTATACGCTGACGTGTACATCAACCATTGTCCGTTCGTTTACACGACAAGAAAACACATCCTGTTTTCACCGTTGCTATAAACGCAACAAATTGACTTTCTTTTGTTGTGCTATACGCAATGTTGCATGTATCACAACAAAAGCAGCCTCTATTGTCGCGCTAATATCAACGCAGCAAGTGGTGGGATCTCAGCGACATCAAAACTCGATGCTGCCGCCGCGACCTTGTGGACGACGCATCGGTGTTTGACCGGGTTGCATGTCGGCCGGTTGGGCTACGGCTGGACGTGCAGGCACGGCAGGCTGATTACCCGGGGTTCCGGGCTGCGGAGCCGCGGGGCGTTGCGGTGCGCCAGCTTGCGGTGCAGCACCTTGCGGTGCAGCAGCTTGCGGTGCAGCACCTTGCGGTGCGGCAGGTTGAGCCGCCGGCGCATTCGGCACTCCGTACTTGCTCATATCCGGATTCAGGCTCGTCAACGGCGCGCGTTGCGGAACGCCGAGCGCTCCGGATGGTCCGTAAGCAGGCACCATTCCAGGCGCAGCGGGCTGAGCCGCAACCGGCTGAGCGGGCGCAGCTGGTTGAGCTGACGCCATCGGTTGTCCTGCACCAACCGGCTGAGCGGGGGCAGGCATAGCCGGACGCGCTTGTCCAGGCGCCGCGACGGTGATTTGCGTTGCTGATGGAGCGGCTGGTTGGGCAGCCGGGGCCGGCTGACCGACGAAGGTTCCGCATTCTATGCAGAATCTGCCCTTGCCGGGCCATTTGGCGCACTTCGTGCAAACCCGATCGCCTGTCGGCACTCCAGTTGGTTGTTGGGCCGGCACGGCGGGTCTGGCGGCTGCAGGAGCAGCACCAGGCGCGGTGCCTTGCGCAAGAGCCGGATTCGGAGCAGCGACACCGGGAAGCGGTGCGGCTGGAGAAGCCTGAGCACCACCCGGGAAAGGCGGTCTAGCTGCGGCGCCGGCGATGGCGGCAGCGGTGGCACCAATTGCCGCGCCTGCGACGGCGGCTGCCGCAGCGGGCAGGACACCGCCAGGAGTGGCGTGGGCTGCGTGAGCGACTGCGTTGCCGGCCATATTAGCGATACCAGCCAGCCCAGGGGCAGGCTGGAAGCCTGCGCTCCCAGTGTGAGCAGCAGCAGGAGCATAGCCAGGGGCGCCACCGGCAGCGTAACCTGGAGCGCCGGCCGGAACGCCGGCTGGTCCGCCCATAGCGGAAGCTCCCTGACCGCTGGATGGTGGCATTTGCGGTCCGCCACCACCACCGGTACCGAGAAGTTGAGCTGCCTTCTCGAGCGCCTGCGGCGACATCATTCTTGCCAGCAGCGGGTTGCCGATGCGAGTGCCGGCGGGTGCACCGGCAGCTCCCTCAGGCGCTGGCTGTCCTTCCTCGCCTTCAGGTCCGACCAAGTGCGGTTGACCGCTATTGCGTCCAGCAACGTTATGCAATAAGTGCAGCCTGGCGATCTCTTCGATGCCTCTCAAATCGCACATAAATGGTTTGAGTTCACCAAATTCAGGATCGCCTGCCGGAGATAGATAGACCAGTGCGTGGTGTTTCTCCATACGCTTGATGCTATCTGGATCGACACGCGCCACCACCTGTTGCGAGTGAATTCTATTCCAACTTGTCGGGAATATACCGAAGCCATTGGCGTCGTAGTGGTCGGAAATACCCGGCACGATGATGGCGTGCTTACCAATTTCTTCGGAGAAGAACTTGGCGGTGGATTCGTCAGAGTTGTGCAGTACAACACGGATGGCGCTGTTGGAGAAAATCGTCTTCAATTCAGGCGAAACGCCACTGGATGAAGTCGCTCCTTCAATCTGCGCGATCTGAGCAATGTTTTGCAGAATGATCGTCAATCCGCCGTTGGCACCACGGACGATGGCTGATAGACGACCGGCGATGTCCATGTTCAATGTCTGGTATTCATCGAAGAACGCGAACAACGGCATCATCGACGCGGTACCGTATCTGCTGTGCATGGCGTTTTGCAATTGATACACGAAGCAAGATGCCAACGATTCAGCATCAGGACCCATACTTGCCGGCGCGCCGAAAATCAGCACGGTGGCCCGGTGCATGCATTCTTTGACATCGATGTTGCTGGACTCGGTGCAGCGCAGAACGTTGGTATTCTTGAACATGCGCAGACGACCGCGCACACCCTGAATGTTCTTATCCCAATCGCTATCCGTTCGGATGATCGAAGACAGGGTCTGAGTCATTTCGCCCAGTTCCGCAGGCGGCACGTTCGGATTTGTCTTCATCCGACGCAGCGATTCGACGATATTGCGACGGTTGTTGACCAGACGCATCAAGCCGCGCGGGTTGCATGGCAGCGTTTGAACATCGACAGCCTGACCGTTCTCGTCCTCGCCGGCGACCATCACGGCTCCCCACTTCAGCAGTTGAGCCAAGCCGGAGATGTAGCCGTGATCGCGTTCTGCCCAGTGTTGTTCTTCCGGAGGCAGGGAGTTGATGTCTTGTACGATTGACGAGGCGAATGTAATCGGATCGAGATCCAGCGGATTCCAATGCACCGACTCCGCATCCAACGGGTTGAAATACAGCGTTTCGAATCCCGCATGTTGCGCTTCCGGCAGCAGTGTGTGTTTGAAACTTTCTTTCTTCTCGTCCAACGTCGGGTCGTTGGCCTTAGCTTCAAGGGCGACGATAACGCAAGGTTTAGCCATCAATGCTTTGATGATGGCGCGCATCAATGTCGTTTTACCTGAACCGGAAGGCGCTACGAAGAACATATTTTTGTTGGGCAGCCGTCCAAGAGGAATAGTGATTGGCAGGTGCGTGCGTGCCAGGAATCCGAACGGCAACACAATACCGTCGCCGTCCATCCACGTCGCGCTGGGATTGCGCTTGCCGAGACGTCCGTGACGCCTAAGGTTTGGCGGGCAAATATAGGACCGCTCGTAATCGCGCGGGGTCATCAGACCGGACGGCGGGTTGAAAGTTCTGATTGTCTGCCATGGGAACAAACGCTTCTTGTGCGCGGCGGCGATAATCAAAGCCAGCAAAACAAGTGTCGGCAGCAAGATGGCGATTGAAGTCGCATCCAAGAAGCCATGGGTGTGATAGCCCTTCGTGGACGCTATCTTGTGAGCGGGCGACGAGAAGAATCGAAGAGTTTTGCTTTGTTGCTCCTGTCCCGCTGTCGCTGGAGCGTCGCCGCCAAGCGATTGCGCAGGCGGTGCTGAGCCACCGGCATTACCGGCCGGCGCAGCGCTACCGTCGAGCATCTGAGCGCCAGGCTGAATGAGAGAACTGTGGGCGAGCAAATCTTGTCCCGGCGCCGGCATGCCGGCCGACAATGCTCCGGCTGGCTGAGCAGGCATTTGACCGGGCATGCCGCCAGGCATTTGACCAGGCACGCCGCCAGGCATTTGCCCAGGCATTGCAGGCGGCATCTGACCAGGCATCTGACCGAGCATTTGACCTACGCCACCCACTCCTCCGCCATAACTACCCATGGGCGAGGAAGGCGCGCCACCATACGCGGTGCCGCCATATCCGCCAACCGGCGTCGCAGGCGGCGCTGGCACCAGACCGCTGCCTCCACCCAGCATGCCGGGAGCTACGCCGGCTCCGTATGGCGAAGCCATCGTTGCTGGATGATAGAGTTGACCACCGCCGTACGTATTTGGATACGTCGTGCCGGCGTATTGCGTCATTTGCCGCCGCTCGAATTCCTTGGCGGAAATAACCTCGCCCGTATCCGTGTCTTTGTAACGGACAAGTACGCCATGGTCGTCTAGTTGTGCTCTGTAAGGCATTTTAGTTCTGGTTCCTCGACCTTCGCCGCTTTATCCTAGAATGGACGACATCTCTGTCGTCCTTTTGTGTGCTGAAACGCTATCCACAGTCATCAATGCGGTGTCACCTCACTGATGCCTGCCACCCTGAGACCGTCGGGAGTTTGCTTAAGCATGTACTCCAGACTAACTGGCTTTTCTTTCCTGCCCGTAGGCGCTTCCAAAACTTGCAAGCCCTGCACCTTCACCACTACGGAGCCATCCTGAAGGTTGTCGCTGACGTCCATTTGCGTGGTGTGCCATTCGCTCTGCAAGGCGGACGATGAAATCTTGGATGCGATATCGGGACTCCAGATGCTTTGCCGATAAGCGGCGGCGCATTCCGGAGTCATCCATTTGATTGCTTCTTCTTGATCGGTCGTCGCCGTCTGAGCGCTCAAGTCCCACACGCGCGGCAGCCAATTTTGCATAAACTGTTGCGCAGTGACGCGATCGACAAGCGGCACTCCCGGAGCCGCCGGCTGAGCTTGCCCGTCCTGGGCACTGGCGGCGCCTGGCCCACCAAACAGACCGCCGTCGCGACGACCGCTAACATCAGGATTGCTAAGGATGCGGGCTGTGCGCGCGTCCATTTGGTGGTGCTTGGAATGAGGCGACATATCAGGTGAAGGCAAAAGCAAGAGCGTGAAAAACATGCCCGCAATAATGCCGGCGATGCCCACCATGATGAGCGTCAACTTGTATTTTTCACCGGCTTGATAGTCGAACATGTGGTCGTTTCCTTAATTAGCGGACTTGCGCCCGCCGGTACAGCGGTCAAATTATCCTTTTAAAAGTTCGGGAGTGAACGTTTCGGGGGTGACGCCGTTGGCAAGCAAGTGGCAAGCCCATCGCGCGTCGCCGTTGCAAAGCTCGATCATTTTTTGGCGCATCGGCTGATCATAGTTAGGTTCAGTCGTAGCGACCCAGTACATGAAGCGCGGCACGAGAAGTTTTACAACTCCGCGTGAGAGCTTGTGATAGATGAGGAAGGCTTCCGAATATTCGCGGTTTTTCCTCGTCAGGTGTCCAATCGAAGACATCTCCGAGGCGGTGAGACCGCAAGCATCTTGAATAAGCTCGAAGTTGCTCGGGTCGTTACCGAGAATCACCTTAACGGCGCTGTTGCTGGCAAGGTTACGCGCGCGGTCATCGCGCAGCAAGTCACCGAGTTCTTGCGATATGCCGATAAAGAGCAAGCCCAAGTGGCGGCTGGTTCTCGATGCGTCTTCGACGAGCGTCTTGCCGCCTTCGTAGCGAAGCAGGCGCCACAACTCGTCTATACAGAACACGAAGCGTGCCGGCTTACCTTGGGCCATTTGTTCCACTTTATGGCGTTGAGCGCGACGCAACACGAAGTCTGCAACGAACAGCGTGACCACGGCTTCCAACGTCTTATCGTGAGCAAGTTCGGATGTATCGAACACGAGCAACTGCGCATCCATCGGAATGGTGGTCGGCCCGTCGAATAGTTTGCCGAAGATGGCGCCACGGCAATACAACGATAGTCTGTTGGCCAGGTCTTCGCACGTGTCACCGCGCTTGCTGCCTTTGTGCTCGACCGATTGTTCCTTCAGCCAATTGATCAGGTCTGTCTCTATCGGAATGCGCCCTTCGAGTGCGCACTGCTGATAGATGTTCTGGATGCCTTGCATGAGAATCGGCTTCTCATCTTTGTTCATCGACTGCTCGCCGGCCTCGCCCAACATGACGGAGTGGAAGTTGAGCAGTTTTATGATGTGTGATTCAGGCGGATTCGCCGGATCGATCGGACGGCCGTCCGGGCCTTCCAGGGGCAGGTCATACAGGTTGATGCAGACGTGTCCATCCGGACCCAGCCGAATATAGGCTACGTCGTCATAGACTTCGCCCAGCATCTTATAGCTGCCGGAACGGTCGATGATGACCACCTTCGCTCCGGCAAGCATTTTGAGCTGAATAATCTGCTGCGCGACCATTGACTTACCTTCGCCAGGCTGACCGAAGATGATGCACAATGCGTTGGGAAGCTTCTCATCATAAGGGTTCAAAAACACAGGCTCGAGAGTTTCCTTGGAGAAACCAATCCAATCGCCTTGCTCAGAACCGAGTTTTGCATGAACGTAAGGGAATGAGTTGCGCACGGTAGGCGTTCTTACCGCCTTGCCTCTGCGAACCACGTCGACGCCCAGTCCGGGCATGCTGCCTACCCACAACGATTTCTGCTCGTGATAGCCGACGACAAAACGAGCACCGCGGCATTGCGGAGCAGCGGCGCGAATCATCTCGGTGTTGCGGTTGAGATCTTCCAGCGTATCGGCTGCGATCGTGAAATAGATCGCGTAGTTAAACACCTCCAGGTTGGACGTGTACAACTCAGAACCGATGTGCGCCGCTTCCTGGGCCTTCTCGGCTTCTTCCTGGTTCGGAGCCGAACGCTGCCCGAGGAAACCTTGATAGGTGTTGGCTGTTGCTTGAGCTTGCTTGCGCTGCAATTTCTTGCGGAACATATCTTTGTCGAGTTTGTGTGCATAGATATTCATGCGCCACTCGCAGTTCAAGCGCAGCAACGGCAACAACCACAGCGGACCGGTGCGCTCGGGCAGCCGGTTCATATACAGCGTGCGCACGTACTTGCCTTTCGCTTCGTCTCCCGGTTCGAGTTCTATCTCTTGTCCTGGAGTGAGGTCGGTTATCACACAATAATCGGGAGCCGTGAAGTCGTATCGCGATTCGGCCAACTGCTGTCGCAATGTGGCCGGCTCCATGTCCGGAAATATGCGGCGAACCGTCTTCGGCATCGGCGCTTGCTGCGGACGCACGGGCGCCGGCAGCGTATCGGAATCGTACTTGCGATGCGGATTAAACTCCGTGTACAGCATGTGATAATACTCGAGCGCCGAAATCGGCCGACCGCTCATGCCGCAGGAATTCAACTGGGCGACGTGACCATTGGCACGTTGCACCAGCGTCGATACATTCTTCTGATGGTGCCCGACACTCTGGCGAGCAGCCTGGTTGGTGAAGACGTCGACGATATGGTTGACGGTGTTATTGACCCAGTTCTTCTTCTGCGACTTTTCCTTGGGCGGACGATAGCAGAAGGTGACGTAGAACTTGAGCTCAGGGACGAAGTTCTTCGAAAGCAGAAAAGCTTCGTCGTCCTGTACAGACTTGGCGACGTAGGTGAGGAATTCGTCGTCATGCTTCACGTCTACCGGGTGCCGCTCGAAATATTCGCGCTTGCTGATGTTGTGGCAGATGACTGTGAGCTGCACCGATGTATCGATACTGTTCAGAAAGCCGGTGAAGTGGTTCATCAGGGAAGTCAGTCGCACTTCGTCGAAGCCGCTAACGTGCACGCCGTCAATCTCGAAGCAGCAACGATAACTTCCGTCTTTGAGCACAACCACGCCCAAACCGCTTTGCTGGTCGTGGAACATATCCCAAATCGGAACCAAACCGGCTGCCGAGCCGTTAGGTCTTGGCACCGCCGCCGATGGCAACTTCGACAGGCTGGCGGCTTCGGGGACATTTGTCGTCCGACGCATTAAGCCGAGACGTTCAAGCAGTCCCGGCTGTTGTGTGAAGCTTCTAGAAACGGAGGTGACCATTGTTTGTTACTCGTAAAAGTCGATAAGTTCTTCGTCCAGTAAAAATCTTGTAGGATTCGGGTCTGGTCCCGGGATGTATATCTGGGTGCCGAAATAGAAGTTGAGAATGTTCTCCCAATGTCCGGCTCCATTGTTGAGGGTGATCAAGCAATAAAGAGGACCGAGCATGAAAATGAAAATGCAGATGTCGAGACGGAGATCTTGTCCGGCAAATGGAATCGGCTCGATCCATGAATAGAGTTGGGTGGAAACAAGCATGCCGGCCAAAATGGCGATCAGCTGGTCGTAACGCAAGCCGAACAGCTTTGGATGATCTTCAAGGTTTAGGGGTGTGATGTCTTCCATGATTTCTTATTCGTAGCGGCGGCATGTATGCCGCTTGGTGTCTAGATGTGGTTATTGAAAGGCTTACGGGCGGCTCCGGGGCAGAACAGCAGTTCCACAAGATATGAGGGCAGCCTGGTCGGTGTAGAATCGCCGGCGGTGGCTTGCACCTTCTGGCGCAGCACCAGCTCGCGCGGCAGACGCGAATGGTAGTTAACGCGGTTGTAATGGCTTACAGCTTTGTCGTACTGACGCAGTTGGCGATATATCTCGCCCATGATGTAGTGGAAGTAACCTTTATTGCCGGCAATCGACTTATCTTCCAGAGCCTTTTCGAGTTCTTCGGCGGCCAGCTCCAACCAACGCTCATGACCGAGTCCGGCTTCGCGAGCACACCAGGCGCCATTGAGAGCAAGCAAGCCGAGTTCGCGGCTGCTGCACTTATTCTTCTTGCCGGTGACAAAGGCATTGGCAAATTTGCGCGGATACTGCAGGCGTTCCATCGAGTATTCGTCGGCAGTCAGCGTGTCAGGCAACAAAGCTTTGGTCTTGAAGGCGGTAATCCACCAGGCATAGCTGCAATCCTTGCAGCAAGCGATGAGGGCGGCGCGAATGGCGCCATTGGGCAGCACGCGGTGCAAATCCGTTTCCACCGGACTGTCACCGGTGATGATCGGCATGTGAGCCAATTGCGGCGTGCAAAAACATGCATTGCAATTGGGACAAACGACGATTGCTTGACGGAGTACGAATTCCTCGAGAAGTTGCATATACCACTGCCTCTGCCTGTCTGGGCGATACCTGTCCCATAAGATTATTTAGAGACGGCGCCCTGGTAAATCGGGGAACTACGCAACGGCTGGGAAAATGCCCATTTTGGACAGTGCGGGTGGGAAAACTACGTAGTGCAAAAACGAGAATTAATGCGATAGGCGACGCACGGTTTTGTACCGGTGGAGGCAGCGCGCTTTATTCGTCACTTCTTATTGAACATAGCCGCCAATTTAGTCCGGGCGTCTTCCATTTCGGTGGCATCGAGTGTCTTCAATTGCGATGGCTTCTCCAATGCGCCCAACGTGCTTAGTCCGGTCATTTGACCGGAAAGGTTCATCACAGGAACGCCTCTAATCGGCTCGGACTCGCCCGGTAATAGAACCTGCACGAATGGAATATGCACGTCGCCATTGTCCAACTGCACGTCCAGTGTCTCGAACGACAATTCGGATCCTTTCGGTAGGCGTTGACTCAAATAATCGTTGATTTGCTGGGCCAATTCTGCGACCTCGGCGCCTTCTTTCAGCACCGGCAGCCGCGGCTCGCTGGCTACGGTAGCGCCGAATGTGGGCATGCCGTCCACTAACGTCATGGACCGTCCTATACTGAGGGGCTTGTCGCCCGCCAATGCCTGAGCAACTTTGGCAAATGCTTCTGCGCTGCCGCCGAGTTTCAGGTCAGTGTCGAGCTCTTGAACGGCCGCCTCATATTCTTCAAGTGCTTTGTCGTAAGCAACCGGTTCTGCATTGTCGACCTCAAGCTTAGACTCATCGCGCGTCTCGCCACCATGATTGGTGTCACGCTCGCTGCTAGTGGGCGGCTCAGCGGCTTCGGTTTGTTCAATAGGCTGCGTCACTGTCGCATCTTGCGATGGTGCATTGGCCGCTTCGACCATTTGCCCATCTGCAAGTTTGCTTATGCCAACGACTTTGCCCGCGCTATCGAACGTTGGCGTTACGATTATCTGGCGACCATCAGGCATTCCCAATTGCAGCATGGGCCAGTACCTGCCATTTGCATCGGCGTGAGCGAAAGGCTCGGACTCGGATTCACTGGCTCCGGTAGCGCCGGCAAGTTTGCTGTACACCTTATCCAGAAGCTTCTCAGCCTGACCTTTTGATGCGAAGGTGAAAACTTCCGTTCCGTCCGGCAATGTCTCGGCTTTGCCCTGGCGCAAAACTTTCGGCAGTTGCGGATTGGCAATCGGACTATCGGCAACTTTTTCACTGAGCTTGGAGACAAGCGTGTCGTCACCCTTGGTGCCGAGCATTTCGTGCAACTTCACAAGTTCAGCAAGCCTGTTCGGATCGATAGCCGCGATGCGGGCCTGTTGTTCGGCTGCCGCTTGTGTCGCATTGTCTACGTCAGTCCGTTTGTCGCCTTCGTCGGCGGCACCGCGAGCTTCGTCGCTGCCATTCGCGTCGGTGTCGTGCACAACCTCTGTGGCGCCTTTGACCGCCGTTCCCGTTCCGTTGCCCGACCTGTCATCGGGATCAGCGAAAGCAGTGGTGTCACGATCAGCGCCTGTTCCGGACGTATGATCATCTTTTGGCAGATCGGCTGGTGGCTGAGGCGGATCGACTGGTGGCTGCGGCGGATCGACTGGTGGCTGCGGCGGATCTGCAGGCGGCTGCGGCGGATCTGCAGGCGGCTGCGGCGGATCCGCTGGTGGCTTGGGACCGCCATCGGTTCCAGCACCATCGTCCGGATCAGCAGCCGACTTCTCGGCCAACCAGCCTGGCTTGTTGCTCTTGCCGATTACTTCCTTCACCATGTCGTTGTTCTTGGTGATTACGCCTTCGGCTACCTGATTGGCTAGTCCAAAAGCCTGGACGTCGCTGCGCGGAATGATGTCGGCAATGGCCGCTTCGGCATTCTCAATCGCCTGCGCCGGATCGAGCCCGCGCCGCCCAGTATCGGTGCGCGTGATCTTGCGCATAGAATCGCCGACTTTCGTTAGTTGCTCGAAAGTTGCTCCGCGCTGCACCAATTCAGCAAGTAGATTGGCGTATGCCTTGTTGTAAGCGTCGTCAGGATTCTGGAGCCTCGGGCCTTTCGGCTTGCCCGGTTTCAGCACCTGCTCATAAGGTCTCTTCAGCAGATCAACGACTGCATTGGGGTCAGCACCCTCGATAGCATGCATGAACATCTTGCCGGCTTCTTTATAGCCATAGAAGATGTTGTCGGGATTGGCTATCTTCATGACGTAATCCGGATTCAACTGGGCCGTAGTCGGTTCCGGTTTTCCATCGCCGAACATGTCGCGCACAGTTTGCTTAATAGCTTCGGCATCTCTATTGAAAGCAAATTTCTTGGCGAGTTCGTCCACCTTAAACGTGGGGTCGTTCGCCGCCAGTTGCATCAGTCTGTCCGCGATATCCGGAACGGCCGTGTGCAGCATGGATCTCGTCAATCCCGTCGGTCCGGCCAGCGGCTCCAACGACGTCAGCGACGGCAGCTCTTTAATTGCATAATCGCGATAGACAGGATTGAGGGCACCAAATTTGCCGGACATGGTGTTATCGAATACTTGCTGCAAGCGCACCGGATCGTTTTTGCCCAATTTGGCCAGAGCGGCTAGCGCCTCGGGCGAATCGCCGTACTGCTTGGACATATCCTGCAGCCTGCTGAATTTCCGATAGAGACCATCAGAAAAATCTTGATCGTTTGTTGCTGCCGCCGACCAATCGCCTTCTACGATACTGCGCACCAAGTCTTTGGGCAATTTCTGAACCTCTTCAGAATCGATTACGCGGCGTTTGCCGGCAGTCAGCGATTGACGCACATGATCAAACCAAACGTCATATTGCTGTTCGGTCATGCCGCCGACAAGCGGCTGTCGCGAGAGTTCGGCCCTTGCTTGTTGCCGAACGTTCTGCAGCGGCGATTCGAGGTCTGCCATCTTGCTGGCAATCCTCTGAGCGAGAATGGTCTGTGCAACCGACGGCGTCCCTTTGTCTGTAGACGTGCCGGCTACCTCAGATGCATCAGGACCAATGATACCGGTTGGTTTATCCGCAGAGCCGGGCTCCCCTGATTTAGGCGCCAGCTCACCTGCTTTCGCTTTGGCAGCCAAGGCGTCATTTAAAGCGTCACCCATGGTGCCTATTACGCCGTCAGCCGAGCCATGGACGAATTCGTCGGAGTTGAGCATCTTGGACTGCTCAGGCGTAAACGGCAAAGAGCGCATGCGCGGTTGATGACCGGCCGTCACCAATTGTCGTTCGGCCTCGAGGATGCCCGAGAAATTAGTCGTCCAATTTCCACCACCGTCTCGAAGCGCAAGATCGATTGCATAGGCCACATTAGGATTGCGCGTCAGGCGTCCGTATTGCTCGACGGCAGGTGTGAGATCAGCGCCAAGGTCCCTGCGAATTGTGTTGATTCCCTGCCTGAGCTCCAGGGCACGAACATCCCACGTACCCGGCTCTTCGAGCCGTCTCGTCAGTTTATCGAATCGCTGCCTCACATCTGCAGCGGCCAGCGATGGATCTCTTTCCAGGGCGCGCGGTGTATTGTAAAAGCCATCAATCAGGCGGCGCATGCCCAAATTGTTGTAATTAGAGAAGTAGAGATCGGCGACGTGCGAATCGAGCTCAGGATGAGAACCGAAGAACATATAGGCGTCATCCATTTGCTGGCGTACCGGCCGCTCATTTGGTATGGATGTGAGCCATTTTTCAACTTGCTGTTTTCTGTCCACGAGCTCGTCAGGGGCGATGTTGCGCTCAGCTTCACCGCGCATGTCCGTCCACTGATCGACCAGGCGGCCGTTCTTGACAAAAGCACCATTAGCGGTATCACCGGACTTGAGCG
The DNA here is from genome assembly GCA_036703785.1 of Candidatus Obscuribacterales bacterium. Taxonomy (GTDB): domain Bacteria; phylum Cyanobacteriota; class Vampirovibrionia; order Obscuribacterales; family Obscuribacteraceae; genus JADYXS01. The sequence goes on from DATNQY010000323.1 coordinate 31,494, forward strand.
TTCTGCTGGGGTCAAGCAATGTTCCTTCCATCAGCATCGGACCTGCGCCGTCGCCTGAGTCCGGACGGTTCATCATGGAGATTGAACCGCCTAGCGGCTCGGGAGGGGTGATCGCAGCGCGTTCGCCTGCGCGCACGGGCAACGACGGCCCCGCCATCGCATAAGCCGGGCGCATGCCACCAAAGAAATCGGGCGGCGGCGTCAAGCCGTCAACAATTTTATTCTTTAGATCACCGGCTTCTGCCTTGAGGTTATCAGCGCCGCGCGACAAATCTTCCTTCACTGTTTGCACAGGTTGCCGACGGAAAGCGGCGTCGCCCGCCAATCCTCCGGGAATGCCGGCGACGGTATAGATGGCACCTTGCAGCAGGGCGCGTTTGGCGATTTCACCGAGGTCTATCGGCTGCCCGGAATTCCGCTCATTCTCGTATTCGCCGTAGGCACCGCTTGCCAATCCGAGCGCTCCGCTCATCTGTGTAGTGCGGTAGAACGGCCGCAGCGCCGCACCACCTGTGATGGCATTGACGGCGCTGTGAGTAAGTCCGAACATGGCGCCATCTACGGCCATAGCTTTGGGATCGAATGTGCCAGAAAGCAAGTTCTTCGCGCCTTCGGCGAGGCTTGTGTTGCCTTTGGCATCATGATAGGTATTGGCGTTGAACGCCAACTCGCTGCCGCGAGAAGTGACGCCGAATAACATGCCGTCAATGGCGCTTGCCGATGACTGCAACATCGGGCTCGCCGCTTCGGCCGCCGTGCCCAGCGGTGCAGCTTCGCCTAAGCCTAGCACCCGGCTGCCCAGTCCGGCAGTAGCGACACCGTTGAACAGTCCTTTCGTCACCAATCCCTGAGCGCCGCCCAGCAAAAGATGCTTTCCAAGCTCGCCGGATGTGTCGCCTACTTTGGCTGCATCAGCAGCATAAAGCCCGACGGTCGATGCCATACCGATGCCGCCTATGGCGCCTGCACCTTCCAGCCCGAGCAGACCTCCGGCTGACAGCCCGAAGCGTCCCGCACCGAACATGAGGGCCGCCATCTTCACTCCTGAGGACGTGTAAAAGGAGATCTGGTCCTGGGTGTGCACCGCCTTTTTGTCGGCTTGAATTTCGTGCTTGGCGTCGCGAGTCAGCGTCGCCAGCTTTTCCTTGTCGCCCTGTTGTTCCGCCAGATGGGACTGTTGCGACGTTTCCTTCAGTTGGGAAAGCGTAGTTCTATCTCCACGCCAAACTTGACTGGCGACGTAGCCAATCCAGCTGCGATTCTTGTCCGCCTCCTCGTGCGCTTGGATCTGACGATCGAGTGCACTCAGTTGTGGATTCTCTGCCGAGTTTGTGCCGTTTTCGCCGGCCATCCTTTTAAGGCTCCTGGAGCATATTGGTTTAGCCTAAGGAAAAGCCGGGGCGCCTTCAATGGGAGTTGTCCCATGCAAAGGACAGCCGGCATGGGAATAACCGCCACGCGGTATAATTCGCCGCGTGGACCAGCGGGAACCATCGCCACTTGAACTACCGACGCCGCCCGAATCGGCTTCAAACCGGGCGCCGGACGCTGATGTGCCCGCGTTGGACGGTGATTTGCCCGCGCCGAACAGCCAGGCGCAGCCGGCAAGCAAATTCGACCCCAGCGTCAGCCGTGCGGGCTACCTGCCTATTATCGAAGCGCTAATCATAGGCACTGTCGCCGGTTTGTCGGCAATTGTCCTGCTCAACGGAATCAAAACTGTCGGCGCCTGGCGCATCGCAATGTCGACCCGCTATCCGGCGATTATTGTGTTGCCCGGAATCGGGCTGGTCGGCGGGTTGCTCGCCGGCTTGCTTGTGCACTTGGCCCCCGAGGTATCGGGCAGCGGCATCCCCCAGGTAAGGGCGCTGCTCAGCCGGATCAATTTAAAGCTCGACTTAAAGTCAGCCGTCGTCAAACTGCTCGGCGGCGTGATCGCGCTGGGTTCAGGGCTTTTCATGGGCAGGGAGGGGCCGACCGTGCAGGTGGGTGCGGCGCTCGCCGCGCAACTGAGTCGCTGGTTGCCCACGAGCGCGCAACACCGCCGGGAATTGATAGCGGCCGGGGCTGGTGCCGGCTTGGCAGCGGCCTTCAACGCGCCGATCGCCGGTGTCACCTTTGTGCTCGAAGAGTTGCTCAAAGAGGTCACGCCTCACGGCGTAAGCATCGCCTTGATCGCCTGTTTCTCGGCAGCCGTGGTCGAAAACCTGATGGGCAATGCCAGAGCGCATTCGGCCATCTCTCATCCGGGCGCACCAGCGCCGGTGCATCTCATCGACATTGCGTTCTACGCCCTGCTCGGACTCTTGGCGGCATTCTTCGGCGGCGCCTTCAACACGCTGATTATGGGCTTTCTGAGAGCATACAAACAGTCGCGACTGCCGACTTTCGTTCGCACGTCCTTCGCCGGATTGCTAACCGGTATCATCGTCGCTTCGTTGCCGGTAATCTTTCACAACTATGCCGAGGCCCGCCAATTGATAAACAGCGCGACGGTGCCACCGGATATGGTGCCGACCGCCTTTGCCGCCTATTTCGCGCTTGTTCTCATTGCATACGGGTCAGGAGCGCCCGGAGGTTTGTTCGCACCGTCGCTTGTGCTGGGCGCAGCACTGGGCTACATTGTCGGCTTCGCCCACTGGCAGTTTACCGGCAACAACCTCATAGATATCTTCACCCAGGTAGGCATGGGTGCCTTCTTCGCCGCCGTCGCGCGCGTACCATTAACCGCTTCGGTAATCGTCTTCGAGATGTCTGGTAATTTTAGTTTGATCGCACCACTGATGATTGCCAGTGTCATCGGCAGCGCTGCTGCGGAAAAACTTCGCAAAGGATCGCTCTACGACGATTTGATGGTCTGGAGCGGCATTCACCTCTACGGTCCAAGAGCCCAGAAAGAAGCAAAAACAATTCGCGTGTTCGAGGTGATGGATCACGAACTACCGCCCGGACGATTGGCGGATTATCGAGTTTCCGTCAGCCCGTACGATAATTTGGAAGATATTTTGTTCTTGTTCGGCCGCTACGGCTTCGATTGGTTGCCGGTAACAGACGATCAAAAGGTACTCGGAACGGTCAAACGTTCGACCGTTCTCGAGTCCCTCTTTCCTGGTTCGGATCAACTGCCGTTGGCGGTTTAATACCAGCCGCGGTGGAAGCCCAATCCGAAGTTACGGCGAGCTTGCCAACGATGCCAGCGCCAATAGTTATCCCGATCTCTGTCTCTATCGTACATGCGATAGAAGTTATGACGGTGCCAACCATAACCGTAGCCTAAGCCGTAGCCAGGATTGACGATAATTCTCTCGGCATCCGCTTTGACGTTGGTCGTAGCAGCGAAAGAACCGACTATAAGTGCAGCCAGAACTGCAGCATGAATTTTTTTCATATGGGTCACCTCATCCTTGAACCATGTGGATTAGGACGTAGGCAAAAACTTCAAGTGCCGGCGTATGCACATTGACAGTTATCGGCGATAGCCGCGAACCCAGTTCTGATAGCTTGGTTGCCTGGTTAGACTGAGGAAACTTTCAACCTGAGCAATTGCTTGTTGCGGGTTCTTCGCCTGCTGAGCTTGTTGCGTTGTGGTGGCGGCCGCAGGCTGGGCAGCATCTTCCGCTTCGTCTGAATCCTTCTTCTGCGGCAATGGCTTGTGGTTGCCTGTATAGGCATAACCGGAATCCTCGTCGAGGATCTGCACTGCCGGGAAATCGTGTTCGTTGGTGTCCAGCTTCTGTTTCTTGCCCGCCTTCATCGCTCGCTTAAGAGCTTTGGCGGTGGGATCTTTTTCTTCCTTATTTGGCTTCTGCGCGCCGGCAAATGCGACATCGGCGGCATAGCGTTGGGCAATAGCTTCGGAGGTCTCCTCAGTCAAAGCACTCGGAGAAACAGCTATTGATACGGATGAGCCATCCTGCGAAGGAACCAGACTAATTAAACTGCCGCCCGCCGTGACATGGCGAATAGGAACGACATTACCTTCCTGTGCCGAAGGCGCAGGATTACTTTCGGGCTCGTCTGCCGGCGTGTCGGCAAGCGCGGCATCCGGCTCGGGAAGCGGGATCTCGTCAGCCATCAGCGCCGTCTGCGCAGGCATGTCAGGCGCCCACATAACCGACTCGACTTCGGGGCCAGGAGCTTGCAAGAGCGCTTCCATAATCTGCTCGCTAATTTGCTGCTCAACTTCCTCAAGCGACGGCTCTACTTCGTCAAATACCGTCTCAATCGGCAAATCATAAGTGGTTTTGCGCGCCCACTCAGGACGCTCATGAATCTCGGGCAAGCGCAGCGCGCCCGTTTCATCCGTCTTCAATCTGGCGATCGGGTCGCAATGGATGATGATCACTTCACTTGCACGCGTGGGTTCGCGGTCGGTGGAGACGGCAAGCTCGGCAGCCTCTGGAAAAATAAGCCGCACCATCCATGGTGGCAGCACCGTCGGTGATGTGTCGCCGGCACGAGCGATAGTTGTTTGCTGGCGGATCAGTTCGACCGGCACACTTCCGTCCATGCCTGCTTTGGCATATTCCTCGGTTGCTTTGTCGAAGGCGCCTATCTGCCGCCACAGCTCGCCCATCATCAGATGATCGCTGCCCGTTTCCACGATAATGTTGTCCGGGTCGAGTCCGCGATGTTGCTCGAATACACAAAGCTCCAGCCAGGCATCGGCATCCTCGCCGTCCTCGCGAGCGCAATACAAACCATTGACGGCGATATAGGCGATATCGAGCGGATGAATGCCCTGCGCGCGAGCGTGCTTCACAGCCATGGCAAACTTGCTGGAATGCGGCACATCGGCAGCCTGAGGCAACAGAATCGGGTTGATTATGGATACGGGAAACTTCGTCACCCAGTCGGCGTAATTACATTCGGGACAAACGGCAAGCAATGCAGCGCGCAATCCCGCCAGGGGCAAAACGCGGTGCATGTCGGCTTCGATGATGTCCGCATCGGTAACAGGCGGCAGATCGACCAGAGCCCGCACGGCAAATGCTGCCTTGCATTTGGGACAAATGACCGATCTGTCTCTGAGGACAAAACCTTCGAGTTGCTGCATACCAGATAGTGACTCCGTTATGACTAGAATTTATCTCGCCGTCGACCGGCTGGGAATGGGGATCCTCCCACAGCCGCCGCAGGTAGCGTCAGCCGGCTGCGCGCTTTACCGCCAGAGGTCATCCCACAACGAGTAGTCCATGGCCGGCGGATTGTTAGGCCGCGCGTTGCGCATGACGAAGCGCGAATCCGTACGGATTCTGTCCAGGGTGCGAGTATCCTTGGCCGGCGCCTGTGATTTGCCGGCCGGGCGTCCGAAGGACTGCTGCGCATCCTGCATGGCGGACGCTGCATAGTAGCGCTGCAGTCCGACGTAGTCGTCTGTGAGGTCGTTGGGTCTGACACCGTTTTCGAGCAGGTCGTCGTAAACATTGAGCACGTTGGCACTGTTGATGGCGCCGTGTCCGTGGATGCGCTCGGTGATACGAATCGACTGCAGACGGTGGCTGCTGGCCGCCGGGTCGTGAATGGCTGAATAAGCGGCTTCAAACATCACCGGATCAACAAGCTGTCTGTCTTCGAAATTGCCGGCAACCTTGATGTTGGCGATATCGCCGGCAATCACATCCGGAGTAACGGATCCGCCACTCTGCCCGTAGAGCTGGTCGAGCATGCCGTTGACCGACTGGCTCATGTCAATGTTGGGCTCCTGTCCGTTGGCTGCACGTGCAGAGTTGTGGGCTTCAGCCGCCGAGTTGACGGCCATGTTGAACACGGTGCACGCGCTCGAGGCATTCTGGACAACGCCGTTGGCGACGAGGTTGTAGACGGCTCTAGAGTTTTGCTGCGAGTAGGCGTCGGAGGCCATGAGGTTGGCCACCACCTCGACTGAGTCGCGAGAGATGCTGCCGCCGTCATCGATGACCTTGAGTGCCGCCAACGACTGATCGGCGCGGATCTCGCGCTTGTCCACGCTGTAGGCGATTGCTTGCATCTTGTCCATGTCCACGCCACGGCTGCCGTCGGCATCGCACTGGCGAGCGACCTGAATAAGGCTTTGCGACAAGCGCGGTACACCGGAATCGATGAGGCGCTCGGCAATCGTGATTTCCTGCGCCGAGAGCCTGTCGGCACCGGTGTTGCCGTCCTGGACATAACGGAACACGGCAGAGCCGGCTCTGGAATCCACGGCATGCGAACCGAATTTTTGCAAGGCAACTCCGAAAGAGCTGGCAGCCGACTGACCGCGGTCGCGCGCCACAGGATCGCCGATGACGGATGCCCATCCGCCCGCATCTTCGATGACACCATCGAAGGCCGAAGCCACTTCGACGTCGGTGAAATTGCGACCGGCGGCCGAGATGCCGAGCTGGGCGCGCTCGTTGGCGACGCGCACGATCTGATCGTAAGCAACGGAGCCGGCTTGCGGGCCGTATTGCTCGACGCAAGTTTGGCGGACTCCGTCGAATGTGGTGCAACCGCCGAATGCCGAGTTGCCCATATAGTTGGCGGCGAATCCGCCAATGTTGCTGGCCATTGCCTTGTAGGCGACGCCTGCCGGGATGCTGTTTTGAATTGCCAAATTGGAGACCGCACCGACGATATGTTCGCTCATGTCGGCGCCGTTTGTAACCAGGAATGTCTCATGAATGGCCCGAGCGGTCTCCGGATTCATGTTGCGGAGAACTTCGCCCACCAAGATGCCGCCTTCCGGCGTGTTCGAGAATTCGATCGGACTCATGCCTTCCTCGGCTGCCGCGTCGACCACGCGCTGGTCGCTCATAGAATGAATAACCATCGAGCGAATGGCCGAGCCGGCGGCGGCAGGTCGCAAGCTGGCGCAATACGGGTTGAGCGCGGCGCCTCTGTTGGCAGCGCTTATCTTGGTGCCTGAGGCAATCAAGCGATCGGTAGCCTGAGTGATACCGGCGTTCCACGCGCTTTCCGCGGCTTCGGGATCGGCGGCAATCATCGTCAGTGTATCCATGCGCTCGTCGTCCCACTCGCCGTAACGCGATACCAGGTATTGAGTATAGGCATTGCCCGTGCGTCCTCTGATGTAGGACTCGGAGCCCTGGACGGCTGCCGTATACATCGAGTTCTGGAATTGGGCCTTGCCCAATCCGGTTTTCGCCCACGTGCCACCAAAGGCCTGGTTCATGTTGGCGGCCAGCCCCTGCACGAAGCCTCTCGGTTTGTGATAGCCGCTTTGGACGGCGGCCTCACGGGCAGCATCCATCGCCGCCGGATCATTGTTTATCTCCTGCGAATAACCGGCGACGGCAAACATGCCGGCTACTTGCGCCGGATTTTCTTCGGCTCCGTCGGGCATGTCGATGCGGCTGTAACCGCCCCTGGTGGAGCCCCAGACTCGGCCATTTTTACCTTCGCCGTAGCGCACCTGCAACTTGAGCGCGCGGACATCGCTGACGGCGCCGCGAGCACCGGCTACCATCCACAATCCGCTTTGATCGAAGCCTTCTGCAGTCGGGTTTTTCAGGTGAGAAATCTGGTTCAACCGAGGATCGTTGGCTATATTCATGCGGCTGTTGCCGCCACGGTCGCCGCCGCCACCACTGGCGCCACCACTGCTGGCGGCCATGGTCGCTGCTGCGT
>DATNQY010000324.1:0-4346 GCA_036703785.1 Candidatus Obscuribacterales bacterium
GATTCGGTCAAGCTGTTGAGATTCAATCCGATTTCAAACAAAGTCTGATTTTGCAGAGTGCTGGAAAGAGACTTCAGCACTTCCGTCTGCTCAACGGACAGGCGCTGCAATGCTGCAAGATTGGTGGCACATGCGCTGAGGGCGCCATCTATGCTGACCAGCACTTCCATCGTTGAATCCGGCACTGAAGGCAAAGGCGTGGTGCCGAGGATTGAAGAATGGGTTTGAGTTTGAGCGGCGGCAGGATGAGCGTGGGCTGCCACCTGAGTGATGGTTTTCGGTTGAGCGGCTCCGGCATTTTCGTGAACGTCGGGATCAGGCGTCGGCTGCCCATAGTTGCTCCGATAACCGGAGGCGGATTTCGAGCTCGAGCCGCCGCCTGGCGCTTGTTCGCCTGAGACAGGCTCTTCCAATGTCTGGACGGGGACAGAACCGGGATCGACTTTCTCCAGCGCGCCGCGCAAACGCGCGCGCCTGGCAGCTAGAGAGCTACCTTCAGAACCGCCGCCGCCGCTGTTCACTGACCCCATCGGGCTTCCTTTTTCCTCCCGCGCCATGCGGCTCAATTCCTTTCTCTTGCGAGGTTTCCGATTGCCGGACTAAACCCGGCAAAGCCAAACGCCATTTTTGGGCAGTCAGTCGCCACCTAAGTTATCTGTTCCACGCTAAGCTGAAACTAACACCTGTTGGTAAGACCGGCTGTCGATTCATGTCAATGACATGAACGGGAGAGGGAGCATCTTGTGCCGACTTAAATGTGAGCCGGAAGATGTTCCTTTCACCCAGTATATAACTGAAAACTATTTTAGGAATAGCCAAACTCCAACTTGACAACCGCTGATTCTCGCTGTAACATGCCGCTGTCCTTGGTTACTAGTTTGAGGGTTGGTGTGCCGTTTTGCGGCACTGAAGTTTGTCCGTCCCGGCATTCAGCTGGCTGTTTTCGGTATATCGCCAAAACTTTCATCCTCTTCACCGGACGGCTTCAGCTTGATGGACATAGATATTTGTCAAACCTGCGGTACTTTCCTTAGGCAGAAGCTGCGATTTTGCACGTGCTGCGGCACCAAACTGCCGACAATGTCATGCACGACGCTGCCCAAATTAGGCGCCGACCTGGCAAACGCCGCGGCCGTAAGCTTGGTGCCCAACGGCAGCCTCAACAAAAGCATTTCGGCGCTGCCTGCCAATTTGAGTCTCGGCACCAATTTCTACCAATCAACTGATCCCGACGCTGAATGCCATAACTGCACGAGCTTCCTGGTTAATCACCAGGCTGCGGTTTTGTCCAAGCCTCCCGGACCAAAACCAGAACCGATCAAAGTAGACGATGATCCCTTGGCTTCCGAACGCCAAGCTAAAGCCCAAACCCAGACGCAAACCAAATCCACAACCAGATCATATGATGCCACCAGCGGCGGTGGCAAAGCCGGGATCCACGCCGCCATCACCGAAGGTGGCATTCAGGCGCCGGAAGCGATAGACCAGTTCTACGCCAACCTCAGACAGGCAATCGCTGCCACCGACTACGAACGCTACCTGGACAAAGCGCAGACCTTGGCTCACAAAACCACTTCTCTTCCCAACACACTGTTGATTATCGGCGCCATCTTTATTGTATGGATAATCTGCGCGCTTGGTGGTGCATCGCGCCAGCCCGACGTTGTGGTGCCGGTTTTGAACGGGCCCTGGTATTTCAGCATAATCGATTATCGCAATTCGCGTACTTACACTTGCAATTGCATGCTCGCTCAGCAGGGCAACGAGATTCAAGGCACCGGCATGGAAAATGGTGCCCGTTTCATCGTTAATGGGTTTTACACCTTCCCTCGTGTCTCGTTCGTGAAGACTTTCATTGACGTGGCATACCCGTCGATAACATTCGAAGGCGAAGTAACGCTGCCGAAATCGGCTCAAATCGGCGGCAACGTCGTACGCATGTCGGGCACCTGGTGGAGCGAAGGCAATCTGCCCCGCAGCATGGACCAGGTTTGGACGGCCGGACCGCAGCCCACGCCGCTGGCCACCATTCGTCCTGTAGGCGAGCCCACAGGTTTTTGGGCTATCGTGTTCGGCATTCCGCCGACGCAATCGTCCCCGCCGACATGGGGGACTTTCTTCCTGCGCATCGCTTGTCTCTTGCTACTTTTGGGACTGGGACTAATCTTCTTGTCCGTAAAAATGTTCGGCCCCGCCGGCATGCTCAACATCTGGGCTAAGAAAGAATACGTTCCTTCGCAATTCCGCAAAGAGCATCGCCGCATGCTGCGCCTATACGGACAAGCTCTGGACAGAGGCGGCGTGCCGCTGGGCAAAAGAGTAGATTGGAACATCTTCAAATTCTGGCAACCGCACACGCTGGCGATACCGCCTGCGGTGCGGCGCGAAAATCCTCATATGCTGGTAATCGGAGCCGGAGCTTGCGGCAAGAGCCGTTTGCTCGCATCGATGATTACCAATGATATCGAAAGCGGCGATCGCGCCGTCGTGCTTGTCGATTCGGACGGCTCGCTTGCCGACCTCATCGTCAATTGGATTTCGGTGCATCCCCGAGCCGAAGAATTGTCCAGGCGAGTGGTGATGATTGATCCGGTAGGCGGACAAAATAACCCCACGTTCAATCCTCTGGCATTCCCGGAAGACCACAATTTGCAAGCCGCGGCCTCGGCGCTCGTCTTCGGATTCAAAGCCGTATACACCGAGCCGCCGGGCTCGCAATCACAGTGGAACCAGCAGACTGCCGACATCTTGCGCAACGCTGCCATCCTGCTTATGGCCAACCAGAGAACGCTCACCGATTTGCCGGTTTTGCTGTCGGAAAACGATTTCCGCGACGTGTTGCTGGAAGCTGTTGAAAGCAAAGTCAAGGAACGCCCCGAATACTCCGCTTTGATCGAGGCGTGGGCACGTTACAAGCGGATGGCACGCACCGACCAGTGGATCAACTGGATTGAGCCGATTCTCAACCGTATCAATCCGATGTTAGGCGATCCGCGCATTCGCCCGCTTCTCACAAGCCCGCAAGCGACGCTGGATCTCAAAGATATTCTAAGCAAAAAGAAAGTACTGCTCGTTCGCCTTCCGCAAGGGCACCTCGATCAAAACGCCAATCTATTGGGCAGCCTCGTGGTCACAGGTTTGAAGCAGGCCGCGCTTTCGCTGAGCGGCAGAAGAAACAACCTTCAGTGCTCGCTTTACCTCGATGAGTTCGACAACTTCATCGAGAAGGAGACATTCGACTCGATTACCTCGGAAACAAAACGCTTCGGACTGGCGTTTGTCGGCGCGGCCAAGAGCCTGCAACAGCTGCCTGAAGATTATCGCAACCAGCTCATCATCAACGTCGGCACGCTGTGCTGTTTCGCCCTCGGCAAGAAAGACGGCGATATGCTGGCTCCGCAGATGTTTCGAGTGGACGGGCGCAAAATCAAGCACCAGACGCTGCAGAACATTTTCAACAAGGTGAACACCACGCCGCAGTTCGAATTGATCACAGACGAGGAAAAACTGAACATCGACCGTGTGGTCGGACAGGAAACCCAAACCTACTTCTGTTACCAGGTAGGCACGATTGCCGGCGTCTTCCACATAAAATCGCCGGAGTTTGCCGATATCCCGCCATCCGCCATCAATTGGTCCATAGTCGAAGCGATCCAAGGAGCTGGCAAATAGCGCCGCGAATAGCCCTCTATGCCCGACACTGTGCCCCTTGCAGAGCTTGACAAGCCGTCAAGCCCACTGTACGATTCTGGTGATTTGCTTTACCAGGTTTAATCTAGATCAAATAAGGCCCTTTCTGGGCACAACATTAATGGCTCCAAGCGGGAGCTTATTTACCAGTCGGCTCGAATTAGCGACATGACGGAAGTGCTGTAATCGGCACGGGGATTGAATGGAGATCCAGATTTGCCAATCTTGCGGAATCATTCTGCGCGGCAAGAGTAAGTTCTGTACCGGCTGCGGTACCACCATATCCAAATTCTCCCCGACGCCTCTGCCTGTGATCGCTCACACCGCAGCGCCATTGGCGGTAACGCTCGATCCAGATCCACTTGTGATTGAACGCACCATGAATCGCGTGCATTATGCAGGCGCGCTGACCGGACGTTCCGACAGTTGGTCGGCCCGGCGAACATTGGGCAGCGACGGAAATGCCAGCGGCAATGGCAATGGCAATGGCAATGGGAACGGCAGCGGCAATGGGCATGGCAACGGACACGGCAACGGTCACACCAGCGCCCAAGCTCCGGCTGCTGCGCCTGCGCGGCCCGAGCCAGACGAGCCTGTCGCCGACAAGCCCACCGCTCAGCCCGAAATCGCGGCCCCGACCACTCTATTGCAGAACG
>DATNQY010000325.1:0-15820 GCA_036703785.1 Candidatus Obscuribacterales bacterium
CCCTGAATGTCGGAGAGAATGGCAAAGCGATCGCCTTCCAAAATCAGGCCCATGGCGATGCCGCCTACGGTAGCTTTGATGGGCACGCCCGCATCCATAAGAGCGAGGCTGGAGCCGCAGGTCGACGCCATCGAGGTAGAACCGTTGGATTCCAACACTTCGGAAACGACACGAATGACGTAGGGGAAATCAGCATCGCTAGGCAAAACGGCCATCAAGGCACGCTCAGCCAATGCGCCGTGACCGATCTCGCGACGACCTGGTCCGCGGTTGGGCTTAACTTCACCCACCGAAAAGCTGGGGAAGTTGTAGTGGTGCATGTAGCGCTTTTCTTTTTGCGGATCGACTGAGTCCAATCGCTGCGCATCCATGCCTGTGCCCAATGTGCAAACAGAAAGAACTTGCGTGCTACCGCGTGTGAACAGACCGGAACCGTGAGCGCGAGCGAGCAATCCAACCTCGACTGTGATCGGGCGAATCTCATCGCAACGGCGTCCATCGGCGCGCTTGCCGGTAGTTAGCACTTGCTCGCGCATCAATTCCGCTTCGTACTCTTCCAGCAATGCAGCCCGGGTGCTGGAGCTGATCGCGCGAATTTCGTGGTCTTCCGGCAGGGACTCGATAACCGCATCGACGGCAGCTTCCGCTTCGTCGATAAAACCGGCGCGAACATGCTTGTCCGTCACGCCGTTCATTGAATCCTTCAGCTTCTCGTGCGCATGTTTCTTGATGATCTGCACGAGGTCTTGGTTTTTCGCAGGCGCTTCGAATTCCTTTTTCTTGATTCCGAGTTGACGGCAAAAGTCCTTTTGGATTTCGACTTGCTTTTTGACTTGCTGATGACCGTAGTCGATTGCGGCAAGCACATCTACTTCCGGCACCATTTTGCAACCGGCCTCAACCATCATGATTGAGCTTTCCGTTCCGGCCACGACAATGTCCATGTCGGATTCGGCCATTTGCTCGTAAGTGGGGTTGGCGATCAGCTTGCCTTTGACGCGACAGACACGCACGGCGCCAATCGGGCCGGCAAAAGGAAGCCCGGCAATTTCGAGCGCGAAAGAGGCGCCCAGCATAGCGAGCGTATCCGGTGGGTTTACCTGGTCGGCGCTCATGGTGGTTGCTACTACCATGACATCCTGCCGATACCCTTCCTTAAATAAGGGACGAATCGGGCGGTCGATCAAGCGGCTGACCAAAATTGCTTTATCGGGCGCCTTGCCTTCGCGGCGGGTAAAACTGCCCGGAACGCGGCCGACACTGTAGAGCTTTTCTTCGTAATCGACGAGCAGCGGGAAGTAATCAATACCTTCACGGATGTTCTTGCTTTCCGTCGCGCTTACTATCAATTGCGTATCGCCGCACCGAATTTCTACAGCGCCGTTTGCTTGTTTAGCAAGGCGGCCGGTGCGCACTGTTACTGTTTTTCCATCGATATCAAAACTGGTGACTTTTGCTTCAGTCGATAATTCCATCGTCATAACTTTTTTTTCCTTCTTCCAAATGCCAATGCGGGCCGGAGCTCTGCTCTCAGCCGCGTGCGCTAACTCATCTCTTCGGGAGAGCCTAGTCTCCCTCGATCGCAGTCCATGCTCGGCACTGCCTCTACACGAAAACAGGCGGGCAACAACCCGCCTGTCTAAATTAACGTCTCAAACCGAGCTTATCGATGAGTCCGCGATAACGCGCTGGAGCCTCTCTGTTGAGGTACTGCAACAGACGGCGGCGTTTGCCCACCATCATCAGCAATCCGCGGCGGCTATGAAAATCTTTCTTGTGGGTGCGAAGGTGCTCGGTGAGTTGATTGATTTTCTCGGTGAGCATCGCGACTTGAACTTCGGGCGAACCTGTGTCCTTGGCGTGGGTTCGGTGCGTTTCGATCAGTTCCTTTTTCTTCTCTACTATTAATGCCATCGGTTTTTCCGTATCTCTTATCGGTTTTCTCCAGCTGGAGATTTTAGCATGAACCGGCGCCTGTCCGGGTTCTTCGGGGTCTCATGGAAACATTCAAGTGCGCTCATGTAACATAAATCCGCTTTCAGCATAATTGGCGCATGACAAAGCGCTTCCGTGCCAAAGATTTGCTCTACAAATACCCGTGGCTGGGGCAGCTACAGATGCGCCTCATGGTCAATGTGCTCTATTACGGAGTCTGTTTCTTCGAACGCTCATTCCGCAAAATGCGGGTAATGTCGCCCGGCGCCAGAAAGCTCATCAGCGAGCGCAAGCCGGTTATCTATGCACTCTACCATGGTGATATGGATCTCATGCTGGAGCTGCCTAACCCCCAGCTCACCACCGTGCTGATCAGTCCCAGCCGCGACGGAGACATGATTGCCGCCATCGCTGGCGCCCTCGGCTACCGCAACGCCCGCGGGTCGAGTGCCCGGCGCGGAGCTGCCGGGTTGCTCGAGTGTGTTGAAGAGATAAAAAATGGTTACAACGTAGCCATGCTCGTCGATGGACCGAAGGGACCTTGGCATGAAATTAAACCCGGTGTAATAAAACTGGCCCAAATGACCGGAGCGCCAATCATCCCTCTTGGGATGTCATCGCGCAGTTGCTGGTGGGCGACGACCTGGGATCGATTCAACATGGTGTCGCTGTTCGGACCGGTGCTTTCGGTTTACAGCGATCCACTTTACGTTGCCTGCGACGCGACTGAAGAAGAACTCGATCGCCGGCTTGGCGAACTCGATGCGCGGATGAACTCACTCAATACATGGTCGGACGAAGTATGGCGATTCAGCGACGGTAAACGCAACATCGGCTTCGTGGGCTGACCAGGGCGACGCTTGGCGTCGCCTCTACAAACGCATGACCAATTGGTGACCAAACTGGTCGCTCGCATTCGTATTTCAACCATTGTCTTTGCTGTGGCCGGGCGGTAAAACTCTACTCAGTGCCCCGCCAAGAAAAAGCCCTGCCCCTGCAGGGAGTAATCATCCTGCCCCCCACGCCAATCAGGAGTCAATCATGACTTACGAAGATACGCGCCGTGAAGTTAGTGCCTATCCGCAGACCGCCGACACGGTGAATGTCGGGTCGCAAGCGGCATACAACCCGCATCAGGACTTTGTGAATCAAGTGTTCGCGCCGCCGCCAGGCTTCCACGGCTTAAACCTTGGAATATTCAATATCGGTGTCACTGACAGTGGTTCATTCACCGCTGGCGTGAATATACCTGGAATCGTTCGCGTGCAGCCGCGCGTGGGATTGGACAACGGTGTAGGCGTCGGAGTGGGACCACGAGGCATTCTCGGACCGGACGTCGATGTTACGGCTCTGCGTCTCGATCAAGACGGGCTTCACACTGGCGTTCGCGAGCGCACAACAGTATTCGGCGTTGTGAATCACGGACTCGATGCCGGCGCTGACCTCGGTGCTGCCACGGGCGCCCGGTTTAGAACCGGAGCCAATGTGGGACCGATTGAGGGGCGCGTGGGCGGACATGCTTACCTCGATCAAAACGGACTGGATTCACGTGCCGGCGGTAATGTGAACGCCGCCAACGTGGCCGGGGTCTACGGTGGTGGCCATCTTGCCTTGAACAACAGGAATTCTGAGCTACGCGGCGGCGCCGGCGCCTATCTGGGTGATCTTGGCGCGAACGCCGGTGCCGGCGTCTGGTCTGACCAGAACACCACGGTTCGTCCCGACGTTTATGCCAGCGGGCAGATTCACGGGCAGCGAGGAACGCTTGAGCTTAATCCGCAAAGACATGCAGAAGCCGTACAGGTCCAGCCTCTGTATCCGGCAGCCACGCCGGAAGCGGTGAACAGCTACAGCAACTGGGCACGGCAGGATGTCGTCGATCACAGCGTGTACCAAGTGCAGCCTGGACAAAGAACTTACAGAGATGTTGCCGCGGCGCTGGCCCCGGGGGCCAACGAGCAGTATCTCGAGCAATCCGAGCGCTACCTGGCGTACATCAACCACAATAAGCATTTGAAAGCGGGCGACACAATAGCAACGCTTAAAGCCGAGCATGTGGATTTGCGAGTTCGCCAGATGACTGCACAGCACTTCGGCTGGCAGATGCCGACGGCTTAATGTAGGCAAACGCGGGCTGCCGCCCGCCGCTACAGAGAAGCGCAGGCTGCCGCCGGCCGCTACAGAGAAGCGCAGGCTGCCGCCGCCGCTACAGAGAAGCGCGGGCTACCAGCCTGCGACCACTCAACCATTTCACGGGACGGATGACGCCCTCCGCCTAACCGCGGGGGGCGTCGAGGTAATACAATTGAACTGAGAACCTCCCGCTCGGAGCTAACAATGCGCACTGCTGTCAATATTCTGCTTGCTACGGCTGCTTTGCTTGGGCTGTGCCTACCGGCTTACGCTCAGATCTACTCGCGCGGTAGCGGCTTCGGCAGCTCCAGCGGTGGTGGATTCGGCGGCGGAGCCGGCTTCGGAGGCGGGTCTGCGTTTGGCAATGGCAGCGTGCAGATGTTCAACCCGGCAATCAATAATTCGATCTATTCGCCTTACCGCTCGGGTGGCTATCCGGGATACGGATATCCAGGCTACGGCTACCCCTACGCGTCGCCGTATGCCGGCGTTCCAATCGGCGCACCAGCTGTGATACCAGGCGCGCCCAGCTTCTTCCACATTGGTCCGCTCAACATGCAATATTGGCGCAGTCCTTCCGGCTATTACTATCCATGGGGCATGGGCGCGTCAGCCTACTCGACCAACACCGTTTATTACATCAACCAAGGACAAACTCAGGCGCAAAGTCCACCTATCTATTCTTTGCTCAACGACATGCGATCGTTTCTTGATGAGAGCAAGAAAAGCGGACGTTTGAGTGATGCTGATTATCAACATCTCTTCCGCCGACTGCAAGACATTCAAGGCAAGTACGATCACTTGATTGCGGAAAACGGCACTCTAGAGCAATCCGATGAAGAAACCATTCGCAAGGATGCAGGTTTATTGGGCAGCGAAATTTCCCATCGAGTGAAGCCGCTGAGTTCATCCGAGGCATCTCCCGATTCGTCGATTACCGCCCCACGCAAGACATCCGGCAGTGGCTGGGTTGAGGACAAATAACTGATTGACTGCGCCAGATCCCGAGCTGAAGATTGATCAGCGGATTACCGAAGCTCCCAGCAACACGCAGGAAGTGGTGAAATCGCTTGGGGCTTATCGCGTTCTTGAAAAGGTGCATACCGGCCATGCCGGCACCACTTTTCGCGTCAGCCGCAAGGAAGACGGCCGCGAATTCGCGCTGAAACTGCTCAAACAGGAATTGACACGCGATCAAGAATCGATGAAGCGCTTTCTGCAAGAAGCCGGCGCCCTGAGCAACCTCCACCATGAGAACATAGTCAGCATCTGCGATTCCGGAATCACACAGAAGGGCGGGGCGCCCTTCATTGTGACTGACTGGATTGCAGGACATAGCCTGGAAGAATTGATCAAACAAGGGCCGCTCAGCCCGGAGCGTTCGGCCGAAATAGCTAATGAACTCGCTCAAGCTTTGCAAGCAGCCCATGAGGTCGGCATCTTTCACCGCGATGTGCAGCCCGGCAATGTGATCGTGGGAAAAGACGGCGTTACCCACATTCTTGATTTCGGCATTGCGCAAGTGCGCCCTGAGGGACAACGGATTACGCGCACGGGCGCGGTCATCGGCACAAGTAAATACATGAGCCCCGAGCAGTATCTGGGACATTCGGCAGATGCGCGAACGGACATCTACGGTCTTGGCTGTCTGTTGTATACGATGATCACCGCACGCGCGCCCTTCGAGAGCGATAACATCGGCAAGTCAATGGCGCTTACTGTCGGCGCCGATCGCTCCTTCGTCGCGGAGGGGCTGCGGCTGGTTAACTGTCCGCAGGGACTGGAGACTATCATCATGACCATGTTGGCGCGCGAGCCGAACGCCCGCTACCAAACAATGGATGAGGTATGCACAATGCTCTCGGCGTTCGAAAAGGGAATGCCCATTGGTGCGTCTTTCCGTTGGACCAAAGGGTCCAAACGCGCTGCCGTTGCGGCGCTGGTTGTGCTTGTCTTGATCCCTCTTTCATACCTTTTGTCGGCGCGATACGCTGCCTGGATGCGTTCCACAGAGCAAGATCGACAAGACCAGGCGGGCTATACGCAGCTGCCTTCAAGAAATCCGCTCACCTTCGAGCCCTCTCGCCATCACCATCACATAAGACACCTGGTGCCCTACACCAGGCTGCATCCCGGACTTACCTATTTAAGAGATTTGGAGCGGAGATTCTTGAATGCATACGCCTATAGCCCGGCCAATGAAAATGACACACGAAGAACGACGGTTCGCTTTCGAATTTCTTCCACTGGAGCAGTAGACGACCTGAGCGTTTACAAGCCATCGGGTGATGCCGCGCTCGATTACTCGGCATGCGTGACTATCCGGCATGCTGCGCCGTTCGAGCCGATAACAACTGATTATTACAGTGAGAAAGAAAGGGAAGCGGAAGCGGATGCCGAAGCTGATGCTGAGAACCTGGTCGACCAGCCGTCGCTCTCCGTACAAGCAGATGCGGCGGTGCGTGAAGCTGATGAACAACTGAGAGCGTTTCTGCGCGGTGATTTTCCTAATGAAGAAACGGCCAAGAAAAAGAGCGCGCTAATCGAAGTCACACTGCCGCCCAAGGGCAAAAACTGGCTGCACCTCATTTCAGTTGACTGAACAAAAAAAAGGGCGGCCTGGGCCGCCCAATTAGAATCTGTTGTGAACGCCTTAGGGCTTTTGAAGCTCTGGCTTCCACTCATCGAGGATGGCGCCTTCGATCGGGCAAACGGACAAGCAAGCGCCGCAGTCGATGCAGGTGCTGTCATCGATGTAGGTGTACTTGGTGCCTTTGGTGTTTGTTTTACCTTCGGCCCAATGAATACACTCTACGGGACAGACCGGAATGCAATCTGCGATACCTTCGCAAACATCCGCAACGATGGTATATGACATGAACGACTCCTTATTAAACAACTAGTAAGTTGTTATTCCGTACAGGCAGCTACAAATAAACCACGACAACTCTTGAAGGTCGAGATCAACATAGATCTTACTGCCATTTCTTAACAGATCTTCCCCGTGGCAATTGAGATTTTAATTGGCAGTCATGATTTAAGATAGAGCGCGGATATTGATCCGGCTCAAGCCCTGCAAGGAGGACTCAACCGCACATGTCTCAGGCACCTGTCATCAAAGTGTTCACGCCGGCGGGCAAGCTGGTTGGTCAGTTCGTCAATGCGCATGTCGACATGTACCCTGATCACCATTACGAGATTAGCGGCGAGTTTGTAGACGAGGATGGGCATCCGTTTAAAAAGGTTGAATTCAACCCGCAAGTTCTTCCGTACACACTTGACATATCGTCGGTAAAACAGTGCAATCACGCGACGTTGCAAGGTGGTTACGTGCAGCGGGGACGACAGCCGGTGAAGATGACCGGAAGCTGCAAGATTTAGTCCTGCCACCAAATGTGGTGACAGTCACGATCATGTACCGGCGGCCATGCGCCTGCCAGGATGGCAGACTATACCGATGCCGGCTGGAAGCCGGCGCTCCAGCGCTTGATGCTTGCTAACGAACCCTCGGCCGATTTCAGGCGGCGCTGCTCTTTGTCCAGGGCGGCGACTTCCGGCGACATGGCGATGATGCCCCAGTTAGCGTTAATTGGCTGCAGATTTTTTTGTTCCGGATGCGTGATGTAGCGGATCAAGGCACCAATCATGGTGTCATCAGGAAGGACAAGTGGTTCTTCGCCGCGGAACAAGCGGGCGGCGTTCTTGGCGGCAATCAAGCCGGTTGCCATCGATTCCGTGTAGCCTTCAACACCTGTGAGCTGACCGCCGAAGAATACGTTTGGTCGGGCTTTCAATTGAAGAGTTCTTTCGAGAACGAGCGGGCTGTTCAGATACGTGTTGCGGTGCATGACGCCGAGCCGCACGAACTCGGCGTTTTCCAGCCCCGGGATCATGCGGAAGACGCGTTTTTGCTCTCCCCATTTCAAGTTGGTTTGAAATCCGACTATGTTATACAAATTCGCTGCGGCGTTGTCCTGCCGTAGCTGAACAACTGCCCACGGGCGGCGATTAGCGCGCGGGTCTGTCAACCCCACCGGCTTCATCGGACCAAAACGCAGAGTGTCTTTGCCGCGCGATGCGATCACTTCCACCGGTAAGCAAGATTCGAAGTAGGGAGTATCTTTCTCGAAGTCTTTCAGCTCAACGCGCTCGGCGGCCGTTATTGCTTCCCAGAACGCCAGGTACTGCTCCTTGTCCATCGGGCAATTTAGATACACGCCTTCGCCTTTGTCATAGCGCGAGGCGGCAAAAACAATATCGTGATTGATCGAATCTTTTGTCAAAATCGGCGAAGCGGCGTCAAAGAAGTGCAACGCGCTTTGTCCTGTGATCGCGCTGATCGAGGCGGCAAGCGACTCTGAGGTCAAAGGACCCGTCGCGACGACGGCGATTTGATCATCGGGCAGGTGAGGGAACTCTTGTCGATGAACGGTGATCTTCGGGTGTTTGTAAATCTCATCAGTTACCGTCTGAGCAAATGCTTCGCGATCGACGGCCAATGCTCCGCCGGCTGGAACGTGGCACTGCCAGGCGATCTGCAACAATTTTGCACCCAACGTTTTCATCTCTTCCTTGAGAAGAGCTGAAGCATTGCCGGACGCGAAGCCTCCCATGCTATTGGAGCAGACGAGCTCAGCCAATCGATCGGTGTGATGTGCCGGCGATTTGCGAACCGGACGCATTTCGTACAAGTCGACTTCGATGCCTTCAGAAGCGAGCTGCCATGCCGCTTCGCTGCCTGCCAGCCCGCCGCCTATTACGATGACTTTGTTGTGTGCCATTGAAATCTCCGATCATAGCGGGCTGACGCCCGCCGCTATAGAGGAGCGCAGGTTACCAGCCTGCGAAAGCGGGCCGGCGCCCGCCGGTACCATAACGCGTCAGCCAGAACGCGGAACCTAATTCTATGACAGAAGCCGACGATCTACGTCAAAGTTACAGTGCTGTGCTCAAAATCAATTTTCAATTCGCGGCCGGCAAGCATCTTTTGGCCGATAAGCGCTTCGTATTTGATGCCGCCGAGAACCACATACTGCGACGGTTCGCCGCCCATCGAGATGGTGCCCAGGTAGTGGTCCATGATCACTGTTTGGAAGCCGACGACGGTGCGGCGCGAGCCCAGACGGCGCCAACCCAAGCGGCGGGCGACGTTTTCGTGCACGGCCATAGCGCCGGCAAACTCAAGGCGGATCAAAGCCTCCAGCTCGAGCTCGAGCCCGTCGGACGCGATGACGATAACCGGCAGCATGACGCGGCCCTGCTCGTCAATGCGACCATGGATTACCTGCGATTCTAACGACTGCTTTTCTAACACCAACTTCAGTTTCCTCAGCAAAGCGTATCGACGGCAGGATCTTCACTCAATCGGTAGGCAAAGAATTGCGCACGCGGGTGTTTCTTTCTTGCCCGGTTTAGCACTTCGTAATCGTCCAGTCCGAGGAAGTAATCGCCGCTTTCCGGCTCGATGACGACAATCCAGTTTTGGTAGCGCTCGCCGAGTTGCTCGAGCAACCGCTGATAGATTGGCCAGCAAAGGGCATCGAGCTCTTCGCGTGGATAACTTTTGTTAGTTAATGAGTCTTCTCTAGTGTTCATGCAGTCCCGGACACCGTTTCGTTAGTTAAGAATACTCTATCCAGTTAAATCGTTTCCTCTTGGCTTCGCGTAGGGCTTATGCTAGCCTGAATCTTTGTTACCGCCGCAGGCAATGCGAGCCACAACCTTCGTTTCACCTGCCACAATGCAAAATATCCCAGGAACCGGAAGCAGAGGGAACAGCTGGGGTTTACCGCAGTCTTATGTATCAGATACGTGGATGCAGGTATCCCTTAGTGCTTGTTGTTCCACCGCTGGAACGCGAAGAAACGCGGCATTCCTATCTTGCTCCCCAGATCTGAGCCCACGGCGGCTCGATTCTTATCGTCAACGCGAGGAACATCGCCATTAACGGCCAGGACACCGGCGGATCTAGTTTGGAAGTGGATGCGAAGCCGGAAAACGCTTGCGCCGACGGCGTGCAGGTCGACGTTCAGGTGTCGGAAGTAGCCTCCAAGCAACCGTCCAAACGGCTGCAGCAGCTTCACGACAAACGGAAAAAGAGGCTGCGGATAACCATCTTCCGCTTTGTCGCCACTTGGCTCGCATTCCTGTTTGTGCTTGCCTGTATCAGTCTGCTCACCAACCTGGAATGGGCGCGTCCTAAGGTGGAGCAGGCTATGTCCGACGCTTTCCACCGTCCTGTGAAGCTGGGCCGTATCGGCTGGACTTTGGGGCTCAATGGGCTGTCGATATGGAGCGACAAGTTGGTGATGACCGAGCAGAGCGGTGAGCCATTTGTCGTAGCCGGCGAATCAGAAATAGGTGTTGCATTTTTGCCCCTGATGCATAAGCGGGTGATCATTAAACACGTGGAATTCCATCACCCGGAGGTCTACGCCACGCAGTTGGCGCCGGGAAAATGGAACTTCTCCGACCTGCTTGTAGAAGGGCCGGAGATTCATTATGTAGAAGTCGATGACGGCGTCTTGCATTTACGCAATCGCATCACGCAAGCGCAACTGGCAGCAGCGCCGATTGTTGGCACATTTGCCAACACAAAATGGCAATCGTACGACTTCCAGGAAGTCGGTGTGAAGCTAATCTTCCCCAAGAAGAATCAGCGTCGTCCATGGCCGTTTTATCTCTCATTCAAACTGCCGCGCACAGATAACGGGCGCACCTATAAAACGGCCGTGAGCCTTACCGCTTTGTGTAATGGTCCGTTCGAAAAGTGGCAGGAGCATCCATGTGAAATAGAGCTTTCCGCCAGCCAGATTAATCTCAAAGATTGGAATCCGTTTTTCCGCATTCCGGATTCAGTCGACGCGCTTTTCGATTTTAGATACAAAGGCAAAGGCCTGATTACCGACGCCCTCAGCGGCGAGTTGTGTGGTGATGCTCGCGAAATCACGGTGAAGTCCGATCAGCAGCCCATCTTTAGTGCGCCTGAAGCGAAGTGGGAAAGTCTGATCACTGTTAGCGGCAAGCAGATTGAGTGGAGCCGGGCGCACCTCGATGTGGCCGGAGTCGATATTCAGTCGCACGGACAGGTCAATCGATGGAGGGAGGGCAATCCCGCCTACCAAGCCGTGCTTACAGCCAATTTGCAGAATCTGTCCCAGTTGCACGACACTTCCTTCTGGAAGCTTTTGCCTGGTGCCGCGCAGAAGAAGTCTGCAGCCCAGATGTCCGGCGCAGCAAAAGTGGAGCTGAAGCTCGACGGCGATAACAACACGCGCAACATCAGCACCAGCCTGAAGGCAAATGGAGTGCCTCTGGGCAACTTGCTTGCCGGAGACGGTGACAAAGGCGCGCCGTTTTTATCGCTCTTCAAGGTTACGCCGAACGCGCCTCTGGAAGGACAGATTCTCATTGATCGTGACAAGAACATCTCGTTGAACAATGTGGAGATTCCCGCCAATGGATCGAAACTGAAGATAAGCGGCAAAATGAACGCAGGCAAGAGCGAGCACGACGTGGAAATCTCGTCCACGGATTTACTGCTCGATAAATTCGACACCGCCCAACTTGAGGAACGGAAAGCCCCATCAATACTGCTGTCCGGGAAGATCGATCTGGGCGCGCACCTTGTCACCGACAAAGGCGGACAGCACATGGACGTCAATGCCAAGCTGAAGAATGCCGTTATATCGGCTGGGAAAGCCAAACTCGCCGATAAGCTGGTCGGAAACATTGCATTCGACGGCACCACGCTCAAGCTGGATCATGTCACTGGCTCTATAGATAACAAGGACGGGACGCGAGGCGATATCATGCTCGCCGGCTATATCGAAACCGCCGGCAGGAAGCCGCAGTGCTCTTTATTGATGACCGGAAAGCGCGTTGAGATCACGCAGCTGGTGGCCTTTTGCCAATCAGCCCATTTGCCGATTTCAGAAGATGTCGTCAGTAACATGAACGGGCTCGCGCGCGACATCGAGATCAAAATAGAGGGGGACACCGGCGCTCCGAGATTGACGTTGAAACTGACGCCGGATGATGTTGCCTATCAACTCACTTCGCCGAAAGGTTCAACTCTCAAGCCCGTGAAGATCACAGGCGGCACCATCGTGCTTACAAGCGATGGACTGGAGTTAAAGGATCTGCCGGTAACGGCCCAATCGGGGAAGCTGACACTGAGCGCTTCTTTCGTTGGTTCCGGAAACGCGCTGACACCGCGCATGGTGCACGTCAAAACCTCCGGCGTGTCCATCGAAGAAGTCCAACAGTATTTGAACTCGCCCGACATGCCGGAGCAGACTCGCACCGCTTTCGCCAATCTCGTCGCACCGCTTCAATTGCGCTCGGCGCAGGGAAAAACCTACGGCGACCTGAAAGTTTCCTTGCCCCCGCACAATGGAGCTTGCGAGCTGGACGGCACCGTCAGCTTCACCAACGTGAGCGGCAAGGTGTTCGATCAGCAGATGCCCTTCGATCGCCTTTGCGGCACCAGCATCGTCTCGGCTAATCAGCTGCAATTGGAAGATATCACTTTCAGCTCAGGAAGCAGCCACTTCTTCGTTGATGGAACGGTGGACAACATTCAGCAAGTCCCGGTGTGGAATTTAAAGCTGAGCTCGCAATTCAAACCGGATGACATTCTGGCCGCCCTGCCTGCCGACCTCGGGCAATCGCTGAGCTCATCGTCCGTAGGCACCTTGACCTTACAGGCGAGCATCGCAGGCGATGCTCGCAGCAACAAGATTAGCTTCTCCGCCCGCTCTCATCCGGGCACTGGGCTGAAGGTGCAGGGATCAGGCTGGTGCTTCAACCAACCGGCGGATAAAACCGTCACCGCCGATGGTGCATTGACGCTGCGAACCGAGGGCAAGAACAATTTGTTGCAAGCTGAGGGCTGCCATCTATTCCTCGGCGATTCGGAGTTTCAGGGTAGCGGCAAATATGCGTGGTCCGACGACAGCAACAAGCCTGCGGATATGGAGCTCGTATTGACCGCACACAAGGCTGTGCCGTGCGGTCTTATCGTCGGAGCTTTTTTCCCGAACACGGACACGGCAGGGGCAGCAGGCAGTATCAAAGGTTCGCTGGCTTTCGTCGGTACCAAAGATGATCTGCTCACGCATGGAGATTTTGCTCTCGACGGAGTCTGCGTGCCGGCTTGGAACCTCAAAGATGTCAACGGACGCCTGCATTCGCCGCGTTGGAGTTTGGGCAGCGGCGACAGCAGTGGGAGCAGCGTCTCCCAATTGCAGATTCAGATTGCCACTGCCACCATATGCGGTGTGCCGGCTCGGGATTTGAATGGAACTGTCGTGTTGAAAAATGGCAGAGAGCCGAGGCTCAGTCTCAATGATGGAACGGCAAGCGTGGCCGGAGGAAAGGTAAAAGTCGCGGCCTGGTGCCTTGGCGACAGCAAGAAATGGCATCTCGACATGGATATGGATGACCTGCAGGTCGACGAATTCGTCAAGGGACTGATCGATCGCTCGGGTGAGGTCACCGGACTTGCCGATGGGCATATCACGCTCGACAGCAAAGGTGCAACCTTAGATGAGGCGGTGGGCAACTTACAGGGCTCGGGACAAATCCATGTCAGCAAGGGCAGCGTTCCGAAAGTCGCCCAATTGCAGGAGAAACTGACACAAGCCAATCTCCTGCAGCAAGGGCTTTTCGGATTCAACTTGAACAATGTTTTGCAAACCGTGCTGCCGGGAAAGGCCGGCAAATTTAAAGAAGCCAACTTGTCGTTCCAGATTACGGATGGCGTATTGGCAATCGACCAGCTGAATTTCATCGGCAATGATTTGCGCTTGCGCGCCGCCGGTAGTTGGAACATCCCGGTTAACGCGCTCAACGTGGATGTGGCCGGTAATATTCCGCGCGTTGCATCAAGCATTTTGCCGGGCGCCGTCGGCGAGGTTTCGCGCAAACTAACTATCCAAAAAGCGGTGAGCGTAATGACGTTCAACAAATTGGAGAGCTTGCCTACGGTTCCGATTCTGGGCGATATCGGCACGGATGATCCGCGTGCGTTTACTTTCAAGATCAGCTGCACTTTGACCAATCCGAACGCTGTTCAGCAATCAATCAGCAAGACATTCAAGTGGCTGCCGAACAAGCCCAATGCCTCCGCGCACCCGATTCCCGGCTTTTCGAACGTGACCACTAGCGACACATTCAAGTCGTCGCCATTTCGGCCGGTCGGTTATTTCGCTGGCGAATTTTTCAGGTTCTGATAAGCCTGCCGCAGCAGTGTTGCTTTCATTGTTCCTGATGGTGGTTGATATCTGAGCGCAATTGCCTTTAGCTCTGGATCCGTGCTTGCCGTCGGCGGCGCGCTGTCAGCACCCTCATCGCCGTAATATTGTACGTAGAGATTGGTACCGAATGCGCGTAAGCGAGGTTGTCCAGGATGCGGCTGGTCGCCTAGCGAGGAAAGCAGGTAGTTTTGCCAGTCGGAAACGTTGGTCATTCTATTTGCCGCGTCAGCTCGCGCTGCTGTCGCCTGCACGAATCCGTCGGTAATTTGGTAGTGAGCATTGATGTATCCAAGGTCGCTGACTTCATCCAGGTTAGCCGGCTCATAGCCGTAATAATCGGCGTCCGCCCGTGCAGAGGCGAGATATTGGCCTGTTTGTCTGCGAATTTTGTCGGACTCGATGGCGGCGATATTGATTCGCGAGGCAGCCGTCTGTTCTCCATTCAAGTACTGTTGCGCCTGCAAAGATCCTGCCTGCCGCGACACATCGCGCATCGTTTGCTGCAATTGGGAGGCGGAATCGACTGCTGGCCGCCCTTGTTTATCCAGGAAAGCGGCGATGTCGGGCAAGCGTGATTTCGCGACTTGACCTTCGGTGTCGAATGGATTTAAACGGAAGGTGAGCTCGAGCTGGTCTTTGGCGTTCTCGTAGTCGTAGAGGTGCCAGTAAGCCATGGCTAGCCAGAAGTGCGCATCTTGATTCATTGGTTGCTTTTGCGTCGCTTGCTCGAAGGTGTCCCGGGCGGCATGATAGGCTTGCTGTCTGAACTCGTCGCGTCCGGCGTTGACCAACGCGGCAAACGACGCGGGGATGTCGCTAACCGGCAATCGGTCGGTGATCGTTGGCGACAAAGCCGGCATCGCCGGTGGTGGTAATTGAGCGACTTGTTCTTGTGTCGCTTGCACGGTGGCACCAATATTGCCGGTTTGCTCCTGTTGCACAGCTTGAGCGGCGGCCTGCGCCTTGCTGTCCTGCGCCTTAATCAGGGCGGTGTGTGCAGCTTGCTCGGCAGCGTCTTTGGCTTTGTTGGCGGTTTCTAACAGGGCGCGCGCTTCTTCTGCTTTGCGCTCCGCGTCCTGGGCAGCCTGCCAGGCTGCCTGCTGCAAGGCGTAAGCCTTGTCAGCGACAGTTTGGGCGGCCCGTTTGGCCGCGTCGCCGGCAATAGCGGCGCGGTCGGCAGCGTCGGCAGTGGTGCTGTCGGCGGCGGCTTGCGCTTGGGCTGCGGCAATCTGCGCTTGTTGAGCCGCATTTTCCATGGCTGCCTTATCTTGAGTGAAGTCCCGGGCGGCGATGGCGGCGGGCGGTTTATCCAGCATTTTTGCTGAGAGGGATAGTTGCGCCTGGGGTGTGCTTGGCGCCGGGGCCGCACTGTTGTCCGCGAGCGGATTGCTTGCGGTGCCGTTTTGCACGAATGCATAATAGCCATCGCCCTGTCTGTAGCGGGCTTCGGACTCGACGTTGCCGCCCATGTCCGCATGCTTGATGGAACTGTA
>DATNQY010000326.1:0-53590 GCA_036703785.1 Candidatus Obscuribacterales bacterium
CGGGATATCGTCAACATTGTCGTGCCCATGAAGAAAAACGGCGAGCACCTCGGCGTTTGCTGGGTCGGCTTGGACAGCAGTGCCTTCACCATATTCGGCACGCCGCATGAGACGAAAGTTTTCCTGATTTCGATTTTCGGATTGGTTTGGTTTTTGGGCGCACTCTGTCTGGCCGTCAACTATTCGCTGATTAACCGACCATTGAAAGCACTATCCGGAGGCGCCTCGCAGATAGCCGCCGGCAGGTTCGGACACCAGATACCAGGACAAAGCGCCGGTCGCGAAATCGATCAGGTCGTCAGCGCCTTCAACTACATGTCCAAACGCTTGCAGCAGTACGACAAACAAAACGTCGACAGCCTGATGGCAGAGCGCAACAAATATATCTCCGAAAGAAACAAACTCGAACTTGTGCTCATGTCGATTGCCGACGGCGTCGTCGTCTGCGACCGCGACAACAAGGTCCAGATTGTCAACGCCGCCGCCACTCAGCTGTTCGACAAAGAAGCCAAAGACATGCTCGGCAAACCGCTGGTCTTCTGCACGGACGGCCCCGATTCGCCGCAAATTTGCCAAGTCATTCAAGTGTTCGCGGACACGGTTTCACCAGGCAGTCTGGGCCCGGTCGTGCAACAAATCGCTCTGGGCGAGCGCACCGTCCGTTTGCACATCGCGCCCATCTCTTTGAACAAAGAATTTCTCGGCTCGGTGATGATCATGCACGATATCACCCGCCAGGCAGAGCTGGAGCGTTTGAAGGGCGAATTCATTTCCAATGTGTCTCACGAACTGCGCACGCCCATCACTTCCATTAAGTCGTACGTCGACACTTTGTGCACGCACGGTGAAAAGCTGGAGCCGGATATCTATCGCGAGTTTCTGCAAATCATTGACAGTGAAGCAGAACGTTTGATGAACCTCGTAAATGAAGTTCTCGAACTGAGCAAACTGGAAGAAGGCGATCGCGAAATTGAAATGGTGCGCCAAGATATTCGACCGGCCGTTGAATATACAACGCGCGCTGTAAATATGATGGCCCAAGATCGGGGCATTGAGCTTGTCTTCGAAGCCGCGGACGAACTGCCGATGGTGCGCATGAATCGCGAATCGATCGAACGCGCGGTGATTAACCTGGTTACCAACGCGATCAAGTACACGCCTAATGGCGGCAAAATTCTAGTGAAAGTTGCCGCTCGCCCCGATGGCAACGAAGTGTTTGTTGAAGTCAAAGACAACGGCATCGGTATTCCGGAAGATTGCTTGCCGCATATTTTTGATCGGTTCTACCGCGTCGAGAAGAAGGTGCACACAATCAAGGGCACGGGATTGGGCCTGACAATTGTCAAACGCATCATCGACAAGCACGCCGGTAAAATTACAGTCGCATCGGAAATTGGACATGGATCGACATTCACGGTCCACCTGCCCGCCGCAGTCGGCGCCATGGATGATGACGATATTGCGGACGAGCCACCTACCGTTAAGATGCTCCGCGTGGAAACCATTGCCGTCGACAGCAACGGTTTACCATCCAACGGACCGACCAACGGCAACGGATCCTCCGAAACAAACGGCTCAGTAGAAGTAAACGGCACCTCGGATCATGATTCGTCGAACGACAACGTGATCACTGTCTCGACACCGGCCCCAACCGCCGCAGCCGAACAGCAGTCGTAGGGGCGGGCCATGCGCGGCCGCGGCCGCTGCCGCTGCCGCAGACACAGACAACGCACATGCTCTGCAACATCCCCGTGTAATCGCGGTCTCAGCATTTAGTCTTTGCTGGAGTCCGATCGTGATACCCGAGCCTCCCCAACACTCATTGCCGATACCGGCTACTTCTACGCCGCCTTCTGCCTCGGCCGAGCATGTGCAGAAGCCGGGACCGCCGCCGCTTCTCTCGGCGACAGACCTGGACAGTCTGCGCTCGTTTCTCGCGGACCAAATGCGGGCTTGCTTGCACCGCCCTGACGGCTTGCTCAAATATGCTTTCTTGACGCCGACTGCATCTGTCAAGCCAGGCAGCGATGACCTCGGCGAAGTTGCGATGCGTTCAACCACCGGTTCGTACAATCAGATGTATGATTGGGACGCTTGTTTTCTCGCTCAGGCAGCCGCACGACATAACATTTTCGACGTCCGGCTGGATATTGTAAAAGGATTTCTCGCTCTCCACCAGGCCAGCGGTTACGTTCCACGCACCATATCCGTGCACCGCGTGTGGGACAACGGAGACATGTGCAAACCGTTTCTGTGCCAGACGCTACTTGCACAACCGGCAATCGATCCGCAATTAATCGCGCCGATTATTCCGGCTCTGCGCAATTATCTCAGTTACTATATTGCCTTCCGCAGACACGCGTCGCAGCTCTTCTGCTGGCGCAACGTTCTGGAAAGCGGCGTCGATAACAATCTGGCGCTGCTCGATCCCCAGCATGCAGCCAAAGGCACGAATCAGTCGACGGCAAAGTTCGACGAGCAAGACATTTTGGCCGTCGACTTAAATTGCTACCTCGTCAAGGAGTTCGAGGCATTCGCTCGTCTGGCATCGTCGTGCAATTGTGAGAATCTGTCCGGACAATTTCAAGACATGTCCGAAATCCTCGCAGCCAATGTCGAGAAAACCTTCTGGCGAGATGAGCTCGGCATGTACGCGAACATCCATGTGTTCGATCAACACCCCGTGTTGATTCGCTCTTGGACCGGCTTGCTTCCCGTGCTGTTGAAGATTTGCAGCGAGCAGCGCGCCCGCCAGGTGATCGAATCCACCATCCTCGAACCGAAACACTTCTTCCGTCCGAGCGGCATCGCATCTACCGCCGCCTCGGAGCATCTCTACAACAACGCGCCGCGTGGGCTGTATGGCAGGGTCGTAGTGTGCAATTGGCAAGGACCAACCTGGATCTTGCCGAACGTTCTGACCGTGCGCGCGCTCAAGCATTATGGCTACCATCGACAAGCACGTGAGCTGTCCCAAAGGGTGCTCGGCACCATACTCGGTGGCATTCGCTCTGTCTTCAGCATGACGGAAAATTACGACAGCGAAACCGGCACGCCGCTTTGGGCAAAGCACTTCGTCAGCTGGAATTCGCTGGCGCTGGAGCTGGTCGACGTGCTCCAATCGTAGCCGCGAGCGGTAGTTCGCTGATCACGCCGGCGCGGCCACCGGTTTGTTCACATACTTCTGGAAGCGGTTCTTGTCCATTGCCTTCATGTACACATCGTGCGGATCCGCTTTGCCGGCCTGCACCAACTTATCCATAGCATCGTCCATGAGTTGCATGCCTTTGCCTTGCCCGCTTTGAATAGCGGTTTTGATCATGTTGATGTTGCCTTCGCGAATTGAGTTGGAGATGGCGGCGTTGGAAATGAGAATTTCATTTGCCGCGCAGCGGCCCTTGCCGCCCGGCGCTTTGCACAGCAGTTGCGAGACGATTCCCCGCAACGAACCGGCAAGCATGGTTCTCACTGCCGATTGTTGCTCGGCCGGAAATACATCCACGATACGGTCAATCGTCTTCGCCGCTGAGTTAGTGTGCAGCGTTCCAAACACAAGGAAACCCATTTCGGCAGCCGTCAGCGCCAGGCGGATCGTTTCCAGGTCGCGCATTTCTCCGACGAGAATCACGTTTGGATCCTCGCGCACCGCGGCGCGCAGGGCGGTGTCAAACGAAACGCAGTGCTGTCCGACCTCGCGGTGCGTGATCGTCGCCTTCTTCGGTTGGTGAACGAATTCCAGAGGATCTTCAATGGTGACGATATGCTTGGAGTATTTTTCGTTTATCTCGTTGATAATCGCTGCCAATGTCGTTGACTTGCCGCTGCCGGTGGGTCCTGTAACCAGCAACAGTCCGTGTTCGAGATCGGCAAACGTGGAGAGAACGGCGGGCATGTTCAATTCGGTGAGCGTTTTTATCTTCTCCGGAATGATCCGGAACACGGCTGCTGGTCCGTCGTTTTGATTGAAAAAATTGCAACGGAAACGGGCCACACCGGCCAGTGAGTACGCGAAGTCGAGATCGCGATCGTCGGTGTACGTTTTAGCTTGATCTTCGCGCAAGATCTCGAATAGATATGAGCGCATCGACTCGACCGTGAAAGGCGGATAGCCCTCGACGTTCCTGATGCTGCCATGAATACGCATCTTCGGTGGCTGCCCGACAACCATGTGCAGGTCAGAACCATCGGTTTCCTTGAGCATCGTGAAAAGCTTGTCTAGTTGTGCCATTGTTCACCACCTACTGTAAATATGATTCGTCGACGAAGCGGCGCGCCACTTCTCGCGATACCTTGCCGGTGCGGCACAGCTCGCTTATGGTCATGCCGAGCGTGCACATCCCCTGTGCCTTGCCCATCTGCATCTGTTGCGGAATCTGGAAAGTCTTTTTGTCTTTGATCATGTTGCTGATCGCGGCATTGACGAATAGCAGCTCGTAAGCCATATGGCGGGTTTTTCCGTCCATGCCGGGCAAAAGCAACTGACTGAATACGCCCATCAAAGATTCCGCCAACATGGTGCGGATTTGCGATTGGCGATCGGGAGGGAAGGCATCGATGATGCGCGTGATCGATTTGACGGCGTCGGTGGTGTGCATTGAAGCCAGCACCAGGTGACCAGTTTCAGCGGCGGTCAGCGCCAGACTAATCGTTTCAGAATCGCGCATTTCACCGATGACGATAACATCGGGATCTTCGCGCAACGCCGCGCGCATGGCGCGCGCATAGCTTTCGGTGTGCAGCGGCACTTGCCGCTGGTTCACAACGCAGCCTTTGTTCGGGTGAACGATCTCGATTGGATCCTCAAGCGTGAGAATGTGGTCACCCTGATGGTGCTCGTTGAACAAATTGATCATTGAAGCAAGAGTTGTACTCTTGCCGCAGCCGGCGGGGCCGGTCAAAAGAAGCAATCCGTGGTGAAAGTCGCTGAATCGCTCCAGCTCGGACGGTAGTCCCAGCTCCGCCAACGACATCGATGTGGGCGGCAAAACGCGAAAGGCTCCGTTGATGCCGGCGTAGCCGATAAACAAACTGCATCTGAATCTGCCTACACCTTTGATTTCATAGGAAAAATCAACGTCTTTGCGTTGCTCGAAGGTCTCTTTCTCGTCTTCATTGAGCAGCTTGAGCAGCTCCGGGCGCAGCATCGCATCAGTGAGCACGTTTTGCTCCATCGGAGTCATGTTTCCGTTCATCCGAAATAGCGGCGGGTATCCGCTGTGAAGGTGAACATCGCTGGCTTTCAACTGGGCGGCGCGAACCAACCAGTCAGTGAAGGCAAACCCGGCTCCGGCCGGCGCAGGCGCAAGATTCTGTTGCATGACCGCCCCTTATCAAGAAGATGAGACTGAGGTGGTTATACCCATGCTTCGATCGATAGCTTTCAGCTTAGGAATCGCTCACAAGCCACAGTTAGCAAGCCTGGATTCGGTTCCAAGCACTCCACGTAGAGGGTTGTTACTTTTTTCGTACAAAGGGCATAGAATTGAACAGGCAACTAATTTTTAACAGCATGCCGCCTTTCGGGCAGGCGTGTGCAAGGTACCACGTCAGCATTATGGTCAAAAAAGACAGAACCCAAGGCTTCACGCTCCTCGAGTTGTTGGTGGTCGTCGTCATTATTGGCATTCTCGTCGCTATTGCTCTGCCCAACTTCATCGGCTCTCAGAAGAAGGCGAAGCTGGTGGAAGTAAAAGCCAATATGCATATTTGTCAGGTCGCGTCCGAGTCGTACAGTACGGACACAGCAGGCGTGTATGCTGCCAGCGGCGCTGACCTCGGTCCGTACTATCCCAGCGGCTCGTGCGCAGCCGGCGGTACGGTCGGCAACTATCCGGCCAACCCGTTCACCGGCAGTGCGGATATACCTTCGGCAGGAGCGATCACCAATATTTCAGCAGCACGCTTGCAGGCATGCGGTAGCGTCAGCGGAGCGGCGGGCAACGTTCAATACAATCCCATCGCTGACTCAAGCGGTTCCAACAGTGCCTATGCAGTCGTCGGGATGGACGACGGTGGTAGATCTGTCGCTGGAAATTCCGGATTGCAACTTGTGCTTTCCAATCAATGAAATAAGGCCGCACGCATTGTGCTATCCAGCGCATATCCAGATGCAGAAGACTGCGATTACTACTGCTGGTCGTTCAATTCCACTTAATATTAGAAGCTTATACTGTACCGTAGATGTTTCAAAGAATAGCCCATGTTATGATCGTGCCGTTGACAAGGCTGAAGATCCTTGCCACGCCCGTAATATGGATAATCTCCGCGGGTTCCGACGATATGCAGGGGCGACGCCAGTCGTCGCCCGAAAGTGAGTCAATACAGTGCCAAGGGCGATTTATCCCGGCTCCTTTGACCCTATGACGCTCGGACACCTGGATATCATCCGACGGGCAAGCAGGCTCTTCGACGGTGTCATTATGGCGGTTGTGGCTAACCCAGGTAAGTCACCATTGCTGCCGGTGGAAGTCCGGACGATGCTAATTTCCGAAGTGGTAGAGGACATTCCCGGCGTCACCGTCGGTCACTTCCAGGGGCTGACAGTCGATTTCGCCAAAGACAACGGCATCTCTATCCTGATTCGCGGCTTACGAGCCGTCTCCGACTACGAAGCGGAGCTTGTAATGGCTCAAACCAACCGCCAGTTACTTCCTGAACTAGAAACTATTTTTCTCATGACAAAAGCCGAGTATTCTTTTATAAGTTCTTCGACCGTCAAAGAGATAGCTCGTTTAGGCGGAGATGTATCTCATTTTGTCCCATCACATGTGGACAAATATTTGAAAGAACATTTCAGCAGAGGCGCTGAATAATGACCACTACAGTAGCACTTACTCCCAACACCGCTGCCTACAAGCAGACATCCATCTATAAGCATCTCGATTTACTCGAGCACCTTATTGAAGATGGTGCCGGCGTTTGGAAGTTCAAAGCAATCAATGCCGATCAATTTTTAGAAGTGCTGGATAAAGCACGCGCTCGCTTGCCGGAAGAGCTCCGGGAAGCCACCGACGTGCTTCAGCAGCGCGACGACATCATCTCTGAGTCGCAGCGTCGCGCCGAGCAAATTATTTCCACGGCCCGCCGTCAGGCTGAGACCATGCTGCACGAATCCGAGCTTTTGAAGGCCGTGCAGGCGGAAGTCGAGCGTATTCGCAAGCAAGTAGTGGCGGAAGTCGAGCAAATGCGCCGCGAAGCCCTGGCCGAAGCCGAGCGTATCCGCATGGAAGCTGAAGAAGATGCCGGACGCACCCGCGAAGGCGCGGACCATTATGCCGATCAAGTTCTGAGCAAATTGGACGCCGACCTCACGGCACTGGGCCGAGTGGTTCAAGAAGGTCAGGGCA
Source organism: Candidatus Obscuribacterales bacterium (assembly GCA_036703785.1). Taxonomy (GTDB): domain Bacteria; phylum Cyanobacteriota; class Vampirovibrionia; order Obscuribacterales; family Obscuribacteraceae; genus JADYXS01. The sequence goes on from DATNQY010000326.1 coordinate 7,347, forward strand.
TCGTCAAAAACGGACAGCGCGTGCTTGGACAAGTGAAGCGCCACGGCGGCGTTTCGCCCAATCTGCTCAAAGATCGCGAGCAAGTATAATCGCAAATAATCATGAATTCCGGCGCATCTGCCACCACGTGTGGTGCAGCGCCGGAATTTTTTGCACCATATGCGATATCACACTGCCATCACATACGGTGCCTGGTAAGACAACTGTCCGCACGCGTAAATAAAGTCTGAATACCTGTTTTTGCGGACAGATCGGTTAATTAATCACATGTCATGGGTAACTAATAATTACCTATTGGCGGGTGATATATGAGATCTCTGAGGCCGTTGGTTGGTGCAGTTTCGCTGGCGTGCACGCTCAATTGGGCTTTTCAGCCAATTGTGCTGTGCCAGGTTCAAAGAGCCAGTGTGCCTGCTCCTTCAGCGTCGGTCACCCTGAATTTGTCGTCTAAACAACAATCGATCCGGGCCAGTAGCAGCTTGCGATCCGGAACGAGCGCCGTGATCAGGGTGGGCAGAACTTTGGACAAAGTACTGCCCACCACCTTGCTGACGCCCGGCGAGTTTGTCGCTCTCGAGCAAGTTCTTGCCAGCGGACGCCAGACGATCCGTTTGAACGCAAGCGGAGTCGCCGTCGGCGGCTTGCTCAGGCTGAACCAACTCGAGCAGCAGTTAAATCTGGGCGGATTGACCATTCCACACGGCGTATCGGCGGTCTGGAACACAGCATCCGGCGGTGCCTTCAACCTTAGCGGCAACCTGGTTAATGCCGGGCGTTTTTACCTGCTTTCCACTAGCAGCAGCGTCAGCGTAGCCGACCTAGCCGGTTTTGACGTCACCAACGCTCGTGGCGCTTTGATCACAACGGTGGCGCCGCAAGCAGCTGGATTGCGCGTCCGTGGAGAATTACCCAGACTGAGCTTGAACATTGGAGCAGTGGACGATCTCCTCAATGCCGGTGTGATTTCCAGCTCAGCAAATTTGAGCATCACTGCGGCCGGCGCGATCCACAACAGTGGGCGCATAGAGGCACTACACGGCGACGTTGATTTGTCCAGCTCGAGCAGCGACCAGCTTCTCATCGATAATACGGGCGGACTGATCTCAGCGGCACCGGGTCGCGCCTATGCGATCAACATTGGCAATGCCGCCGCCGGCAGCAACTACAATCTTGATCTTGAAGGGGGCGTCTTCAACGCTGCCACCATCAACCTTCTTGCGGGCACCGGCAGTGTGACTGTCGACGTTCAAAAAATTGCCGGCCAACTCAACACTTCAGCCGGTTCTACTCAAACTGCCGTGCATGGTGGCACGCTTTATATTGGCAATACTTGCGTCACAGGAGACCCCGGGTTCTACAATACGGCGGGGCCAGTGGTCATCAACGGCGCGCTAAGCTTCAGCGGCGAAGATCTGGCAATCGTGGCGGCGACTAATATCACTACCGCCGCCGGTGCCGGCGCCATCAATACTAGTTCGACCACGGCAAACGGCGGCGATATTGTAATGATCGCCGGCGCTAATTTCACGAGCACCGGCGGTGCCAGTGTCGGCAATCCCACCAGCGGCGGCTCGGACACAAGCCATACTTTGACCATCAATGGTGGAACTCCAGCCGGCGGCTACATTGACTTGACTGGCGGCACAGGGGCCGGTGGCGGCAGCAATCCGATTACTTCTTTGACCTCGGTCAGCACCAAAAGTGGTGGCAATGGCGGAAGCATAACATTGATCGCCTATGGAGGCACCGGCTCCAACGCCGGCACAATCAACATTCCATCCAACGTAAAGGTCAACAGCAACGGAGACTTCGTCGGCAGCGGCGGCAAAGGCGGCAACATCACGATGATTGCCGGATCAACGGCGGCCACCGGCACGGCCATTGGGTTTGGCACTACCGGCGGTACCATCAGCGCCAAAGGTTTCGTCAGCGGAGGCTCAGTCAGCCTGTCGGCTGCTACACCCACATTTACCAGCGGAACCACCAGCTTTACGCTCATCGATCTTGCATCCGGAGCGGTTACGGGCTCACAAGCGCCGCCATACAAGGCAGGAACGCTCGGCACAACGGATATTTCCCTCGGCTCAACCACGCCGGGATCGATCGTTACCGATTCCGGCACTGCGGCCGGCAGCATAACGCTTCAGGCCGGCGGCTCGATCACCACAGGTGATCTGAGCGCCTCCGGCGGCCCGGCCGGTGGCGCGATCAATATCGGAGGAACTTCCGGAACTATTAGCGTCGGAAATGTCAGCAGCCCCGCAGGCAACATAACGATCGGCGGCACCGCCGGAGCAGTCTCAGGCGACGTGACAATAAATGGCATAACATCGGTTATCGGCTGGAACTCAGCACAAACAGCCGGCAATATTGCAATCACGGCCGCCGGCAATATCTCGATCGGTGAGGTCGATGTTTATGGCAACGGCGGGGGCGGGGTCGGAAACTCAGGCAGCGGCGGCACCCTAACAATTACACAAACCGGCTCGAGCAGCAAAACCGTGTCCACGGGATACATCAATGCCATGGGCGGCGAAGGCAGCACCGACGAAAATGGCGGCAATGGGGCCGCTGTAAAAGTGATAGCTGTCGGCAACATTACAGCGACCTCTAATATTGATGCCTATGGCGGTGCGGCAGGGACAGGCACCAGCGGAAACGGACCCAGCGGCGGAAGCGGCGGCACTGTCGACCTCGAATCAAGCACAGGCAGCATAACACTCGGCGCCGACATTCATACCGAAGGTGCGGGCGGCGGCGGCGGCGCTCTCAATTCAGCAGGAGGGGCCGGCGGCAATGGTGGTTTTATCAAGCTCGTTGCCAACTCCGGATCGATCACGAACGCTGGCGCCGAACTTGACGCCAGCGGCGGCGGTGGCGGCGGCGGTGGCGCCGGCGCTTCTCCGGGCGCGGGCGGAGCCGGCGGCACGGGCGGCAATATAACAGTGCAGGCAGGCACCACATTTACAGCACAGGGCGTTTGGAGCGCCAATGGTGGCGCCGGCGGCGCCGGCACTCTTTCCACAGGAGGAGGCGGCGGCGGCAATATCGGCGGCGGCGGCGGTGGTGGCGGCGCCGGCGCCACGGGCGGCGGCGGTGGTGGTGGTGGCGGCGACGGTTTCCTTTCCGGCGGCACCTGGTTGGACGGTGGCGGAGGCGGTGGCGGCGGTACGGTCGAAGGCGGTGCTGGAGGAGACCACGCGTCGGCAGGCGTTGGCGGGTCGAATGGTGGTGCTGCCAGTGGCGCCGGCGGCACGAACACCAACTTGGGCGGAGCCGGCGCCAACGATAGCTTGGCTACAAAAAAAGCCGCCTTCGGACAGGGCGGGGACGGTGGAACGGCCGGTTCGGGATTTTCCGGAGGATCTTCCATCGTTTCGATTACGGCCATGCAGGTGAATGTAACCAGCAGTGTTGCAGGCGTTCTCAGCACCAGCGGCGGCGGCTCGCCTTGCGATAGCTGCTCGATCATCGGCGGCGCCGTGACCATTACACAGCCTGGTGGACTGATAACCAACCGCACCTATGGCGCGGACGCAAACTACCTTAGCGCGACGGCTGACACCAGTGCCATCGTAGGAAGTGGCACTACATTCACGGTTCTCGCGGCTGCATCCGGCGCCACAAGTACGAGCGGACCAATCATGTCCGGCGGCACAAGCAACATCACGATCAACAATCTTGCCGCAAATGCATCATTATCAAAATTCGCCAGTCCGGCAGGCTATACGAACGGATCAGTGCCGATCACTGAAAACGGCAGCACCAAGACGATTTTCAATAATGAAGTTGTCACTCCTGCTGAATGGATCGCGACTATTCAAAACGGCACTGCGGCGTTCGCGACAGTATCGCAGGCGCTGTCCCGACAAACACTCGTGCTCGACAGCACAGGCAACGCTTCAGGCGGCAGCTTCAGCTACGACAAAAACACCGGTGCCGGCTGGAGCAACGTTCCTGCGACAAACTTCGCCAACCTGATCATACCGGCGGGCGTGACGGTCACAGTTACATCCAATCTCTCAGGCTTGACCGTGACACCACAGACCGTATCAGGAACTGCCCTGTCAGGCGATGCCACCATCAACGGCTCACTGAGCTTCGCGACGACGGCCACGTTGAGTGTCGCATCAGGCACCACCACCATTGGTGGCACGCTTTTCGGCGCCGGCACTGGCCTTGCCATAACCACTCCGACCCTGACAAATAATGGGACGATTTCCTCGAGTGCAACCGGCACCAACGCCTTACTGGTGCAAGGCGGTTCCACCCTGTCCATCGCCGGCAGCGGCATTATCTCCAACACCAATGCGACGCCGGGTACAACTAAACTTACCGCTCCCACAAGCATTACACTTGCCAGTGGCGCAGCCCAGACCATTCAAGGCGGTGGAGCGATATCAATCAGTACACCATCGTTCATCTTCGGTGGCACCGCCTCCATCACGGCCACAGGAAGTTCAGCTATCACGCTGGACGGCAACGGTGGCGATCTCTCATTAACCGGTCCCGGCACAAGCAACACAGGCACCATTTCCACGCTCGGAACAATAACGGTCCTTAATGAGGGAACCTCGAAAAACTTGACCTTTACGGGCAATGGCACCATTGCTCTAAACGCGACCAACATTCAACTCAGCGGATCAACGTTTACCGTCGGCGGCGGTATTACACTGCAAGGAACGGCGACTGCACTCTCAATGTCCAACATGTTCGAAATCTCGGCATTAAACGTAGTCGACAACGGCACAATAACCAATCTATCGACGGTGGCGCTTCTTCAGTTTGACGACTGGGGATATTCCGGCATCACATTCAGTGGCACGCCGCAAACCATTACAAGTCCCAACGGTATAGCCTCTTTCGGCTCGAACTGGGCGCCGGGCAGCATCTTCATCTACGGCTCGACAATCAATTTCAATAGCTCATATACGTTCGACACATCACTAAACTCAGTGGCCTGGATCCAGGCCACTCCCGGAACGATCAATGTCGGAAGCGCCACAGCGCCCAACGTTCAACTGAAGGCAACGACAGGAACCTTCATGTTCTATGCCACCAACGTCAATCTTTCTAATGGTGCGCTCAATGAGGCAGAACCCACCACGCCCGTGTTGCAATACATGGCGAACGTCATGAACATCAACGGCACGGTCAGGTCACTCAATCCGAATGGGACCATACAAATCGACGATAGTGGTCTGTCCGGGGGGCTGACAATGGAAGGCACCCCCGTCGCGCCGGTCTCAATTGTATCGGGCGGCACAGGTACGATCAATGTGCAAGATTTCAATGGCGGCGGAGTGACCTTCGCGACACCGTACACTCTCAATGCCGGCGGCGGTGCCAATGCCACAATTAACATAAGCACTATAACCGCCAACACCCCGCCTACGCCTAATGGCCCGGGAAGCTTTATAGATGTGAATGGCGCGCTCACACTCCAGGGCGCAGGCGGAGGCATTACAATCAGCACCACAGCCAATGCCGCCGGCACGTGGGTGTCGATCGCGGCGCCGATTACAGCAACCGGACAGAATGTCACCCTGCAGGTCTCAGGCTACGACGCTTCAACGAGCGCCTATACAATCGATGAGGCAGGTGCAGGCAGTATCACTGCCTCCTCGCTGACAGTGCAATCCGGATATGCCACCGCCGGACAAACCGTCACTACCAACCTGAACGGAATCAACGATGTCAGCTCCTTCAGCGGCACATGGGGAGCAAATGCGACAAACAACGTCACGCTAAACAATTCCGGCAATTCAGCAACCCTCTCGCTGGGCACGCTAGCTAATCTCAACAACTTCACGCTCACCAATGGTGGCAGCATCACGACCACCTCGGGTTCCACGTTTAGCGGCGCGTTGTCCATAACGTCGAACACGGGTTCCATAACCATCAACCAGGCCATGCAGGCAGTCACAGATACGCTCCAAGCAGCGGCCATGATCAACAATTCCACGGTAACCGCCACCGCCACCACGGGATCAGGCATCATCGCTAGCTCCACCGGGTTGAGCCTGACAATTTCGGGAATAGGCACCTGGACGACCAGCGGTAGCTCGGTGAATTTCCAGAACACGAGTTCGTCGACCGCCTCTGTCATATTCGGCAACTCAACACAAACGATCACTGGCGGCGGCAATGTGAACATAACGGCGCCGGTCGTTCAATTCAATGATGTAGGCTCTGCCGGCACCAGCATAAATGCCGGCACGTCAACCGTGAATCTCGCATCACCATCCGCAACCAACGATAATTTGACGATTCAGGTCAGTTCATCGTCTCTGACTGGCGCCAACACCACAGGCTACGCGACCATTAAAGCCGGAGCGACCAATATTGCCCCGGATGGCTCGGGCGGTTTTGAGCTCTCGGTGGCTGCCAATCCAAGTACGATTACGAAGGCTGTCCTCGCGCTAAATGGTGGCGGTGTTGCCGTGACCACTACTGGAACAGCACCACAAACTTTTGATGCGAACACGACCCTTTCCTCAGACAGTCCCATGACGTTCAATCTCGGTTCGGGCGCGACGTTTACTAACAATGGCACGTTGAGCAGCACGTCCTCACCGATCGTTGTTGCCACAAGCCAGGGCAACGTAATAATCAATGGCAGCGGCTCACTTACCCTCGCTGGTGTCGGCAACCTCGGTGATGCGATCGTCTTCGCGCCGACGAGTTTGACACTGTCGAATGGGATGAATCAAACCGTCACCGGAGAACTTTTCATCCACACACCACTAATAATCGGTACCGATAGCGGCACCGAGACATTTAATGTTCCAAACGCCGACGCTTTGGTCATCAAAGGATCAGGCGCCGTACCCAGCATCGCCTTCCAAACACAAACCCCAGGCAATACGACTCAGATCAATATTACGGGGGCAGACTCGATAGGGTTGGTAGATATATCGACAGGCAGTGCAAGCATCGGCAGCGGTGTGACACTAAACTGGACCGGCTCACCGCTTAGCTGGGGATTTGAAGTAGGTGGTGGCACTGTCAGCTCATTTACAAACAATGGAAAGATTGTTCTACCATCGACAGCCAACTTAGACGTCTACGGTAGCGCTACGCTGGCTGTAAGTGGCACCGGATCATTTACGGTGGGCGCAGCAAGCGCGGCCGCCTTTTACGCGAATCAAATCAGCTTTGCACCGGCAACTAAGCTTAGCCAAACGAACGGCTTGACTCTGCTTTCCGCCAATCAAATTCTCGGCCCGGGATTGAGCACAGCGACGTTCACCAATACTGCAGGGTCTATCAGCGTCGATCCGGGATCGGGTGACGTGATGTTTGATTCGGCAGTCTCGGGACAAGCGACGACTATTAACTTGAACGCGCCTACGGTTTCCACCACGAGCAACAACCTGACCGTGACTTCTAATGCCACGCTCGCCACAACCGGTGCGATCACCTTCAACGTCGGAGGCACCTTCACCAATGCCGGCATCGTTTCCAGCAGCACCTCAAGTGGCGCCGGAATCACAGCGCAATCCACCGTTGCGAATATGACCATCATGGGCACCGGACAGCTGTCCACTGGCGGAAGTTCGGTAAATTTCAGCAACACTACTTCCTCGACAGCAGCTTTGATCTTCACTAACACGAGCCAGTCCATTTCAGGCGGCGGTCCAGTAAACATCACCACAGCTCAGCTAACTCTGCAAGGCGATATAAACACCACGACACCTACGCTGCAAGCTACCGGAAGTTCAACATTCACCATTAATGGCGGCGCCAACAGTATGGCGATTGCCGGCCCGGGATCCGGCTTAACAGCAACCCTGTCCACGGGCACCGGGGGCAGTTTCACATTGACGCAGCCCGTCAATACAAATCTCTCCATCAATGGAGGCGGCACGGTGGCATTGAATGGTGGCGCTGTAACCACCAGCACATCAGGTACAGGAACGACCTCAGTCGCGGCAAATACAACGCTGTCATCAGATAACGACATCACGCTCAATGTCAGCGGCAATTCAGGCTATGCAAATAGCGGCACGATCACTTCTACGCATAGCGGTGGAAATATTCTGATCAATAGCGCCTCGGACTTCTCGCTAGGCGGTGTGTCTGGAACAGTTTCGTTCTCGGGTGGCACGTCCGGCACGATCACGGTCTCAGCGGGCACGCATAATCTGACTTTTACAGGGTCGCAATCGTTTAGCCCTGGTGCCACCGGAACAACCAAGTTCACCGCAGCCCAGATAACCCTTGATTCCGGTGTGACGGAAACTGTATCGACCGGAAGCAATCTCGACTTTGACACGGCCGTGCTTGACCTGCAAGACGGCTCGGGAATCAAAACGACGTCGAGCTCGACGACCATCAACATCGGCAGCAGCACCGGCGCCACAACAGTACAAATCGATGGTAGCAGCAATCCATCCGCCGCTATAACATCCGCTGGAGATACTAATTTCAATCCAGCCGGCGCAATCACTTTTGCTTTGGCCGGTACTACCACCTCGGGAACGCTGAACATGACTGCCGGGAGCGGTGCTTCATTCGGCGTAGAAACTACCGGCGCCGACCAGACGATTAACTCAGGAGTGACCCTGAGCGTGCCGAATAATGTGTTCGGGTTCATGCTCACAGGTAACGGCACGATTACAAATAACGGCACTATTCAAACGGCCCAGTTAAACATGGGCGGGCTTAACGGCAATCTGCAAATCACCAATGGCGGTACCATCACCGCACCGAATTGGACGATTACAGCCAACGGCACCGGTACCTTGAGTATCACGAATAGCGGATCCTCCAGCGCAGAAATCTATGCCGAGAGCAACCAGACCGGATTGGTCTCGTTCACAAATACGGCAACCGGCAGCTTGAGCGCACCAACCCTAAACTTCGAAATTGACGCGAATAAGGGGCCCTGGACTATGATCAACAATGGCACTATGTCCTATTACTCGATCTTTATAGGCTCCTTCACCAGTACCGCCGGCTCGAACGTAACTGCTTCCGGAACGGGGACCATGACTGCGGGCAATGGGGGAATCTATTTCGAAGCCGATGCAGGGAACGTCAACGTAGTACAAGCCGGGCTCACCGGACAGGTCGGGGCATGGGCAACCAACACGGTCGGCATTCAGACGACAGCCAGCGATCTGGAAATCGGACAGATCGCCGGCGTTGCTTTAACTTCCATTCAGCTGACAGCTCCGAGCACCAATACCATCACGTTCGATAACCTGGGCGCATCCAACGTGTCCTCCACTGCGGTCACCATACAGTCCGGTACGGTCGTCAACAACGGCATTGTGACGAGCACGGGAACTACCGGCACCGGGATCACCGTTCAGTCCGTGGGATCGAGTTTGTCGATTTCCGGTGCAGGCACATGGACCACCAGCGGCAGTTCCGTTAATATCCAGAACACTTCTTCAGCGACGGCCTCAGTCATTTTCAATGCCTTGGCAGCAACAATAACAGGCGGCGGAGCTGTGAATATTACGAGTCCGAATCTGACTCTCAATGGCGATACAGCGGCTTCGACACCGACGTTGAATGCGACCGGAGCCTCCGCGTTCAATGTAAATGGTGGCACCAACAGCATGACCATCACCGGGCCGGGCCCGGGATCCACGGCAAGCTTTTCCAGCGGTTCCGGCGGCAGTTTCACATTCACGCAGCCGGCTAATACTAATCTGACTTTCAGCGGCGGCGGCACTATAGCGCTCAACGGCGGTGCCGTTGCCACGACTACATCCGGCACAGGCACCACGTCGATTGCAGCAAACACGATATTGTCATCCGACAACGACATTACCGTTAATGTCAGCGGCAATTCGGGTTACGCAAATAGCGGTACAATCACCTCCACTCATAACAACGGCAATATTCTGATCAAGAGCGCCTCTGATTTTTCTCTTGGCGGCGTGTCGGGAATAATCTCGTTCTCCGGCGGGAGCTCGGGTACGATAACGGTGTCGGCAGGAACACACAATCTGACGTTCACGGGATCCCAATCCTTCAGCCCGGGCACCACGGGTACCACCAAATTCGTCGGCAATACTATTACCATCGACTCGGGGGTCACGGAAACCATCTCCAACGGCTCCAGCCTCATCTTCGATGCCACCACGTTGGATCTGCAAAATAATTCCGGGATCAGCACGACCTCTGCAACCACGGCTGTACAAATTGGCAGCAGCACGGGATCAACGACAGTTCAAGTTGACGGAGCAGGAACCCCCTCTGCCACCATTACCAGTGCCGGAGGACAGATTGCCTTCAACCCGGCAGGCTCGTTGACGCTTGGACTTGCCGGCGGTGCGACGAGTTCCACGCTAAACATAACCAGTGCCAATGCCTCGACTCAAGTTTCCCCGAACGGTTCCCTCACAGTCGACAGCAACGTAGCGGTCAGCTCGAGCGACGCATTATGGCTCAACATACCGGACGGGCAGACCTTCACCAATAACGGGACAGTGCAAAGCTCAGCTTCCGGAAATTCCATTACCATTACCTCAGCAGGATCCATGACAGTTGCCGGCTCCGGTACTATTTCGCAAACCGGCGCCACACCGGGAACGACCACGATATCCGCGGGCACCGCTGTGACAATCGCCACTGGTTCCAGCCAAAAGCTAACCGGGGGCGGAACTCTGCAAGTGAGCACGCCCAGCCTTAGTTTTGATAATGGTTCGGCAATTACGGCAACCGGGAGTTCCGCGTTCAACTTTAGTTCAGGCGGTGCACTCCCTCTTCAAATTGTGCTCCCAGACAATGGCTCGGCATCGCTGACCACACTTGGCGCGATCACTTTCAGCCCTGCGGCTGGTCAGTCTCTGACATTCACCAAGACCGCCGGCAGCAATACAGCGACGTTGAACTTTTCCTCGGTCGATCAAGCAGTCAACGTAGCGGGCGTTAATACCATTACGAGTAACGCGAACACGGTCATTAGCCCAAACGTCGTCCTCTCTTATAACGAGCACATGATCATGCAGGTTAACAACGGAACCCTGCAAAATGACGGCACCGTTCAATCGACAATTACCGGATACCTCGGGCCCATTTTGCAAATCGAGAGCACCGGCTCGCTTACACTTGCCGGCAGTGGCACTTACACGGCCAACAACGGATCTCAACTCTACATTAATGGAAAGGACATCACGTTCCAGGGGAGTGCAAACTTCAATTATTCCACTATTGGAGGCGTTAGCGTATTCGGCGCGAGTTCAGTTACTTTTGCTGCTAATAGCAACGTAACTTTCACAACAGCGGACTTCTCGGAAATCGACACTCCTTCACTCGTATTGCAAGCAGGAGCCACTATCAATTTCCCCGGAGGTCCAGTGGTAATTCTCAAAGACGGCAGCTTTTTGGGAGGTCCGCTAACGGTTACTGTCCCAGATAACGCCACCGCCACATTCAACATCCCGGGCGGTGAATTGTGGTTTCAGCCCTCAGGTCCCACTGGTGATAGTTTGACTATCACGAAATCCGCTGGGTCAAACACCGGTACGCTGTTCGTAAACGCTAATCTTTCATCGTTACTATACAGCCCCTCATTTGCCGTTATGCCAATCACCTTCGGAGCCGGCACCGTATATCAGACAACCGGAAACATAGACATTAACGTCGGCGGTGTCGGCGGAAATATCACTAACAATGGATTGATAACCACTAGCAATCCCGGAGGCAGCATTGTCGTCAGTCCCAGTCCGAATCTGACCATTGCCGGTAGTGGCACAATGTCCACCACCGGCGGTGGCGCGACAATGATCAGCCTGCCTGCTCTGAATAACCTCACGTTTACCGGAAATCAGACTCTCGATGCGGGCGCCGGCGGTACAGTGTTGCTCTCATCCACCTCTGCCGCCGCTTCTTCAATTACCTTTAGCGCCGGCTCCACTGTATCGATTGGTTCCGGCGCGACAGTGCATGTCAGCACACCCAATTTGAACTTGAGTAGCATATCGCCCATCTCGGCTACCGCAGCCTCGACCCTCAATTTCGACTCGGGCGGGGCTTTGCCTATGGTAATCACCGCACCAGGCGCCGGCACGACCGCCACGTTCACAACCGGGTCTGGCGGGAGTTTCAACTTCACACAACAACTAAATACGGACCTGTCGTTCACCGGCGGCGGCACAATTGCCTTCAACGGCGCACCGTTGACTACAACCACATCCGGCACTGGCACAACCGCTGTTGCAGCTAACACAACGCTGTCATCGGATAACAACATTACGGTAAATGTGAGCGGCAACTCTGGCTATGCCAATAGCGGTGTCATAACTTCCACCAATAACTCCGGCACGATACTGATTCAAAGCAGCTCCGACTTTTCGCTCGGCGGCGTATCAGGAACCGTATCGTTCAGCGGCGGCTCGTCCGGAACAATCAATGTATCCGCCGGCACTAATAATTTGACATTCACCGGATCTCAATCGTTCAGCCCAGGTATCGCCGGCACTACTGAATTCACCGGCAACATAATTACGATAAATGCGGGAGTGGCAGAGACTGTATCCAACGGCGCAAACTTGACCTTCAACGGTGCCACCATCGATCTGCAGAACGGTGCAAGCATACAGACATCATCTGCGTCCACTGCTATTAATATAGGAAGCCTCACCGGATCGACCATGGTTCAAGTTGATGGCACCGGAAAGCCAGTAGTTTTGTCGCCTTCGGCTTCGATTACCAGCGCCGGAGCCAATATCAATTTTAATCCGGCCGGATCTCTCACTTTTGGTTTGGCAGGCGGTGCGACCTCTGCGCAATTGAACCTGAGCGGCGGCCAGGTAGTGGCATCGAGCACCGGCGTCGGCAGTGGAATCACCGTGAACAACAGCACGTCAGTCGTAAGCGATAACATCATGACGTTCAATCTGGCTGACGGAAATACCTTCACAAACAACGGGACAATTACTTCGACCTATAACACGGGCGCTGCCCCAACTTCGACGATCATAGGCTCAGGCGCCGGTGCCTACACTCTTTCAGGCAGCGGCAATTTCAACACCGCGAACACCGGACGTCTGGTACAGTTTTCCGCCCCCACCTCGATATTATTGTCAAACGGACTGGTTGAAAATTTCAATACATCAATCTTGTTCCAGACCCCGCTCATCATCGGCACGGATAACGGGACTGCCACCCTTAACAACAATTCGGACATCGATACATTCTTCAACAATCTCACCGGCAACATCAGTATGCAGCCCCAAACCGCGGGCACGCCGACAACGCTGCTCATTAACGGAGGCGACGTCTTCGTTACCACCCAAAACTTGACAGTAAGCAAAGGATTCAAACTGGACAACGTCAGCGATGTATCCAACTACTTCATCTTCTTGAAAAACAACATAACAAACAATGGCGCCATCATTGCCGATGGGCCTGGCGCTCAGATATTCGCGCAATACGATTCTACCGATTTCGGCACCACAAGTATTTCCGTTTCGGGCACCGGGACTTACAGCACTCCGCAGAACACCAGCTCCATTGTGTCCTCGTTGGAGTTCGACGCCGGCTCGGCGGCAGGCAGCTCGATTACATTCACCGCCGGAACAATCGTCAATCTTACACAAGGCAACATGATAGTGGTGAGCAGTAACAATGTAGTCGCTCCGGCCAACTCGACGGTAACTTTTTCGACTCCGGGCGAAGTCGATTTCTGGGCATTTCCGGCGACCAGCAACTTGACGATGAGTTCATCCGTTGCCGGACAGCCTAGCACAATCATTACAAGCGCTCCAATTACCAATATCGCAGGCGGCGCCGTTACACTCGGAGCAAGCATCCAAGCCTCGAATGCTCTAAATATTTCGGCGAATGCCACCAACCAAACAGCCATCGCAATTAACTCGCCGGTGTCTGCGGGCGGGAACATCTCTCTGGGGATCACGGGACACGACGGAGCCGGCACCAGTTACGCAATAAACGAAAGCAACACTGGCTCGCTCACAACTGCCGGCCAACTCTCGATTACTTCCACCGATGCTACGTCAGGCGACACGATAACGGCCAACCTGATGAGCACCCTGCACAACAGTGTAGGATCGCTGGTCGCGAGCATGGGAAATGGTGCTACCAACAATATTCATCTGGATAATACCGCCAATACTTCGACATTCACACTTGCGACCGTTTCGTTCATAAACAATTTGACCATAACCAACGGCGGCAGCATCGCAACCACTGGCGGCTCCACTTTTACTGGATCCTTGACACTGATTTCGACCACCGGCTCGGTCGCACTCAGCAATCCTATGAGTGCGACATCGATCTCTGTAACCGCAACTCCGTCCGGCGCCGGCGCCATTTCGACATCGGGCACGCTTACGGCGCCAACCGTCATATTGTCTTCCGGCTCCGGCGGCATCACCATCGACTCCGGCGCGTCGACTTCAGCCTCAATACTAACGGCGAATTCTACGGGCGCCGTCAGCATCGTTGACACAAACAACGGCGCCATAACCTTAGATGCCAGCTCGGGCTCATCATTCACTTTAAATGCCAACGGAGCCGCTAGCGCAATCACTGGAGGCGGCGTTTTGACGGCAGCTACAACCAGCCTGTCGGCAGGCAGCGGCGGCATCTCCTTTACCGCCGCCAATACGTTGAGCACATCCAACCTCGCACTTAACACCACCGGCACGGCAACGGTCGTCAACGGGGGCGCCGGAGCTCTCAGTCTATCGTCCGGTGGATCGACTTTCGCGAGTCTTTCCGTCTCAACCGACAATTCATTGTCTACATCTACGGCCATAACGTCAGGCGGCACGCTCTCGCTTTCCACCACCGGCAACAATGGTGGCATCTCGCTCGGCGCAAATGCCTCCGGCGCGGTAGTGAGCCTCAGTGCGAACGGCTCAGGCACCATAAGTCAGTCGGCTGGAAAAACACTAACGGCATCCAGTTCTATCTCGCTATCTTCAACTTCCGGCAGCATCGGATCCATTAATACATCCACCGGCAGCCTTACTCTCAATTCAACCGGCTCCGCCACCATCGTCAACAGCGGTGCTGGCGCCCTGTCCCTTAGCTCGGCTGGATCGACCTTCTCCAGTCTCTCGGTTTCCACCGACAATTCATTGTCTACATCCACAACCATCACCTCTGCCGGCACGGTCTTCCTTGCCACCACCGCGAACAACGGCGCCATTTCGCTTTTAGACAACCTGAGCGGTACCACCGTCCATCTCAGCGCCAGTGGCTCCGGAACGATCAGCGGTGCAGGTACGCTGATCGCTTCGACAGGCGGCAACGTCGGAAGCAGCTCCGGAGCAATCACCCTCACGACGAACCTGGATTCCCTCAGCGGCGCCACCACCGGTTCGGTCACTATAAACAACACAATGTTTAGCGGCAATACCCTGCCAATTTCCGGCACATTCGGTGCCGTTTCCGTAACCAACAATGCCTCGATTTCCTCCACCGGGCTCACCGCCACCACGGGCGCCGTCAGCTTACTCGCCAAAGGTTCGATCACGACTACTGGCGCAATATCAGGTAGCACGACTGTTGCACTTGTGTCTAACTCTACCGGGGCCGGATCGCTGTCGCTGGGCGGCAACGTCGTCGCTCCGACATCAGTGACGCTGACCGCCACCAATGGCGGCACCATCAGCCAGTCGTCGGGTTCTGTTCAGAGCAGCGCTCTGGTTTTGAACGGCGGCAGTGGATCAAGCAATCTCACCAGCAGTGTTGATGCGATAACCCTTAACAGCGCTGGAGACACTACGATTGCCAACACATCGCATACCGCCGGCGCCACGCTGTCCGTCACGGGCAATACAGGTTCGCTGACAATTACTCAGAATAACGGCATCTCGATTAAGAATACGTCAGCGACGAACACGCTCTTGTCGGTGGACGCCGGCGGCACCGTGAATACTTCCGGCACCGTAAGCGCAGCTACAACCTTCTCGATTTCGAACACTTTCGGCAACAATATCACTGTGAACAATACCGGAACAGTCACTGCCGGCACCACTTTGTCAGCTACCGCATCAGGCACGATCGATCTGACCAACACCAATTCGATCAGCGCCACCAAAGTCTCGCTGACAACTGGCGCCGGCTTGACTGTCTCCGGTGCCAGCGGTTCGTTATCAGGCTCGAGCGGTATCAGCGGCACGGCGACAAACGCTAATGCTGCCGTTTCGATCACGCAAGATACGATTTCCGGAGCTGTCAGCGGCAGCGCCGGCACCACCTATAGTGTCATCGCCAAGGTATCATCGCTGCAAGCCGACAACATCGCGGCCAACAACGGCGACCTCTATCTGCACGCCGGACAGGATGTCGGGCTGACTGGCGGAACGCTCTCTGCAACTGGCGGAAATGCCATCATCAATAGTGTGGGACAAGTAACCGGCGTGGCGGGCAGCACTGTCAACGCCAATTCTACTGCCGGCGGTTCAGTTGTGATTGGCGGCAACACATACTCCTTCACGGGAGGCGCCATCGGCATCTGGGGCGGCGGCAGCATCACCAAGGCACAAGCAGACTCCATGCTGCTGGGCTGGACACAACAGCGCGTTTACCAGGGAACCTACTCGACCCAGGTCGCGGCACCGGGCTCACTCACCACAACCGGAATGACGCTCAATCCAATATATCAGACCGACAGCGGGGCGATTCGCATCGTCGCTACCTCCGACAACATTGATCTCAGCAACGCCACCGTCAATGCTGCCGGCGGAGTTATATATATCGATCCCAACGTCGCACTGCCCGGAATTGCCCTGAATGCATCCCAGCCGGCGCTGCCTGGCTTGACCCCACCCCCACCCCCAACCCCGACGCCAACGCCGGTACCAACGCCAACGACCCTCAGCAGTCCGCCCGCACTGGTCTTGGACTTCGGCTTGCCACCGGGCATCGGCCTTGTACCCACAGCAGTACTGCCCAAGTCGTCGTTCCCGACCTCGGCCATTACTCAGTACGACCAGAACCCGGAAACAAACCCTGCATCTTCCAACAATCGTGTTCTGAATCAAATCGTTCCGCCCTGCATTCCACGAGAAATGCAAGTCACGGCGGCCAAACAGAGCTCGTTGACGAGCTGGTATGTCGCCGAAACCGGCTGCGAGGTTTTTAGCTACCACGGCAAGGACGGCTTGACCGTCATCGGCGAGAAAGGCACGGAGTTTGCTCCGGCAGGCAACGACACCATGCAGCTTAATCGTGGAAAAATTCTGGCAAGCTCAGCCAAACTTCCAGTCAAAATTGAAACTAAGAAAGGCATCGTTGTTCTCGCTCCAGGAAGCACCGCCATCATCAGTCAACAAGACTCAGGTAAAGTCGCAGTGCAAATGCTCGAGGGTCCGCAGGCTGTGATGCAAATGAAGGACCAAGCAACTGTGCAGCAAAAGATTGCCTCGGCAGGCAGCGGCGAAAGGCGTACGCAATTAACTGCACCGGCCGGGCAAGAGCTCATAATTGGCGACGACGACTCCGATGAAGAGGAATTGATCCCCGTCGACGGCAACGAACGAACAGTGGTCGAAGCGTCTATAAAGGTGGTCGGCGGCACAGCTGTCAGAGCCAAGATCAATGTCGAGCAAATTGCCAATAACGACCCGCTGTTCAATTGCACTGAGGGTTGCCTGCCCGCTGAGATACGCGATCGCTACAATAAATTGAAGGGCGTGGCAAACCGTTCCCAGCCTAACAATACGTCCATGATCAAAGACGGCACTTCACCCTTGCATGCAGTCGCCTATCATCCGGCAGTGGCGGGGGTGTCGACACTGGCAAGCTACAATTTCTCCAGCGGCAGCATGCGCTACCTCAATAATGCCAAAGTGGGCACCGATCACGGAACAATCGTGATTAGCAGCGGACAAACCGTTATCACCGCAGAGGCGGCGACCACAGTTTCGACACCACAAGCCAAAATAAATCTTCTTACCGGGGACATTGTCGTGGTGACTTGCACCCCGGACGGCACCAACATAGTGCCAATCTGGCGCAACGGCGACACGTCGACGACGGTTACCCGCGACGGCATATCGGTGGTACCAAGACTGGGACAGGATGTCACCGTGTGCAACAACGAAGCCGCTTATCAGAGATTCCAAAACAGCGATCGATTCGCTCGCCGAAACGTGCGCGTGACGGAAACACCAAAAGGTGCTCGCCTGATGACCAGCGAGGTATCGTTCGTTTCCATGATCACCGGCAAGACCCCGATCGTGGATGCGCTCTTGAGCAGCAAAGCGAAAGAAGACGCGGCCATTACCGCTAAACTCAAGAAGATGGCCGTGGTGCTCTCCGTCGTCACCGGCGGCCACGGCAATTATGCTCCGCCGCACTTGGACAAATAGCATCCCCAATGCATATTTCGCCGTCATTCGCTGGGCGACAAATCCTGGCAGGATGCTAGCTCAATTACCCGTGGAACTGCGCCCCGTTGCTGCTCGAGACACAGAAAACCATGGATCGGTTGCGGTTGCGAAGCTTGCAGTTCATAGGGCATGATCATCGCCGACGGCTTTGACGGCGTCGTCTGAGGAGCAGTTTCCTCTTTCTCTTGCTCTTCGATTTGCTGCTCCAATTGTCGCAGCCCGGCCGTGAGCGACGGCTTGGTGACAGAGAAGCGCAGTCCGTAGTACAGGCGAAAGTCCATGCCCGCGAGCCCCGGATGATTATGCGAGTGCATGTTCCATATTGGCTCGGCGCGCATAAATGCCTGCAATCCGGGCAGTTGCGGCATAATCCGGCGCGCCACTTCGAAATCGCTAATCATCGAATAATTGTTGACAGGCAATAATGCCTGGTGGCCAAACTGATTTCTAAAATTCTGCACAAACGTCGAGTTGGCGGAAAACGTCCATCTGCCTCGTTGGTGCATCAGTCCCCACGTGTAGAACGGATCGATCTCGCGCGTAGGAGCCTGGAAATATTTTCGACCGCGTATCTGCAGAATGCTGCTGGCAAAGGCCACCGTTCGCGGTGTCAAAATGTACGAGGCCGTCAAGCCGGGCAGAAAGTCAAACACCGAATGTTGATGCATCTGATTCAGCTCGCGAAACTGAACTTCCGCCTGCAAATTTCCCCTTTCTCCCAGCGGTATATCGTGTTGAATGCCGTAAGCATAGGAATAGACGTTGGTATTAAGTGTGATATTTTTGAACAGCGAGTCGCGAATCATGAAGAAGTTGCCGAACACGCGAGTGCGCGGCGTCAGCGTAAATCCTCCGGTGATTGAAGGCAACACCCGGAAAACGTTATCGAAGCTATCCGTTTTTCGCAGCGTTGACAGTATCTGCTGCTGCTGTGGAGCACTGAGCAAAGGAAATTCCCCGGGCGCCACCAGCTTCTGCAAAAGCACGCGTTTGACTGGATCCTGGAATGGGTTTGTCTCTAGGCGAAACGACGATTCAACACTGGCATTGAAATAAAATGCGGACGGTAATTTCTTTAGAATTCGCAGCTGCAAATCCTCGGCAAATGTAAGCGGATTTTCCAAAAGCGATTTCGGCAAAACATCAGTGGGAAGAATCGTTGCTCCGGTCGTTCGCGGCCCGGAGATGATTGCTCCCGGCGAAACAGCCTGAGCAAGCAATGTCCCCGCCGCACCGCCCTCGGTACCAGCCTTCGACATTGGACACGCGATCGCAAACGCCAGGGAAACCAACGCCACAGTTGGAAGAGAGCGTCTTGGCTCTTTCCAATTGCGCCTGGTCACTTTTCCAGTGATGGGCTGCAAACTGTTCTAACTTTCTAGTCCATTGCCACGTTGAATGACCGATAACAGCGCAGCGACAGAATCAGCTGTGACACTGGAGTTCCAGGGGATTATAACAGTCTTTATTTTAATTAATAGATCAAATCTTCTATTGCGTTTTCGTCTCTACAAGCCCGTGCTGCACCAGCAATGCTGCGCACCGCCAAACTACGCTGCTGAGCCGCCCGTCGATTGAGACAAATATATCAGCCAGTCGCCGTCCGGAGCCGGCGCGTTTCAGAATATCCGCCATCACTTCGGTTTCTTCTTTTGTTGGAGGCTCGGGCAGCATCATTACCGCTCTCCAACGACCTTCGAACTCCGGCCCGGCGGCCGCTCGTATCCACAAATCTTCTGAAGGAATGATCGTCCTGGCAGCATTGTAATTGTCCTGCGCCAGTGCAGCATCCATCAGACATCGTTCTAGAGCTTTGCTCACCGTGTATTCTTCGGAAAGCTTCGGCAGCCCCGCAGAACTGCGGTTGGATTTTTCTTGGAAGTTGAAATTGCCGTCCTCGAAAGTAGTAATGAACTCAACGATTGCCGGCGCGCCACCAAATTTACCCAGTTTTGCTTGTACCGGCTTGCCGGCGTCGAGCAGCATCCAGAAGTGTTTGTCGTGATGACCGCTGACGGTAAGGACTCCAGATTTCTGAGCCGTGGCCATAGATTGCAGCAAAGCCGCCGGCTCGAATACGCCCAGCTCGCCTGATACCATAGCTGCTTTCTTCGCTCCCTTGTACGTCTTCGGCACCTTATCTATAGAGCACACGCGGTTACGACCGAGCTCTTCCTTAACGTAATAAAGAGCAGTATCCGCTTTGTGCAGAAGGTCTTCCCCGTTTTGCGCGTCTGCCGGATAGCTGGCGACGCCAATAGAGATCGTCCAATTCGAAATGCCGCCCGGCCAGTTTGTCTTCTGTTCTACCGCCGCACGTATGCGCTCTGCCACCTCGTAGGCTTGCTCAATGCCGGTGCGCTCCATGACGACGAGAAACTCTTCGCCGCCGAAGCGGATCAAATGATCGCCCCTGCCTGTGGCTGAGGTGTCGCTCTGATTGGTGCGCACGCAGCGTCGCAGCGTGTTGGCAAGCTCCTGCAGCATCTGGTCGCCAACCTGGTGCCCGTATGTATCATTGATCGATTTAAATTTATCACCATCTATGATGGCAAACGAAATCGGGTTGGCCGCAGGATTGTTGGCCGCACGCTCGAACATCGCCGGCGTTATTTCATAGAAGTATTTTTTGTTGCGCAATCCCGTCATCGGATCGGTACGCGCAGCTTCAACTTCCTCTTCGTACAATGTTGTCTGGTAGAGCTGTCTAGATGCCAAATCCACGACGTTGCGCAAAACACGCAGGCGGTCGGGAACATCACGTTCGTTGCGCAGATAGACAGCCAGCATGCCCAGATCTCTGCCCTGGAACGATACCGGCATCATAATGGCGATTTTAATGCCGTGGTCCTCGGAAAGCCATCCCATTGCCTGCTCTTTCAAGCCATTGGCTTCAAATGTGCTGTACGTGCCAGTTGAGAAGAGGTTTTCCGCAATCGTCGTGTGGTCATGTCGCTTCAGTTGAGTGAGGCTGCGCTCGTTAAAGCCGAGTGATGCCACCAAAGACAACCGCTTGGTTCTATCCACGCGGAAGAAGGCACCAAATACGATGCTGGTCGGAAACTTGTCGTTGAGTTTGTCCAAAATCCGCTGGCACAATTGTCCGCTGGATTTCAGCATGTCGATTTCTTTGGCAAGTTGAAGAATGAATTCTTCTTCGATGTCCTTAGTATGCAGTTCGGAAATTTTGGCTTGATTTTGAGTGAGCTGATCGCTGTACTCTTTGGTAAGAAGCTGTTTTTCCGACTCGTGTGTTTGTTTTTGTCGGCGCAATTCATCTTCGCGAGACACACGCGCCGCAACCGATTCATCATATTGCATGCGCACCTGTTTCAGTCCCCAAGACATGCGTTTCACCTCGGTCACGGCGCCGGGCACATCCAGCGCCCCCCCTGTAACCCCCGAATAAGCATCGCGTGCCAAAAGAAGTGTGGTGCAGGCTCGGGTTAAGCGGCGCAAGTGTTTGGAGATGCAATTGTCCAGGCAAACCATGATGAATATGAACAACCCACCAATCGCCAAAAGCACTGCGGCAACCGGACAGGAGTTAGCCAGCGCCAGCTCTTTATCGGAAACGGACGCAACAAAAATCGGACTGGCATCAAAACCGACGTGCAAGAGTTCGTCTTGATTAACCGGCGCTACGGCCTCCCAGTAGTGCTTACCATTCCAATCGACATTGCGTCCGACATTTTGCGGGGTGGTGCCCAGCTTTGGTGCGAAATCGGCCGTCTTGGGATGAATTTTTCCATCGGCACTGGCAATGTAATACCAGGCTAGATTGTATTTATGGAATACCTGCAAAATCTGCTCGGATGTCGGCAGTTGTTTCTTCGCTCGCTCAGCAAGGTTAATGGTGATCTGGTTGTCGATTTCTTTAGTGACAAGAGGATAGGCATAATCAGCGGCGGCAAGGCATGCCGCAGTTCCAATCACGAACAGAATGGCCAGACGTACATTGAGGCTCATGAAGAAGCCGGTGATGGCGTCAACGATTTTGCCGAAAAACGAGCGCTCAGGCTCCATTTGCATTGGCGGGGGAGTTTCCTGCTCTGGCATAGCCGATATGGCGCCCGTTTGCCTGGTGAACATGGTTTTGTTCGGCGTCTGTGATTGGCGCTCCGCAACCGGCACCGCCGGCGGAGCGTTAGTGCCGACAACCGAATCTAGTGCTTTCTTAACTTCCGAAGCGCTTTGATAGCGCTCGTTGGGCTGTTTCGCAAGCAGCCTGTCCACCACGGCCTGCATGCCCTTCGGCACCGAGATGCCGTGGCTTGAAAGAGGGGCCGCCTGTTCGTGCACATGCTGGTGCATCATTTCATAAATGCTGCCCTGGCGAACGACGGGGGCTCCGGTCAGCGTTTCGTAGATTACGCAACCCAACGAGTATAAATCTGAGCGTTGATCGATAGAATCGCCTCGGCATTGCTCCGGGCTCATGAATGAGGGCGTGCCGACCGTTTGACCGGTGCGGGTCAATCGGTCGGGCGTTACTTCGAGATTATTTACGAGACGAGCCAGACCGAAGTCCATGATTTTAACCACGGTTTGACCGGCCGTCGAAATCAGGCGAATATTGCTCGGCTTAAGATCGCGGTGCACGATGTTCTTCTCATGCGCCGCCTGCAGTCCATCGCATGCTTGCCTGAAAATAGTCAGCGCTTGCTCTAACGGCAATCGTTTAACGTCTCTGAGCACTTCCTCCAGGTTGGTGCCGGGCAGGTATTCCATGATCAAATAAGGCTGCTGTTGATTGGGCAGAATGCCGAAATCGAACACCGTCGTGATGTTCGGATGCGTAAGTTTGCTTACCAGTGCGGCCTCTCGCTTGAATCGATCGGCAGTAGCGGGATCGGAAAGCAAATGCGTATGCAGCATCTTGATTGCCACATAGCGATCCAGCGAAATCTGCCGTGCTTTGAAAACCAGTCCATTGCCGCCGCGTCCGAGCAGCGAGACGATTTCATATTGGCGGGCAATCTCAGTATCCCCAAACGGATTCACATCAATAAAGGTGAGGATTGTCTCGCATTGCGGGCAGCGAGTAACATCGATTTTTTCATTGAATACCACACCGCATGTCATGCACATGGTGCCCCCGCGCCAGGCGGTTTCGCTGTCTTTAGCTCGGGATCCGGTTATCATAATTTCCCTTTGTCGTCGTCATGCTCAGTTATTTTGTAAACGCTCTACTTTGTCCATGCTCACTTTGAAAGACAACGTTTGTCCCTGGTACCAATCAGGCAGCGGGGCAAATGCGGTGGATGCGATCGCCGTCAGCGCTGCATCATCGGAGTCCTTGTGTCCAGCGCTTTGCACCACTTCGCTCGAGATCACCGAGCCATCATGGGCGAGTTTGACCAGTAGAATGAGACTTTCGCTGCGCCTTTGCGGATGCCAGTTTTGGCTAATGCGGAGAAGCATGTCTTTGCGATAAGGGGCGATGTTGCCCATTCCATTTTTTACGGCACCCTGAATATTGCCCGGCCCGCCTTCGCCGGCCGCGCCGCTGCCGGTGCCGGTGCCGGCATTGCCGGTGCCCACCCCGCCTGTCCCGTCGGTCGCTCCGTTTCCGGTGCCGCTACCGTTGGGATTGCCTCCGGCAACGGTCGCTCCCGAGGTTTGGGCAGTGTTTTCCGCTGCCCTGATTGGGCTGGGAGGGGAGTTGGGTGCCTGGCTCGGCAAAGCAGCGACAGCGAGCGGCTTTTGCTCAGCCGGTGTTTCCGGAGTGATGGCGTGGTTGACCTGCTCTTTGGCATTAACAGGCGAGGCCGAAACGTTTTGGCTATCCCGCACTTTCGGCGCCTGAATCGCCGGCGCAGCAATTCGCGCGGCTGGCGCAGAGGCCGGCTTCGCCCCACCATTAGATTTGTCGAGCGCCATTGTATCTTCCGGCTTAGGCGGCTCCGGCTTGGGCTCCACCTTGGGCGGCTCAAGCTCGAAAGCGACGTTTACGTCATGGATAATGTGCGGCTGTTTGCGCTCCAGCGAGGCAAAATGGATGAAGGCTATCGCCAGGGCCCCATACGCAATCAGCAGTAACACCGCGATTCGCGGTAGGTTGTTCTGATCCAGTCCCGAGTCGCGTGGACCATAGACAAATCGGTCACAGATGCGAACTACTTCCGCTGAAGCTACCATTAAGTTTTAATCTTCCTTCCGGTTTTCCCAATTTATATATGCCCCCTATGAAATTAGGAAAAACGGCCCAACGTCGATTAGAGCCGCAACAATTGTTGCTCGAGCGAGATGCCGGGAACAATACTTTCATCTGCAGAGGAAGGTTATGGCCAGTCCTTCGCTTGTTGGTGAAAAGGTAGCAGACAAATATCTCGTGCTTTCCGAGCTGGGTTCCGGCGGTTTCGGCAGCGTCTACATGGCCAAGCACGTCGAGCTGAATAATCCGGTGGCCATCAAGGTGCTCCACGGGCACTTCGTCTCGAGCGACGAAGTAGTAACGCGTTTTCGCCGCGAGGCTACTGCCACCAGCCGCCTGCGCCACAATTCCATTGCTTCGGTGTTCGATTTCGGCATGCTGGAGGACGGGCGTCCATACATGGTTATGGAATATTTGTCCGGCGAGAGCTTGGGTAATCTGATTGCTAACGAAGGCCCGCTGTCCACCGAACGCGCATTGTCTTTGTTCATTGAATGCTGCGACGCCCTGCGCTACGCTCACAGAAAAGGGCTGCTTCACCGCGACATTAAGCCGGACAATATTTTTATCGTTCGGGATATGGATAGTGACGAACACGCCAAACTGCTCGATTTCGGACTGGCGAAGATTTTATATGGCGATGACGGCGCGCGCATGAATAGCCTCACGGGCAGTGGCATGATGTTGGGCACGCCATGGTACATGAGTCCGGAGCAATGCCAGGCATTGCCGCTCGATGGACGCTCTGATATTTATTCGCTGGCGTACAGCTTGTATGAGACGTTATGCGGGCACCGTCCATTCGGCGGCGCCACCCAATACGAAACGATGCACAATCATATGCACGCTAAAGTTCCGCCTATCAATGAACCGGAAAAACCGCCGGTTGTACCGGCGGAGCTGGAAAAGTGCATCATACGTGCATTGGCGAAATCGCCAAATGATCGTTTCTCAACAGCCGATGAGTTCAAGGACGCGCTTATGTCATGCTTGCCTGCTGCTTCCGCAGCGGCGCTTAAATCGCGTCCGCTGCCGCCACGGCCGCCGGATCAGCTATCCACCCCAGTAATGCGTTGTGCGGGAGCCAAAGCGCGTGCTAGCAGTGCGAGCAGCGGCATGATTAGTAAATCGGTAGGAGCAGCTTCATCGACGGTAATCGTCGGCTCGCTCATCCTACTTTGCATTTGTCTTGCCATCGGCCTAGGTATGTCATGGCTTCGTCCGGCAGTTGTAATTAAGCCATCCACAGAAGAAACACATCCAACGATGCAAATTGACAGCTCGCAGGCAGCAAGCACCGGCAAACCGGAGCAACCTCCGTCTATCTCACGAGCAACGGTACAGTCACCGCAAGCGATCACACAGCGGGCGGCACCAGATGTGGTGGCACCAGCGGCGGAAGTTCGACCAGTTGCGCAGACGGTCGTTCAACCGCTGCCGCCTGCCCAATCAGCAGCCGGCGCCGCCGCGCAAAATGACGCCCACGTGCGCGAACTCGAGGACAGGCTTCGTCAATTAGAACAAAAAGAGGCAGCCGATAGAGTACTGCGCGACATGCAGTCCCAGGAGCAGACTCAGCCGGAACCATCTGCAAGCAACAGCGCCAATGGTTTTGGATCCGGCATTCAGCCGACAGTGCCGCCGGGATCTCCGGCGGAAAGCGCCCGGCCGACAGTCTACCCCCCGAATGGACTACCCGCGAACGGCGCCATTCCATCGAATTCGTCGTGGACACCTCCTACCTCTAATTGGAAGCCGGGCGATCCGCTGCCGCCAGGATATCCGGCACCGCCGTGGGGCCCGCCCAGACCGGAAGACGGCGGCAGCTTCCGCCCGCCCAGCGGCGGAGCACCGAGGTAGCCGGCACGCAGCTAATGATGCCTTCGGCGATGGCGTCTTCCGTGTCGCACCGGATGTGGTGCCGCAGCGGCCTTCGCCTGTTGCGCCTCAAGTGCCTTAATGCCTTCTGTGTCGCCGGTGACACCGGCATACACATCTTTCGAAATTGTTCTGATCATGGCGTTGGCGCGGCGGTCGTTGGTAGGGCGCTCGACACTGACCGTGACGATATAACGTTTTCCGCTTGGCGCCGTGATGATGCCGGCGTCGCCCACTAAAGAAGCTATGTCTCCTGTTTTGTCGGCGATTTTGCATCCCGGCGGAATGCCCATCGGCAAAAGCGTACGCACGCGGGCTCTCTCCATGGTGTGGAAAAGCCAGGCCCGCGAGGCGGGACTGATGAGCTGCCCGGCATCCACCTTGGCCAGGAGCAGCGACAGATCGTAAGGGCTGGTGGTGTTGGTTCCAGTCAAATCAGGCAAAGGATTATTTATGCGCGTCTGCGTCAATCCGAAACTGGCGAAAGCACGATTGCAAGTCTCGTTGCCGCCGAGCATATCGACGATCATATTCGTGGCAGTGTTATCCGAAATGATCATCATTAGTTGAGCACAGTCGTTAAGTGGTAGGCGTGATCCATCCGGCCGCCATTGCAAACAACCGGATCCGCCACCCTTCAAGTCGGGTCTGACGGTCATAATTTGACTAAACTTCACTTTGCCTGAATCAATTGCCTGCAACATAGCGACCAGTACCGGCAACTTGATCATCGAGGCCGCGGAATAAGCTCGTCGGGCGTCGAGCTCCATGTACTTGCCGGTGTCCGGCTCAGCAACAAACACTCCGGCATGCAAGCGCGGTTGGTTGGCATCTTCTTTCACCTTATCGAAGAGATCAGACATCGGCTCTTTTAAGGCAAACGGAAATTGCGTCGCCGGTGCAATGGCAGGTTGAGCGATCAGCGAAGCCGATCGAACCGGGACACTGGTCTGAGAAGGCTGCTGCGCCAAATTCGCCCGCGGACCCAAAAATAATGCGGCTAAACATAAGCCCAATGCCACCAGACCCAACAATGAGAAAATTCGCCGTCCGGCAGGCAGCCGGCGGCGTGTCTTTGGTCTTCGCGTGCGACCAGTTGATATCACAATCAGGACTCCACGGTCTCCATATTCTCATTGTAACCCGCGCAGACCAGAGACTCGAAGTCGAGTCTATATTCATGAGCCGTCCAAAGAAAATCAATCATATGCCAACCGTTTTCCCTGGATATGAGCTTTGACTGTCTGCTGGCATCCAGATCGAGAATGTTGCGGCAGTTGTTCCTGCTGTCGAGCAGGGCGATGCCGTGCGTCGCGCTTATGAATTGCTAGATCGCCCGAGCGGCTTGCGGGGAACAAAGAGATAGGCAAGCAAGCAAAGAAACGCGGCTAGCCCGACCAGGACTTTAGTTTGCCCGGAGAGATCTGTGCGGGGCGAAATAAAACCTTCGATGGTGCCTGCTATCAGCAAGAGAAGCACGCAGCCGCCGAACATGCCGAGGGCGGGTTTTGCCGCCAGTCGCAAGGCGTCGCCGCGACTATGTTGTCCGGGAAATAGAATCGCCTTGCCCATAAGCAATCCAGCTCCGCCGCTAATGAAAATAGCGGGCAGCTCGAGCGATCCGTGACCGACCATAAACAACAGCAGATTGGGCAAAAGCCCGTAATGTTGGCAGATACCACATACGGTGCCAACACTCATGCCGTTGAAAAACAGAATCAGCGTTGTTCCTAAACCCGCGGTTATACCGAGCGCGAATGCCATGATGCACACCCGAATGTTGTTGGCCGCGATCGTACTGGAAAATGTCGGACTGGCATCCTGCAGTTGATCGGTCCACATTTTCTTGTGCTCGATCATGTCCCACATCTCATCCGAGACCATCGGGTGTCCCTTCATGATCTCCATGTGGGCGAAGTTCACATCTTTGTGTTCGAAATCCCAACATGCAAAGCCGGGCAACAGGAAAATGGCAAAGGCAATAGCAACCACACCCATGTGTTGCCGCACGAGCGCGGGAAATGTGGCGTACAGATAATTGAAGAAGTCGAGCCAGCGATTTTTTCTGCTCTGGTAGACTTGGTTGTGACCCTTAACAGCCAGGTTGTTCAAATAACTGAGGATATCCGAGCCAAGATTGAGGGCTCGCGCTCGCGACAAATCGCTCGAAGTCGACCGATAAAGCCGTCCGAGCGCCTGCAATTGCTCCCTGTCAAGGCTGCCTAAACCAGAGCGGTCCACCTTCTTGAGAAGATCTTCCAGCTCCTGCCAAACCGGTCGCCGCTTTGCCACCCAACGCTCAACGTTCATAATGGTTCCATGAATAAACCGGACTATCTGATCTCTACCCCTGAGAACGTCGACCTACACCTCGAGCTGGCAGGCCTTGGCAATCGGATAATGGCCGCCCTGATTGACCATCTGCTTCTGTTCACCATGCTGCTGCTCGTGGTCGGCGTCGCCGTCGGCATTGGTTTCAGCGTCGAGAATTCACCGCTCTCATCCGACGTTAAAACCATTATTTACTGGTATCTAATCGGCATCTGCCTGTTTTTGATTTTTGTGATCAATTTTGGCTATTTCATTTTTTTCGAGGGGCTTTGGCAGGGACAAACTCCGGGCAAGCGCATCGCGGCTATTCGCGTCATCGAGCAGAACGGACAGCCGGTTGGCTGGAGTTCGGTGTGGATTCGCAATCTGCTGCGAGTCGTAGATGAGCTTCCTGGGCTGTTCATCGGACTGCTTCCGATGATGGCCGACAAAAACGAGCGCCGCTTTGGTGATTTTGCGGCCGGTACGCTGGTTATCCGCGAGCGCGTCGCCGCCTTGAGCGCCAGCGGCTTGAGAATCGCCGAAAACGCCAGCGTCGACATTGTGGTGGATACCGGGCAAATCAGTCCGGACGAATACAACCTATTGGTAGGGTTTTTGCGCCGCCGCGACATGATGACGCAGAGCGACCGCCAGCGATTGGCTGCCAACATCGCCAAGCATTTCAAAGACAAGCTTTTGCTGCAGGAAAATGCGGATGCGCCTGAGCTTTTCATGGAGAAACTGTTCATCGCATACAAGCAGCGCGCCGAACTGGAGAAGCAATAGCAGAATAGACGCAGGCGAGCCGCCTGCGCTCCATTCGGCACCGGATACGGTGCCGGTTGCTTATCTGTTGGAGCCGACGAGATCGGAACGCTTGTCGATCGGGGTGTACGTCGACTTGTTCGGTCCGATGTACTCGGCGCGCGGGCGAATCAAGCGATTGTTCGCATACTGCTCGAGAATGTGGGCCGTCCATCCGGAAACGCGGCTGATCGCGAAGATGGGCGTGAACAGGTCGATCGGCAAACCGAGCATGTAATAGACGGAAGCCGAGTAGAAATCGACGTTGCAATACAAGCCTTTTTCTTTTTTGACCAGCTCTTCGATTTGCTTGGACATCTGGAACCACTTGGGCTCGCCTGTGCGCTTGCCCAGCTCTTCCGACATAACGCGCAAGTGAGAAGCGCGCGGATCTTCGGTTTTGTAGACACGATGTCCGAAGCCCATAATTTTCTTGTGCTCTTCAAAGCCCTTCTTGATATAAGACTCGACTTTGGCAGGGTCGTTGATCTCGATCAGCATCTTGATCACTTCCTGGTTGGCGCCGCCGTGCAGGGGGCCCTTCAATGCGCCAATAGCCGCGACCACGGCGGAGTGCATATCGGTCAACGTCGCGGCAGCGACCCGGCCGGCGAAGGTAGAAGCGTTCAATTCGTGATCGGCATGCAGAATCAATGCCACATCCATGACGTGGGCATGGTATTCATCCGGGTCTTTACCGGTGAGCATATAGAGGAAATTGGCGGCGAGACTGCCTTCGGCTTTCGGCTGAATCGGCTCTTTGCCTTTACGGATGTTTTCCCAGTGAGCGACGATGGTGGGAAACTGGGCTTGCAGGCGGGTAGCTTTGCGAACGTTCGCTTCGCGATCACTCTTCTCGTTGTCTTGATCGCAGATACCGAGCATTGAGACTGAGGTCCTCAATACGTCCATCGGCAGGGCGGTCTTGGGCATCAGCTTCATTACTTTGACGACGTCTTCGGGAAGACGGCGATTTTGACGCAGCTCTTTGGTTAGCGCATCGAGCTCGGTTTTGGTAGGCAGCCGTCCATTCCAAAGTAAGAAGATAGTTTCTTCGAACGTGGAGAATTTGGCCAGGTCATGAATATCATAGCCCTGATAGACCAGCCGTCCTTCTTTGCCGTCTAGGAAGCAGATTGATGAATCTGTTGCGACGACATCTTCAAGCCCACCCTTACTCATAATTAGCTCCCGAAAAATGCTGCAATGCCCTATTGCTGGCTTTTATACACTAAATGACAACGGTTCATGTACATACTAAAGCCTTATTTCATACTATCCGGTATGTACGCGATTGTGGCTGAACGGTAGCTTAGCGAGCTTAGGCCCGCCGTTACAAGAAACATCGAAGACGTAGATAAGCTGCGGCCCGCCTCCATTGGTTGATATATTGATTAATTCAAATTGAGGAGCATTATTTGTCGAGTTTTCCTCACCGTCCCTCTTTAAAAGGCGCGTCCCTCGCCGTCGGGGCCGCCCTTCTGTTCGGACTGGGCGTGCCTCTGGCCAAGCAGCTTCTATCAGCCATCGCGGCGCCGATGGTGTCGGCGCTTTTCTATCTGGGCTCTGCCGCCGCGCTCTGCGTCGGTTGGATTACCGCGCGCACAATCAACCCGAAGTTGAGACTGAAACAAGCACCTCTGCGCCGACAACACATTCCGTGGTTGGCCGGGTCCATTATCTGCGGCGGCATCTTCGCGCAGTTTCTGGAAATCTATGGCATCAGTCTTATCCCGGCATCGGAAGCATCGCTGCTCCTCAATCTGGAAGCAGTCTTCACGGTGACAGTGGCGCTCGTGCTTTTTCGCGAGCACGCCGGGCGTAATTTCATAGCGGGCACGGTGCTGCTTATCGCCGGCGCGATCATCCTGACAGCGGGGCCGGGATGGCGGTTCAGCCTCTCGCTGGGCAGCCTCTGCCTTATCTTCGCCTGCCTCGGCTGGTCCATGGACAACAACTTGACTCGCCATATCTCGCACGCCAATCCCGTCTTCCCGGTCATGATCAAGGGGCTCGTATCGGGCCTGATTTTGCTGGGCATAGCGCTGTCGTTGCACTCCAAGCTGCCATCAACAATGTTGGCTCTTCAGGCGATGGCGGTCGGCGCCATGTCCTACGGGTTGAGCCTGGTGCTATACGTCCTGGCCATGAGATACCTGGGCGCCGCACGGACGGGGGCCTACTTCTGCACGGCGCCATTTGTCGGCGCCGGCGCGTCCATCTTCTTTTTACATGAGCCGGTGAGCATGTCGTTCGTTCTTTCGGCTGCCTTGATGGCAATCGGACTGTTCCTGCATTTCACCGAAAACCACGATCACTTGCATGTGCACGAGCCGATCACCCACGAACATGAGCACGTTCATGACGAGCATCACCGCCACCAGCATGAGTCCTCCGACCCGGACAACGAGCCCCATTCGCACATTCACACACACGAAGCGCTCGAGCATGCGCACCCGCACATGCCCGACATTCACCATCGCCACGATCATTAGTAAAATGGCGGCTTAGCCGCCCTGGATTTTAGACAACCGAAATCAATCGTTTACGGATGTGCTTGGTGGCAGATTGAATCGCTTCGGTGGCAAGGTGCCGCTTGCTGCCAAAACGAACTCTCCACTGCAGCCGCGCTCGCGTCTTGCCTTCAACATCATCGAATTCGGCAAACAGCAAAACCTGACGCTTAACGGCAGCCGGCGGACGATCCGCCGGCAGCTCCAAATCCAAAACATCAAGGCAGGCAATGATAGAGCCCAACTCCGGATCAAATTGCAGAAAGCGCCATTTGTAGCCCTCAAAATTTGTATTGAGCAGCGCAGTTTTGATGGTTTCCATCGCGGTGGCAAGATCCATGGACAAAGTCTGAGGAAGCGGGTTGTCGACGACAAGTGGTTGTCCAGGATTGTCCGTCATAACCAGATACAACCCGAATGCCAGCACACAAAGAGCACACCCAACACCACTGAAAAAATCGGCAGCTATGTACCACCGATAAACAAGCGAGACGACCGCCGGCAGTACGGCGAATTTGAACTCCTTTGTCATAGGGCTCCTCCTTTAACGCATGTACGTAATACGCCAGAGCCCGGCAAAAAGTTCAATAAACTGTCAGTGAAAGTACTGAGACTCAACTAGTTGGAACCCGGAACTTTGGCGCTAAAATAGTCAAATGAGAGAATTTTTGACAGCGCTGATCGTCGTGTTCGCCTCTGAGATGGGAGACAAAAGTCAAGTTGTCTCCTTCGGATTCGGTACCCAGCAAAAATTGATCGTCGTCTTACCGGCGATTTTTTTGTCCACGCTGCTCATGCTTTTGGTTGCCGCACTGATCGGACAAGCGGCAGGCGCATTCATCCCACACTTCTGGATGAATCTGATCGCCGGATTTCTGTTCTTCGTCTTTGCCTATTTGAGCTGGAGCGGACAACACGAGGAAGAACACACACCAGTCGGCACGAAGTTCGGCGCGTTTATTGCCATTTTTTTGACGTTCACGATTTCCGAGCTTGGCGACAAAACGGTGTTCGCGACCATGACTCTTGCCAGTCACTCCCACAACTTTCTCGCCGTTTGGCTCGGCAGCACCACCGGCATGTTCCTCGCCGACTTGCTGGCCATTTGCGCCGCAGCAATTCTCGGCAAAGCTTTGCCGCCGAAAGCGACGCGCATCGGCTCGACGATTGTTTTCATACTGGCTGGAGCCTGGACGCTTTTTGAAGCGTTTACGCAGTCCGGACACTTGTAGAACGAACGCAGGCTGGTAGCCTGCGCTCCTCTAGTGCCACCAGGCGTGGTGAACGTTCTACGCCAGAACGAATGCCGCCACTTTTACAATGGGACCAAAAACCGGATGCAGCCCAAACATTCTCTGCGCAGCCCAGAGCACCAGTTTTGTGATCAGTTTTCCAATAATACTTCTACGATTCTTCATGGCTGAGCCCTCCTAAACGTCAATGTAATGCACGTTGGAACGGGCGTAAGCTTCCCTACGCCCGGCTTCTACCTGCAGGGCGCGCCAGGAGTTTTGCAAGCAGATATGCATCGACTCTGTTAGCGATGAACATAGTGGCTTCTCCAGAATAGGGCGGCGCACGGCGTCGCCTCGACGTATTAATTCCATCAGCTCTCAAACCAGCATAACTCGGGCTCGCTGATAGCCGCAACCCAATTGTGAGTTTTCTTCAGAATGTGACAACAAGGTTGATTATGTTAGAATCCCGGGAATCTCATCTGGTGCACCGGTCTTGAAGAAAGTAGTGTGGGCAATCGTTGCCGTCGTAGTCGGCATCCTGGTCGGGGTGCTCATGTACTGCAACGGGCATCAATCAGGCCGCAACGGACCAGCTCTTGTGTCGGCTTCACCATTAGCCGGCTGGGTGCCGGGCGTGCCAATGCCCAGTTTACCTTCGGTAAGCCTGAGTCAGCCGATGACAATATTGTTTATGGGCACGGACGTAGTCTATGAGCGTGAGCACAAAAGAGAGATTGCTGAGCCAAATGCAGTCAACGGCAATTCCGACACGATGATGCTCGTGTTTCTAAATCCTGCACTCAATCAAGTTTCCGTTTTGCACATCCCGCGCGACACAGAGGCATTGGTCGGCAAATACGGAGTACGTAAAATCAATTCGGCTAACGTCCTCGGCGGCCCCGATTTAGCCAAAGAAACTGTCAGCGGTTTGCTCAATGTACCGATCGATCATTACATCGTGCTGAACGTTCAAGGATTAATGCAATTCGTCAATGAGCTCGGCGGCATTACCGTCGAAGTTCCCAAACGAATGAGTTATATGGATTGGACGGCCAAGCTAAAAATTGATCTGCAGCCCGGCATGCATACTCTCACCGGCAATCAATCAATGGGCTTTGTGCGATTCCGCCATGATGCACTGGGAGATATCGGGCGGGTGCAACGCCAACAAATGTTTCTGCAAGCGGTAATCAGAAAAATGGCAGATCCGCGTGCATGGCTGCATGTGCCGGCCCTGATAAATATTGCGCAGCAGAACATCCGTACGGATTTGGGACAGATGGAAATAATCGAAGCGCTCAACTTCGTTCACAACGTTCCGAAAACCAACTTCAAGTTTGTGATGTTGCCCGGACAATTTGCGGCCAACGGCGATTGGCTTGCCACCACGGATGCCCGCGACATCGCCGCACGCATGGCTAATCCTTATGCAGATACATTGTCGAGCCGAGCCGATCTGAGCATTTGCGTGATCAACGCCAGCTCAGACCATCTCGCCGGCAGCAAGGTGGCACGCGCCCTGCGAAAGCTGGGCTACATGACTTGCATCGACAAGGACCAAGCCGACAGCTCCACCGTCACCAAGATCATCGCCCAACAAGGCAATACAGCGGACGCTCAGATGTTGCAACGCGATCTCGGTAACATCGGCGAAGTCCTGAATTCTTCTGCAGGCAACCTGACGACGTCACTGACACTGATTGTCCATGATGATATCAACCTCGACAAAATACAACTTTCGTCGATGGACTTGCCGAGCCTGAAACATGGCGTCCCGGCGCAACCGATCGTCCTGCAGCCGCAACCTGTGCCGGCCGTTGATACCGGAAATACAACTCCTTACCCACCCGTGCAAGTGGACGCCAGACAGACTCAGAGCACACAAAACCCGTACTCGAGCGAATTCGCATCTCCAGATCCTTCACCGGCAACCACTGATTCGGTTCGATCGAGCGATTCATATAGCTCACAGGATTGGGCGGCGCCGCAGTCTGATTCCCGAGCATTCCAGCCTGACGCCAGGCAATCAGCGCCGCAATCAGCCCCAACTCCGGAAACTACCGGTGATACGGCGCAGTAAGAGCGCACCGCGAATGCTGTTCTTAGTGCTGGTCGATTGCCCGATCCGAATGCGTGCCTGTCATCGTGCCTGTCACATCCGGTAAGCGCTCGGCAATTTCGGACGAGCCATCATCTGAAGGCGCGCCGGCTGTTGGCGGTTTGCGGAAGCCGTATTGGAACCATTCATACAATGCCGGCAAGACAACCAGCGCCAACATGACGCCCGGAATCAAGCCGCCGACGATGACGATAGCCAGAGGACGTTGGCTCTGAGATCCGATGGCGGTGGACATGGCAGCCGGTATCAATCCCGCCACCGCCACCGTTGTAGTCATCAACGCAGGCTTCATCCTGATCAGGGCGCTGGAGGCGACAGCCTCTCGTAAAGCCACGCCCTTCACTCGCAAATGCTCGACCAGCGAAACCAGGATCACGCCGTTCTGCACAGCCACACCCGATAGAGCAACAAATCCCACGCCTGCCGAAATGCTGAAGTGGGTTTGCGTGAGCATCAATAACAGGATAGCTCCGGGCCAGGCAAGCGGAATCGTCACCATGATCAGCAAGGCGGTACGCGCACTGCCAAAGGCCATGTAGAGAAGAACGAATATCAACAAGAACGTCACGGGAATGATCAACGCCAGACGTGCCATCGCCCGTTGAGCGCTGGCAAACTGTCCTTCCCAGGTCATGTGATAGCCATCAGGGAAATGCACCTTTTGCCCAATTAACTTCTCGGCTTCAGTGACGGCCGATAGCAAGTCGCGTCCCCTGATGTTGGCCTTCACAGCGACGCGCCTGGAGTTCTTGTCGCGCAAGATGGCAGTAGCACCGTGGCTCTCACTGATTGTCGCCAAACTGGACAACGGAATGCGGTTGCCGTTGGGCGTGGAAAGCAGAATGTTCTGCAGATTATTTACTTCTTTGCGGTATTGCGGCTGGTATCGCACCCAAACTCCGAATCGGCGATCCGATTCCTGCAGCTCGGTGATTGAGTTGCCGCCAATCGATGTTTGCACGGTGTCGAGAATGTCGCTGGTATTGATGCCGTATCTGGATGCGTTTTCCCTGTCGATCGTGATCAGAAGCTGCGGCTGTCCGAGCAACTCATCTTTAGCGACGTCGACCATACCGGGTACTTTTTCGATAATATCTTTGACTTGAGTACCGAGTCTGTCCAGAACGTTGAGATCCCGTCCGTAAATTTTCAGTCCAAGTTCACCTTTAACGCCGGCGATGGCTTCGTCCATGTTGTCTTTGATGTATTGCGAGAAGTTGTACAAGCAGCCTGGATATTTATCCATCAGCTCTTTGTCCATTTTCGCCACCAGAAGCTGCTTGTCCCCATGCAACTCCGGACGCCAGTCCTCACGCGGTTTCAAGTCGACGAAGAACTCGATGTTGCTGTAGTTGTTAGGGTCGGTTCCATCATCGGGCGAACCGACCTGGCTAACCACATTGGTCACTTCCGGATAGCTGCGGAAGACCTGGCGAATGCCGTGAGCAAGCTTCACAGATTGATCGAGGGCCACGCTGGTGGGCAGCACTGTGGCGCGAACCCAGATGTTGCCTTCCTCGAGCGGCGGCAAAAATTCCGCACCGAGCATGGTGGCACCAATCACAGCAAAGGCGACGGCACCAAGACCAATCATTGCAGCCTTGCCCCGGTTGTTCATCGACCATTTGAGCACCGGCTCGTAAACGCGCAGGAAGAACAGCATGATTGGGCTTTCTTTCTCGGACGGGATGTTCCTGCGGAAGATGATCGCGCAGAGAACCGGCACCACTGTCATCGCCGAAACGACAGCTCCAAAAAGCTGCAAATTCATCATTACTGCCAGTGGGCGAAAGAGCTTGCCTTCAACTCGGTCGAAGGTAAAAATCGGCAGGAAGGTAACGATGATGATCGAGGTGGCGAACAAAATGGGCTTGGCCACTTCGATCGCGGCTTTATGAATAGTCAAAAGGATTTCGCGCGGCGTAGGCTCTCGCTTGGCATGGTTGAACTCGGCCAAATGTCGAATGATGTTTTCCACCATGATGATGGAGGCGTCGACGATGATTCCGAAGTCGATGGCGCCCAGAGACAACAGGTTAGCCGGCACATCAAGCAGGTTTAGCAAGATCATCGCCGTACACAGCGCCATAGGTATGGAAATGGCGGCGATCAGTGCACTGCGCACCTGAAAAAGATAGAGAATCAGAATGGTGACGACAAGGAAAATGCCCTCAGCAACGTTGTGACCGATGGTTTCAGAAGTCTTCCTGACCAGCGCCGTACGATCGTACAACGGCACCATCTTCATTCCTGGCGGCAAGCCGCCTTGAATATCACCCCAAGCAGCATTGATGCGATCGACTATGTGAGAAGGGTTCTCGCCGCGACGCATGAGGACGATGCCTTCAACGGCATCATCGTCATCGTTTTTGCCGACCTGTCCGAGCCGAACTTTGTCTCCGATGGAGACATCAGCTACGTTTCTGACCAGAATCGGCGGGCCATCTTTGTTGGATTGCAAAACTACGTTCTGGATATCGTCGACAGATCGCAGCAAGCCGATGCCGCGGACCATATAATTCTGTCCGTTGCGCACAATGTAGCTGCCGCCGGTGGATCCATTCGAGCTGGTGATGGCATTTTCCACCTGAGTGAGGGTGATGTTCATCGCCTTCATCTTATCGGGATCAAGCTCGACCCAATAAACTTTGGTGGGGCCGCCGAAACCGGTGGAATCAACCACACCTGGAATCGATTTGAATTTGCGTTCGAGATACCAGTCTTCCCATTCCTTGCGCGCTCTGGAAGACCAGGCATTGCCCTCGAGTGTATAGCGGAATACTTCACCGACGGGGCTGGCATCAACATCGAGCTGCGGCGTGACGCCGTTGGGAACATCGGCTGAACCAATCTTCTCCAACACCCAGTGCCGGGCCACGTTGGATGAAATATTGTCGTCGAAAACAATGGTGATAACTGAAAGACCGAAAATCGAAACCGACCGGGGCGGCTCGCCGTGCGGGATACCATTGAGCTCCTTTTCCAGCGGAATCGTAACCAGGCGTTCTACTTCTTCGGCTGCTTTGCCGGGAACCTGGGTAATGACGCGCACCTGCATGTTGGCCACGTCGGGATACGCTTCCAGCTGCAAGCTCTCATAGCACTTGTAACCGAAAAACAAGATAGCCAACGCCATGAAAACGACGACGTTGCGCTTTTCGAGCATCTTCAGCATGAAGCCACCTCATTTGCCCGAATGTCTAAACCCGCCGAAAACCAGGCAGGCGCGGTCGACAGGACCATTCTCCGGTTCTTGGGCGAATGCACGAACATTTAGATGGCGGTTCCCGCTGATTAGTACAAAAGGTCATTTTAATCCAAAACGGAGTATCTGTGGAGTTTGTGGGGAATCTGTGAGGAACAGATTTGTAATGGCTAAAGTTGGCTAATTAGGATGGCGATTGCTAAAATTGACCCAATATGTTCACGGCGGCTAAATCAATGATGTCGACCAAATGCCGCGCCACCGGCATTCTTTGTCTTGTTGCAATCGCGGGTCTGACTTTGCAGGGTTGCCACTCTGCCAAAAGCGATCAGACGGAAGCGAGCAACCACACAAGTCAAGTATCCGACATAACACCGCCAGCCGAAGCGCATTTGCTGGATAAGCGCCTCGTTCACATGCCTACGGATGCAGAGCAAGTTGTCGGACTCAACACTGCGGATGTTAACTACAGAGAATTGGACTCGGACGTCAACGTCACAGGCGAAGTGCTCGCCAACGCCAATACGCAAACGCACGTAACCACGCCCGTCACCGGACGAATCACCGAGATTCTGGTGAAAATCGGCGACCACATTCAGGAGGGGAAGCCCTTGATGTTGGTACGCAGCACTGATATTCAGCAAGCTGAATCAGATTTGCTGCAAGGCACCCAACAGGTTCGCTCCGATCTCAAACAAGCACTTATACAAATAGACTGCGACACAGCGACGGCAGAAGCGCAGCTAAAACTGGATGACAAGATATACCAACGCTTGAAGGGTCTGTACGAAGAACAAATCGCTTCTAAGGCGGATTTCCAGGCAGCGGAAACCAACTTCCTCAAGGATCAAATCGCCGTAAAAAACCAACATCAAAAACGCCAGGCGACGGTAGCTTTGTCCAATGAAAAAATGAAACTGGTTACCGGACCAGCAATGACGAGACTGAGATTGTTGGGCGTATCAGACGAGCAAATCGCCGAGGTTATGAAGACGGAAGCCGTCGATCCGATGGTACCGGTATTGGCTCCTGAAGATGGTATCGTCGTCGAGCGGACGGTCAACGTCGGCGAATTGGTCGACCCTTCCAAAGCGCTCTTTACCATCGGCGATTTCCACAGCGTTTGGCTAAAGGCCGATGTGTTCGAGAAGGACATTTCGAAGATTTGCAAGGGACAACCAATTCAACTGAAGGTTGATAGCTTCCCAGATCGCGTGTTTGCCGGGCGGCTCGATTATATGGCAAACCAAGTCGATAGCGACACGCGCACATTGGCAGTCAGGGCCGAAGTCGTCAATCAACAAGAACTTCTAAAACCGAAAATGTTTGCGCGCATGAAAATTTTAGTCGGACAACAGCGCGTGCTCGCCATACCGATTAGCGCTGTTCAGGATACACGCAACGGAAAAGTCGTGTACGTGCCTGTGGACAAGACAACATTTGAAGAACGCAAGGTAAAACTGGGCGCGCAAGCTGGTGATTACGTCGAGATCGTCGAGGGACTGCATCCTGGTGAACGCGTCGTCACCAGCGGCAGCTTTGATTTGCGCGCAGCGGCAGTTCGCACATATTCAAGTTAATCGTAGCGGCGGCACGTGTGCCGCTCGGCTCCTGGTTCATCAGGCATAATGAAAGTATGCCGATTTCGTTTATGAAGACCAAAATTATGCTCTTGCTCACGGCAATTCCGCTGTTGAGCTGCGTCCTTCCCGCGATGGCCGCTCCTGATTCTGCGGCGCCCAACCCCACTCAATCTCAACACCATACGTTCACCGGGCTCAGCACCGGCAGCTCCAGCTCGCCGGCCTTCATGTCCGCACCGCGCTTGTCCGCGCAAGAAGAACTGGATCTCGTGACCCCGAAAAATCCACAGGCGGCTGCCGAGCACAACAAACTGGTGACGATGCCGTCCTATCCGTGGTCAGGACCACCATTAATTAAGCCCTTCAAGTTTCCGCAGAGCATGTACGATCATCTGCACAAGCACGATCCCGACATCACGCAGCGAGTGCAGCCCGGTGACTTTATGCCGCCACAGCGGCGATTTATGCTTGTCGGTCGCGGAGCAAGCTTCGCGCCCCAGAGCTTCAATTTTCTGCAATACGCGGACTCGATAAAGCACCGGTAAAAAGCCCCGGAAGCCTAATAATGATTGAATCTACGGAGTCTTTCATTAGGCAGTAAAGGGTTATACCCTTATAGCTTGAGAAATTCGATCGTTCGTCTCGTTCGAATTCAAGGCGGAGCCGATTTAGTAGGATCGTATGCAGGCTTCATCCGCGCGCAAGTCACGCTTGGCGTTGCAGAGGACAATTGCCTTCTGCATGCTGACGTTGCTCGCTTGTACGTCGCCGGCTGCGTACGCGCAAGTGGAAACGCACGGCGAAAACGCGGCCCCCACAGGAAGGAACAACTCCTCACCTGGATCGAACACGGCACCGGCAGGATCTGCCAACGGACAGACGGGATCTACCAACGGACAGACACAACCGAGTAACACTTCCGATGGTAGCGGCGGGCGAAAGCCCGCGATCGAAGGTTCTCCGCTGCCCCCAATTCGATTGCCGCAAAACGAGCCGCTTAATACACAACCCGAAGACACAAGTGGTGCCCCGGAGCTGGAGCGGCTGTATAACACCACCCGCGGTGCCGCTAAAGCAGAGCAAGGAAAATCGGCAAGACCGGGCGCACCTTTATTTCTACCAGGAAGAACCACCGCCCCGACGCCGCTGATTCAACCACCGACAGCAAATCCGACACCAAGCACAACGGCACCGCCGCCTTCGGCAACTCATGGCGAAGGTGGGCCCAACGCGCCGCCGTCCGGTCCCGACATAACAGCATCAAACCGCCCTCTGCTAAGCGGTTACCTCTCGATAAATCAGGTGCTGAACCAAGCATTGATACTGAGCCCTCGCGCGGCGGCAATTCGGGCTCAGCTAAGAATACAGGCGGCACTTTATCCCGCTGCCACCATAATGCCTGACCCGCAGTTGTTCCGCGACGAAGCTGCCATCTCCGAACAGGTGCTTCGAATAGGCCCACAGATGACGTGGGATCCGCCATGGAAAATGGCCTTCAGGCTCCTCGCCGCTCGCCGGCAAGTGCAAGAGCAAAAACTCGAGTTTCTCAACTCACTATGGTCCTTCCGCAATCAAGTCCGCGGAGCGTACCTGGAAGTAGTGATGGCGCAGGAAACGTATGATGCGCTGGCATTGCTCGCGACGCTTTCCGATCGCCTCTGGCACATCTCCGAGCGCCTGTACAAGGCGGGATCGGTGGCCGGGTTGGACGTGCTCAAAGCGGAGTTGGCAGCACACCAATCGGAAGTTGACCGCGATCAAGGCGCCGGCCGCGTTGCACTGGCCAAGCAACAATTGAACATCATCATCGGGCGCGGGCAGGATCTCGCAATCGACATTCCACGTCTTCCTCAATTCCGAGCTAAAGCCGAGAGAACGGGTTTGATGCCCAACCTCAACAAAGAGATACCGCCAGCCAACGAATTTCTGGAAATAGCTTTATCCAACCGCTTGGAATTGCGAATACTGGCAGCACAGATTAGAGTCGCCAACGCTCAGTTGAGAAATGCCTTTGGCAACATCATTCCCGATCCGCAGCTAGTCACGGGTTATTCAGCAAACGGCAACGGACCCAGCGGTCCCAAGATCAAAGCATTCTTCACCACGATGAACTATGAACTACCGTTTTTTACTTACGGGCAAGGCGACATTCCGCGTTTGAAGGCCACAATCAGGCAGTATCAATCGCAAATCATCTCTCAGCGCAATCAGATCAACGCCGATGTGAGCCATGCCTACAATCACCTGATCAATGCCAGAAAGAAAATCCTCGTCTATCAGGATCACATTTTGGCGGAGTCCGATCGAGTGGCGCAATTGGCCCGACGCAGTTACGAAGTGGGACAGTCGGACATAACCTCAACATTGGCCGCCCAGCAAGCCAACGTCCAGGTGAAACAGAACTATTTGGATGCGGTGAACGCTTATCAGCAAGCCTTCACCGAACTCGAACAAGCAGTAGGGACGCCATTGATATGAGTAAAACAACTAATCACTTCCGCCGAATTCTTGCCCTTGCACTGACATGGACCTGCTTGACGCTCGGTACCATATCCGGTGCCAGTGCCGCTTCATTCAGCTACACGCCGGATCTCGTTAATAACTCCGTCGCCCTGGAGGGATTGATTCCGATCAGTCGCTTCATGAACATTCCATTGCCCAAAGGCA
This sequence comes from Candidatus Obscuribacterales bacterium, assembly GCA_036703785.1. Lineage (GTDB taxonomy): Bacteria > Cyanobacteriota > Vampirovibrionia > Obscuribacterales > Obscuribacteraceae > JADYXS01. Next base: position 50,153 of record DATNQY010000326.1, read on the forward strand.
GTGTGGAATTCGAGGATGGAACGCTGGCAATCAACATGGTTCCCAACTGGAATTTCGATCGTGTCGCCTTGTTGCAAGGCCCAATCATTCGAACGGAAGTTACCACCAATGGCCGCGAGGCACTCATAGCCGGAGTCGTGCTGTTTACCCAGGGCTATTGGTACGACAAATATTTGCCGCCGGGCGCGCGCGAGACCGTGACTACAACTGCAGGCCTGACGCTCACAGGCAGGATCAGTAACATCACACCAACTACGCTGGCAGTAGAGACCAGCGACACCAGCGCAACCGTCATCTCACTAGCCGACATCAAAGAGCTTCATTCTCCACGCGCATTCGCCTTCGTCGTGCCGGCGCTCGCTGCTTCGGCAATCACACCGGAGTCGACCTGGAATGCCGACGTGCAAACCGTGACGCTGGCCGCTACCGTTGCTCCTACAGGCGGCACGGTAATTGCTAATGCTCGACGCGACCCCTTACTTCGCACAAGCGATCGAGATCTAGGCGACTGGAGCAATGCCAAAATGGTCATTATCGGCACGGCTCTCAGCCTGGCAAACCTTGCTCAGTTTACGCCTGAACTGATACTGCCGCAGCTATCACATCAACTCTGGCAGCACAACAACAAAAAGTCATTTTTCACGCAGACAAGTCCGTTGCCGCCGGTTCCCGCGCCGTTGATCAACGGCAACACCTATTCGCTTCCAATCCCCGGCAACGCGACGCACTAGTGTAAGAGATTCTGGCGTTTAAATCACTCACAACATGCGGGTTCGAATCCCGTCCTGTGCACTGATCACGGCTCGCGCGGAGCGGGGGGCGAAATGCGTGGAAGCGATGCGGGCACTGGCTCGCTGGACGGCGCGCCGAACAGCTTGAAGAGCGCGGGAATAACAATAAGAGTCAGCGCGGTGCTGCTGACCAAACCGCCCACGATCACAATGGCGAGCGGTTGCTCCAACTCCCGACCGCTGCCCGGCCAGATTGCTAGAGGCAACATACCGAGCGCAGCAGTCAGCGCCGTCATCAAGACCGGAGAAACTCTGTGCAAGCAGCCCTGGTAGATTGCATCAATGTAGGACAAACCCTGGTCCTCGAGCTGACTGATGTGCGTCACGAGCAGCAAGCTGTTGCGTGTTGAGATTCCGAACAAGCTGATGAAACCGATGAGCGAGCCAATGCTCAAAACGTTGCCGGTCAAGGCAACAGCAATGATGCCACCAATTGTCGCTAAAGGCAGGTTTACCGCCACCAACAAGGTGGAACGCCATGAGCCCAAGCCTTGCCTGAGCAACAGCAAGATTCCGGCCAATGCCAGCAACGACGTGGAAAGCAGATGCTCGCTCGCTTGCTTTTGTGCAGCATATTCCCCGGCATATTCGATGTAATAACCTTGTGGCAGTTCAATCTTACTGATGCGGCTCTTCGCGTCGTTAACCACGCTCACGACGTCTCGACCCTGCGTATCGGCCTGAACGACAATGCGCCTGGTTACGTTCTCCCGAATCACGGCGTTGGGTTGATTGACCATGCGAATGTCAGCAACTTGGTCCAGAGGTATAAGCGATCCATCGGCGGTATCGATTAGCATGTTTTTGATTGCATCTATGTTGCCGCGGTAGCCTTCTTGCAACCACACTTTTAGTGCAAACAATTTTTGATCTTCCAGCACCTCGGAAACGGTAACACCGTTGAACGCAGTCTCCAAATTCTTCGCCAGATCCGCAGCCGTGATTCCGTACCGTGCTGCTGCCTGACGATCGAACTTGATGGTAACCTCAGGAACGTCCATTAACTGCTCGGTTTGCAGATCCACCGCACCGGGCACGCGCTTCAGCTCTCGTTCTACCTTTTGGGCCAATCTTCGCAACTGCGGCAGATCAGGTCCAAAGATCTTGATAGCAATTTGCGCACGGGTGCCGCTCGACAGAACATCTTCCATGCGGTGCTGAATGAAGGAGCCGACGTGATAGCTGATGCCGGGCACGTCGTTCATGTGCTTCCTGATATCAGCGATGATATTGGGAAGGCTTCGACTTGTCGGCTTGAGCTCAATGTCGAATTCGCTAAAGTTCGGGCCACCGGCGTCATCATCCAGCTCCGCTCGGCCGGCGCGCTGTCCGATAGCAGCAATATCCACGTGCTGCAACAATTTCTGCTCTACCGTCGTGCCCATACGAGTGGTGGCAGCCAAGCTTTCTCCAGGCAGTCCGACAACCCCCATAATCAAGCTTTCTTCTTTGAACTCAGGCAAAAACTCTTGCCCCATCAATGGCAGCAGGCAAAGCGTTCCGAAGAACATCATTAGTGCGCAACCCACTACGATACGCGGAGCGCTCAAAATTCTCTCAAGCGCTGTCGAATACGCTTGCTTCACAAAATGGACTACAGGCGGTTCTTTGTCGGACAAACCCCGGGTGCGCAGCAAATATACGCACAAACCGGGCGTAACCGTCAATGCCACCGCTAAGCTCGATAGAGTGGCGGTGACATAGGCCACCCCTAATGGTGAGAATATACGGCCCTCGGTTCCCGCCAGGCAGAATACCGGAAGAAACACCAGCGCCACTACAAAAGTGGCGTACGTAACCGACGAGCGAACCTCGCGGCATGCCTCGATGACGACCCGAAATGGAGATTTCGGCGAGCCGCTCAGTTTGTTTTCCCTCAGCCGGCGATAAACGTTTTCCACATCGACAATCGCGTCATCGACTACCTCACCGACAGCGATGGCCAGACCGCCGAGCGTCATCGTGTTGACGGAACCACCTGTGCATTTGATCACCAAAATCGCAGAAAGCAATGACAGCGGTATTGCTGTCAAGCTGATGATCGCTGTACGCCAGTTGACGAGAAATAGGAGCAAGACTAGAACCACCAGTGCGCCACCTGTGGCAATGGCGGTAAGAACGTTCTGAATCGAATGCTCGATGAAATTGCCTTGCCTGAATATGGTCACAAACTGAATGCCTGCAGGCAGTCCTCTTTTCACCTCATCCAGAGCAGCCTGCACGCGGCGCGTAACATCGAGCGTGTTGCACCACGGCTGCCGGCTTATAACCATTTCTACGCCTGGTTTTCCGTTGATGATGGCGTCGCCGTATTTGAAGGCCGGCCCTATCTGCACGTCAGCAACATGTCTGACCAGTACAGGAATTCCCTGACGAGTTGTGATCACGCTTTCGGCTATTTCGCTTACGCTGCGCACGCGACCCATAGCTCTAATCGGCATTTGCTCATCGGCCGTGACCATGGCGCCCGCCGGCGCCACCACATTGGACTTTTCCACTGCGGTGCGCAGATCGTCCAGCGTCACGCCAAAGGCGCGCAGTTTTTCGGGATCAGCCAGAACCTGATATTCTTTCCGGTCGCCACCAATTACATAAATACGCGCGACACCCGGAACAGCAAGCAGGCGCGTTCGTATCGTCCAATCGG
>DATNQY010000327.1:0-14364 GCA_036703785.1 Candidatus Obscuribacterales bacterium
TCAGCAACCGCCGTTTGTCCTGTTTGTCGCGAATGTCTTGAGCGCGTTTTTCCAACCGTTTGCCTTCATCGATGCGGCACGTGTTGTGCATCAAGCGCGCATAAGCATCGTATAGATACGCCATGTGCATATCTTCGGGGCCGAATAATTTGTCATACGCAGCCTGGCATTTCTTGAAGGTTTGGTCGGCGCGATAATCGCCTGACGACATGTAGCACGTCGCCAGTCCGAACATGGCGTATGCACTCTGACGTTCCATGCCCTGTGCTTTTTCAAAACCGTCGATTGCACGTCGGTACCAGCGTTCGGCATTGCTGAAGTCGCGCTGTCCATGATACGTGCGTCCGAGGTTGTAGCGAATGTTGGCTATTTGATCGAGGTTTTTCTTTTGCTGGTTCTCGTAAATCTCCAGAGCGCGATGGAAAAGTGGTTCTGCTTTTTTATCTTCATTGCGCTCGTCGTAACAGCGAGCCTGAGCGAACATGGCCGAAGCGACGAATTCATGCGTTGGTCCGTGTGCCTTGGTGAAAATTTCAATGACGCGGTCGTAGAGAGGAATCGCGCGCGCGTGATCTCTTTGATTGACGTAGCATTGACTGAGGTTTTCCAGCACGTTGCCGACTTCCTCATGATCTTTGCTGTAAACCTTCTCGTATATCGAGATGACTCGGGTGTAGAGCAGTTGCGCTTCCGTATACTTGCCGCATTGCATGTTGCATTTGGCCAATCCGACAAGACTCAAGCCGACATCTTTGTGCTCTTGCCCGTAGGCGCGCTCGTAAATTTCCAACGCCCGCCTGTACAACGGCTCGGCGCCGACGTAGTCACCGCGCAGAATGAAACACTTGCCCAGCACTAAAAAGCTGTAGGCCAGACGCACGTCGGTTTGTTCGAAGCCGCCTTTCTCGATGGCCAGACGGAAGCATTTTTCCGCTTCGTCAAAATTGCCGCGCAGCAGAGCCTGATATCCAGATTCGCTTACTTCGGTCCAGTTTATTTTGTTGCTAGTTCCCATCGACCTACCTGTGACCGATTGGCGGCTCGGTCGCTTAAATAAACGGCGAGTGTTTTACGCTCCCAATGAGAGTCTTGATGTCAAGGAGTTGAACTATTCTATTCTAGATCACAGATTCCCAAGCTGAAGATGAAACTGTCGGGCAATAACACCTGAAGACGATAAGAGACAAGGACCGAACTTAGCCACGCTGCCCTCGAGTTCAATTGTTCAAGCCTTCCGGGTGCTCTACTGAAGAAGTGGCGCTATAAACCACCGGCACCGGCTGCCCCAGCAAAGGTACGCTCTGCAAAACAGGAAGCGGCGTGCTTTGGAAGTTGAAGAGTGGAAGCACATCATACGAACAAGTGACCACATACTGATAAACGCAGTTAGTGGTGTTGTACTTCGGCGGATTGGCATCGTTGGGATCTGGTGTGGTGTTGGGGATATTGCCGGGTTTCGAATAAGGCGAGCTCCCAGGCGCGCTGCTGCCGTCCACCGGCGTCACCGCCACCACCACGCTTATACCGGAGGCTGAAGCTGAGAAGCCGCCGTTAGCGCCTTTGGTGATTGGCGTCGTTTTGGCAAACGCAAGAAAGGGCTTCATTTGCGCTTCCATGGCGGCGACTGACTTTTGGGCATCAGTGAATGTCATCGCGCCGGCAGCTGCGCGGGCGCCGGAGCTGGCGACGTACATAATCGTGCCCATCGCGCTTCCGAAGCTTATCAAGTCTAGAAACGGAATAACAAACAGGATGAGAAACATCCAGAGCACCGGTCCGAATTCAGCCAGCGCTGCTCCGCGCCTGCGCACAGTGCGACCGCTTTTCATAAGCCTGTTTCTCCTGCCGACCCGGCTGCATATTCGGGGATGCACCTTAATTATTCCCCGAACCGCAATCGTTTAATAATTCTGCAGGATTAACGAACCGCCGCTGGAATCAACTGGGGAACCGAGCGTGGATAGTCTTTCAGGATTTTGTATTGAGTATCTCTTTGGGCAGCATCGTAGCCCGCCTGATGAATGGACGTGATCATGCCTTGCAGCGTGACATGGTGGTAGGTTCCGGCTGCGGAGACGACGTTTTCCTCCATCATGGTGCCGCCGAAGTCATTGGCACCAAAGGCGAATGCCGCCTGTCCGAGTCCTGCGCCCTGGGTGACCCATGAGGTCTGAATGTTGGCGATGTTGTCCAGCATCAAACGCGAGATGGCGACCATGCGCAAGTAGTCGACTGCCGTCGCCAACGTCTTCACCTTCTTGGCCAAGCCGGTATTGCCCGGTTGGAATGACCAGGCGATGAATGCCGTAAATCCATGGGTTATGTCCTGCAGATCGCGCACTGCCAGAAGATGCTCGATGCGCTCTTCCAGTGTTTCCACGGTGCCGTACATCATGGTGGCAGAGGCCTTGAGCCCGAGCTTGTGCGCAACTTCCATCACTTCCAGCCAGCGCGCCGCCGACATCTTCAGCGGGCTTATTTCTTTCTTGACCCGCTCTACCAGCATCTCGGCACCGCCTCCGGGCAAGGATGAAAGTCCCGCCTTAATCAACCTGGTGATTGCCTCTTCCAGAGACAGTTTGCTGGTGCGGCAGATATGGTCGATTTCCGATGGCGACAAGCCGTGAATTGTCAGTGTCGGAAAGTCGCGGCGGATGCTTCCGAGCATCTCTTCGTAGTACTCGATGCCCAGCTCCGGGTTGTGGCCGCCTTGAATGAGCAGTTGCGTGCCGCCCAGCTCGACAAGTTCAACGATCTTCTGTTTGATCGTCTCGTAGGGCAGCACGTAGCCGTTTTTCGATCCCGGCGCCGCGTAGAATGCGCAGAAACTACAGTAGGCGTCGCAATAGTTGGTGTAGTTGACGTTGCGGTCGATAACGAAGGTAAAAGGCTCGTTGTCCGGATGCAGCCGGCGGCGCACCTGATCGGCTGCCCAACCTAAATCAAGCAGCGGCGCCCCTTTGAGAAGGACAACCCCTTCTTCATAACTCAGGCGACGACCATTTGCCGCTTCAACCAGCAGCTTTTTGATAGACGAATCGGACATGTTTCCTCTCCTCAGCAGGCTTAAATATTACCGGCAGAGGCAATGTGGGGTGTTAAAGCTTTCTTGACTGGTGGAAAACAGCGGCTGACTGATACTAAAATTAATCTAACAGCCGGCGTCAGGCTCTGCTTCTACACTCAAATTACGAAGGCCCGGGGAGTCCAACTTGGTCAAGTACAAGGATTACTACGACACACTCGGTATCACGCGCAGCGCCACCGAGAAAGAGGTCAAGGCTGCTTACCGCAAGCTTGCCAGGCAGTATCACCCGGATGCGAATCCGGGCGACAAGAGTGCTGAGGAGAAATTCAAAGAGATCTCGGAAGCCTATGAGGTTCTGCGCGACGCCGATAAGCGCCGGCGCTACGACCAGTTAGGCGCCAATTGGAAAGCCGGCGCCGACTTCACGCCACCGCCGGGTTTCGGCGGCTTTAACTTTGATTTCCGCAACTTTCAAGATCTCCAGGGCTCGCCATTTTCCGATTTCTTCGAGTCATTGTTCGGACAGCACTTCGGCACCACAGGCGGTGTGGCCGGCACAGCCGGCGGCTTCGGACGGCGCCCTACTAAAGGTCAGGATTCCGAGGCCGACATCGATTTGACAATCGAGGAAGTATTTAAAGGCACCGCGCGCAACATTCACGTGCAATCGCCCCACGCAAAGCCGAAGACGCTTCAGGTGAAGATCCCGGCAGGTGTAAAACAAGGCTCGAAAGTGCGAGTTCCCGGCGAAGGGGGACCTTCACCGGCAGGCGGAGCGCCAGGTGATCTCTTCCTGCGCGTTCGAATCAAGCCGCACCCTATTTATTCGTTGGATGGAGAAAATGTCGTCAGCGAACTTCAGATCAGCCCCGCCAAAGCAGTGCTCGGCGGTGAAGCTTCGGTGCAAACGCTGGATGGTCCGGTGACGATCAATGTTCCTCCACTGAGCCAAAACGGGCGATTGCTGCGCCTGCGCGAGCGCGGTTTGCCGCGCTTGAAGCAAGCGACTCGCAGCGATCACCTGGTGCGGTTGAAGATCGTGGCACCGTCGACGGTGACACCGGAAGAGAAGTCGCTGTACGAGCAACTTGCCGAGCTGGAAAAGAAGAAGAAACAAGCAGAAGCGGGCTAGGACGCTGGCCGCTATCGCCTGGTCGTCAGTTGTCCTTGCTCTTTTCTTTCTCTTGCTTGGCTTCGATGTTTACGGACAGCTTGAAGTTGGACATCGCCTGGTTGTCTTCGCCCAGCTCTTTCTGCACGACAGCAAGTGTACGCAGCACTTCCGGATTGTTCGGTTGCAAACGGCGGGCGTCCAAGAGCTCTGCTTTCGCGTCGTTGAGCTGATTCTGATACTCGTAAAGCTGCCCCAGTCTCAGTTTTGGTACGTACTCATCGGGATGGTTGTTGATTTGTTGCTGCAGCTCGTAGGTGACTTTGTCGATCGCCGAGGTGCCTTTGCTGCCCAGCAAAGATTTGATTGCGTCGGGAACCCCCGTGCGCGATTCATCCGAGATGGCGCGCACGTATTCGTCCAGTCCCTGCTTAAGCTGATTGGAACGCGCCAGAGCAATACCGCGCATTTTGCGGGCGACAAAGTTGTGCTCGTTGGCCGCCACCACCGACTTCAGTTGGTCGGCGGCATCGCCAGGCTTTTCTGTTTGCATGTATAGCATCGCCAGCTCGAGGTGCGGCTTTACCCAATTTTTGTCTTTATCGCTACTGACCAGCGCCTCGAATTGCGCGATGGCTTCCTCGGTTTGTCCGACTTCGGCCAGTTTTTCCGCATAGTTTTCTATGACGTAGCGATTACGATGCGAGAGAGCCACTGAATTTTTCAAATATTTCAAACCGTCAGCACGCAAATTGGCGGCGATGAAAACGTTGCCGGCACATACATTCGCCAACGTGTCGTATTTCTTCTTATCGATGAGGGTGCTTGCTTCTTTGACGGCGTCGTCCATTTTGCCTTCGGCAGCCAATTTGCCCGGCTTGAGCTCCATCGCTTTCTCGATGATCTCGGGACTATTGGTGTCATCCATCCCCTTCTCGGAGGGCATGGTGTCATAGCGCTGCACCGACCAAAGGAAAAGAGCCATGCAGACCACCGCCGCCAGAGCTTCCATCGAGATGAACGATGAAGCGACGGTTTCCTTCTTGTAAGGGTTGGGTTCAACGTTTTGCAAGGCTGATTTCTCCTGAGTAGGCTTGCCGCAGATCGACTAAAGATAGGCTAAAACTTTCCAGTGCGTTGGTGCGTTTTACATATTGCCGGATTTGCTGTTTGCTGATTTCCACAAGCTCAAGCAACTTGCGTGTGTATGGCAGGCCGCGATCGTCGGCATTCATTTGTTTCAATGCCTCCATTTCGCTTGCCATAAACAGGTCTAATACTTCTTGCCCGGCTTGCGCTTCTTCCATCTCTTCTTCCAGCTCTTTACACAGCTCTTGTAGACGAGAAGACAAACCCAGCCCTTCGCTGACGGTCTTGAAATACTGATGAGAATGAGCGGCTCCGTCGAAATGCCGGCGTGCCTGCACGATAAAGTCGGCGCGAGCTGCATCCAGCTTGGCGAGCAGCTCGGCTGAAAGCGGCTTGCCGTCAGCTTGGGCTGAGGCCCAATAGGATAAAGACAACGGGCGGTTGAGCGGCAAAACCTGGCAGCGGCTGACGATGGTGGCAAGCACCGATTCCACGCTGTCGGCGAAGAAAAAGAAAAGCACATCGGGCGGCGGTTCTTCAATCGATTTCAAAAGCGCGTTGGCGGCGGGACGGTGAAACGATGCTTCACCCGCCTCGGGAACGACCACTATGCGCACAAAAGGTGAAGTCTTGCCGAGCTCTTCGGTAATCAATCGAGCTTTCTCGACGGGAATCTTGCCGCTTTTGCCCTCGCCATCCAGGCTCAGCCATGCTTGCGGATGCTCGCATTTTGATATCCACTGGCAGTTGAGGCAAAACGACGAGATTTCTTTGTTGCCTCGCGCCAGGCACGAGCCGGATGTATCTCTATCGGCGGCCTGGCAATTGAATTGGCAGGCAATTTGCCTGACTAGCTCGAGCTTGTCTTCATTGGCGCGACCGACAAGCAAATAGGCATTGGCCAATTTGCCGCGCGACACGGCTGCTTCCAACAGGCGGCATGCCAGCGGCTGCGCGCTTTTCAGGGTGTGGCCGAAGATAGTAGCGCCTGTCGCGATCACGAAATCAATATTCCCCAATATGGTAAGGATACACGAAGCCCAACAGACCGAGCGGCTACACAGCGATGATTCTTAACGGCTGATAATGCAGCGGCGATGATGAATTGTCCGTAAGCCGGAATTTGACAGGGTTTCGGGCGACGCGTTAAACTTATCAGGTCGATTTTGCGATGCCTTCAGCCGCTTGCCTTTTGGGCAAGCACAACGGCTGCGGGTTTTTCAGCGTGTCGGCGCGGCTAATCATTTTGGAGATCGCAACCTTGGCCAATGTAATTGTTGTCGGTGCACAGTTTGGTGATGAAGGCAAGGCGAAAGTTACGGACCTGCTTTCCAAAAATGCGGACGTCGTAGTTCGCTATCAGGGCGGTGCCAACGCCGGACACACGGTGGTATCCAACGGTGCCACGTACAAGTTTCACCTGATTCCGTCAGGCATTCTTTACTCCAATAAGCTGTGCGTGCTCGGACCCGGCATGGTCATCGATCCAAAAGCATTCATCGAAGAACTCGGCGGTCTTATGGAGCGCGGACTGGACGACAAAGGATTGAGAGTATCGGCGACGGCGCACGTGACCATGCCGTATCACTTGATTCTCGACGCTGCTGAAGAGGAGTCGCGCGGCGCCAACAAAATCGGCACCACCAAGCGCGGCATCGGACCCACGTACGCCGATAAGTGCGCACGCACCGGCATTCGCGTGGAAGACCTGCTTGATGCCGAAGCGCTCAAGCAAAAACTCGATTATCTGGTACCGCGCAAAAACGTGCTGCTCGAGCGTTTGTTCAACATCCCCGGACTGAACGCCGGAGAGATTCACGAGCAATACGTCGAATACGGACGCAAAATGGCGAAGTACGTTTGCGACACTTCGGAAGTGATTTTCAAATCCGTGCAACAACGCAAGAACATCTTGTTCGAAGGCGCACAAGGGACATTGCTCGATCTCGATCACGGCAGCTACCCGTACGTGACGTCGTCGAGCCCGTCGGCAGGCGGCGCTTGCGTCGGTGCCGGCATCGGACCGACGATTATCGATCGCGTCATCGGCGTTTCCAAGGCATACATGACCCGTGTCGGCGAGGGGCCCTTCCCCACCGAGCAAACCGGCGAAATCGGCGACAAATTACGCCAGGTCGGCAAAGCCTGGGCGGAAGTGGGGGTCACCACCGGTCGTCCTCGTCGTTGCGGCTGGTTTGATGTAGTGCTCGGACGCTATTCCGTGCGCATCAACGGCCTCGATTGCCTGGCGATCACCAAACTCGACGTCCTCGATGAGTTCGACGAAATCAAAGTTTGCGTCGGCTACGAAGACAGCAAAAGCGGCGAGAAACATACGGATCTGCCCAGCATCGCCCAGTCTGTCTTCAGCCGCATGAAGCCGATATACGAAACATTCCCGGGCTGGGGCAAACCGACCACCGGCTGCCGCAGCTTTAAGGATCTGCCGGCCAATGCCCAACGCTACTTGCGTTTCATCGAAGAGCAGCTTGATGTACCGGTGGCCGTCGTAAGCGTCGGACAAGAGCGCGACCAAACGATCATCATCGAAGATCCCATTCACGGACCGAAGCGCGTACTCACGCGCGCACAGTGAGAAGAACATAAATGCAACCGTGACTATGATCAAGAAGATCGTGATCGCTACGGCATGACTTTGCCATTGGCGGTACGGCGGGCTTTAGGAGCAATTACCGATGAGTAAACATCGACTGCAGTCCTAGCTTGACGCGCAAGGCGAGGTCGTTTTTCTTGGCCCGGCAGCGATCGATGCCGGCGAGCGCTTTGGGCGAATTGGCATCAACGGCCAGCACTTTCTGATACTCGCCAATCGCCTGGTCGTAGTCGTTTTCAAATACTTCCAAGTTGCGTGCGAGAGCCACCCTGGCGTCTGCCGAATTTGGCTGTCTTTCCAGCACTGCTGACAGGTAATGTCTGGAAGTTTCGTAGTCACCGGAGCTTTCCAGAATTTTGCAGAGTTCGAGCATCCATTCGATTTGATCCGGGCGTTGCGCTACTGCTTCTTGCAGGTAAGAGCGGGCTTGCAGAAAATCTCCTTTGCGCGCCTTGATCTGATATGCAAGGTGCAAGAGATCGCCATCCGGCGCTCCTTTGAGCAAGATTGCCAACTCATTGTCGGCGGCGGTGGTTCGCCCGCTTTGCATGCAGGCGCTGGCATAGACCATGCCGGCCTGCCTGGAGTTGGGGTCCGATTTCAGCGCTTGCTGCGAATACTTGATGGCGTTTTCCAAGTCGAGCATTTGCAAAGACATATCGGCCAATCCCACGGTGGCATCGGTTTGTCCCGGCTTTAATTGCAGCACCGTCTGGAATTCCCGGATCGCTGCTTCGTTTTGTCCGGTCGCTCGCAAGAATTTCGCGTAGCTCAGATGATAATCAGCACGCTGCGCATTTTTGCCAATCAACTGTTTGTACAGACCGCCTGCTTCCACGATTTTGCCGGACTGCACGGCGCGGTTGATAACATCCAGGTCGGAAGCGGCGAACGCTGCCGGTGTGAGGATCAGCAAAGATAGAAACGAGGGCAGCAAGTAGCGCATAATCAACAGCTTCCCGAGTGTATGCATGTTCATGCTAGCAGAATTATCGGCAGCAGTGGAATGCCGTTGCCTCTTCCAATTGATATTATGCTGACAGTAAGTCGGATTTGTCATGAGTATTGAACGCAATCACCGGCAGCGAGGGGGCGCAGGAGCAAGCGAGCTTCTGTCGGCGGTGCCGTTGGCCGTACTCGTCGTTTTGTCCGGCGTGATTATCAGCCTCTACACCGTCTTCGTGCACAGCTTCACTGTACGCGGCAGCGCCGAGGACTGTCTGAAAAGAGCTGCATTGACTGCCGCTGCTCGGCTCTCGGCGGTGGCTGTCGATGATCCTGTTTTCGGTCGTGTCGGACTTTGCGACCGCGCGCCCGAAGTCCCCGGCAGAGTCGGTACCATTAGCCTGAATTCGCTGTACGGCACGTTGCGTCTCGATCACTTGATTGCCAGGCAGCTCAATTTGCCTTACGTCGATCGTCTGGTGAGCGAGGACGTGCAAAGGGTGCGCGGAATCGAGCATAAGCTGCGTCAGGCTCTGTCGCATGCCGCCGTTACCACCTTTGACGAAGCGAATTCCTCGCGCCGAGACTCGCTTTATGAGATGGTGCAGGACATGTTGGCGAGGGGACAAAACGGCAACAACCTGATCGCTTTACGCATAAAGTTGGGCACTACTGCTCCCTGCCTGTTTACCTCGCTTGTGCCCTACGCCGGCGACGCGGGCGGGCCGCGCGCCGCCAACGGGCAGTATAAAGCGGGCGCCGTCATTGAGATTGGCGATAACCAGTGGGCTCAGCTTTATCAGCAGGCTACCGAGCCCCGCTTGTGCGATGAGCATTATTTTCAAATGACGACCTCGCAGGTGACACCATCCATGGTGCTGATCGAGGCGGTTTATAACAGCGGCGGCGCCGGCGACTCCGTAGGGGTGACGCGCACGCTCTCGGCTTGTGCCGTTGTCGGCTCTCCGCCGGCAGCGTCACCGGACACCGTCTTCATGGTCAGCTTTCCGCAAGGAGATCCCGACAAATTCCACTCGCTCTTATCGGTGCTGAAGTGCGACGCCGCCGTCTCAGGAGAGTGGCAAAGGGCAGTGCAAGAGTCAGTCCCCGGCAAAGGCTATTTGGAAGCTTGCGAGCTGGCTGATATGACACCGTCTATGGCGGCGCAGCAATGCTTCTACCACTGGCTGCGCTCGCAGGCAACCCAACCGTCCGTATCGCAAGTGGTGGCGGCGGCTAACTATGTTTGGTCGGAAGTTTCGTCCAAAGCGTCAGCCGACGCCGGCACCGCGCAAACCGAGAGCGTGCCCAACAGCGCCTTGACTAAAGATACCGGCGCGCGGCTGTTCGCCTACCTCAATCAATCTGCAGCCGGTGGCAGCGGACAGCCGGCATTGCACAACGCATTCAGCGGACTGCCTCTAACCAGTTACTTTCCGCCTTCGGCGTTGCCTCTCGAGATTGACAGCCACGGCGCGTGCCATTTGGCAGGCTGCGCCGGATTCGATGACAAGCTGGTTCAAGATTTTTTGAGCGCCGTCTACCGCACCAATTGGGCCGCTGTCGAATCAGCCTCGATCGCCAGAGCGGTCAGCGATCGCATGCCGCAGGCGTTCCAGGAAATGGAGCAGCAAATTTTCACCAACACGGAAGAGCTTAATTCATTGAGTAGCCGCCTCGGACAGGCAGCCGGCGCCGGCAAGACAGGCAACGAGAAAGAGCTCGCACGCCTGAGACGGACACAGAGTGAACTGACGCTGACGGTAAACAATCTTAAGTCCAAGCTCGAGGATTATCGCAGGGTTAAACGACGAGCGCAGAAGCTGCTCATGAACGCCGAATATACACAGAAAGTGACTTACGATTTGACTGCCGGCATGAAGGATTTCGCTCGTGACGGGCTTTTCCGCGCCGCCAATCCTGACGGTTTTCTGTTGCGCAACAATATTGTTTTCTGCCCAAAGACCACACCCGCCTCAGAAGACGATCTTTATGCCGCCGATTCGAAGGTAGACGATCCAAGTTCATGGATAAGCGATCACTTCAACGTAATGCAGAGCACCGCATCCGGTACCATGGTCGGCGGAAAGCTTCTCAGCGCCGCTGCTTCGTTGCGCAGCCATTCAGTGGCTAAGCCCGCATTCGTCATTTTTGATTCGCGACAACTTTCAGCCGCCGGTTCTGCCGCGCCGGTTGTGACGGACGCCAGTCCCTTTGCCGGCAGCGGACTGGACGCCGGGCAGTCTGTTTACTACGCCTGCGACGCAGTGGTCACAGGCCAACAGCCGAAGGTCGGCTGGTCGGTGCTGGCGCGCGATTTGCTGAGCGCGCGGACGCAAATCATCGAACTACCTTCCGCCTCCGCTCAAAAATGGCGCGCCGCCGATGAGTTCGCCTCCGTTTGCCCGAATTTGTCGGCCGAAATTCAGGTCAGGTCGCCGGTGCCTTTAATCCCCAATTTGCCGGTGGGTTCGTCTTTAAGCAATCCGCAGTCCGGACACGAGCATGTCCTGCAGATCCCACCGATGCCTGCTTCCATGCTTTAGGCTGGCGTTTCAGATTAAATGCATATATTAAGCCTGATCAGGGAATATGGTGCTTCAGAAGGGCTCCCCGATCCCCCGCTCTTAGTGCCGAGGTGTTTGCCATGAAAAAGCTCCGCAAGTTCAGGGGCCAGGCTATTGTCGAGACCGGACCTGCGCTGTTCGTTTTGTTGATACTAATTTTCTTCCCCATGCTCGATTTGCTGGCGATGGGTCTGCAATTTTGCTGTGGTTGGTATCTCAATCACGAAGCGACGCACGAACTGTCGGTCAGCAAACTGGCCGATTGGACCATTGCTCTCGACCAGGTGAAAGGCAAGTTCGATAATACAGGCATTCCTAAGTTCGCCCACATGGTCAGCGGCACGCATACTTACACCTCCGTGCCTGGTGATAACATCGGCACGCCCGGCAGCGTGAATAATACGACGGCGGTTGTCTGCAAGCCGTTTTTGTATATTCCGATGTTCTTCCCGTGCCCGGGCGTCAACCAAAACATGACGTTCAGTTTCACGACGGTTGCCACATGGGAAACGTTTGACAAAACAAATCCCACCAATATGTCTCAGACGTCGGGAACTTACGCTTTCACCGAATAGGAAGCGACCGCGACTTCGGCGAGGCCGGATATCGCCATCGCGGTAGTGTCCGCGGGAATCATCGCGTTTAAGCCCGGCAGTTTAAGCGTATATAATACTGAGCAGTTACCAGAGTAAAAAAGGCTATGCACCAATCAGCTCGGCGCCGCACCTGCGGTCAAAGCATCATCGAAACGGTAGTCGGCATCATATTCATGATCCCGATTGTGCTGTTCCTATTCGATGTCGCGGTATTGGTGCTCGCCAATACTGCCAACGACAACCTGGCTAAACAGGCAGCGCGCGCCGCAGCCAGTGCCGTCGACCCGAACAACGCCAACCAAGGTACTGCCACTGTCGGGCAAGCCGCTGCCCAAAATACTGTCAATCACTTCGCCACCAGCGGGTTTATCGACAATGTGCAGTTCGCCTACATGGTCTACAACGGCTCGGCTGTCACTGTATCAAGCGCACTTGGAACCCCGCCTGCCTTAGCGACCAACGACCCGGGCACAGGCAACGTGGCCGTCACCATTGCCATGGAAGCGCGTGCGCCCGTGCCATTCCCCGGCTTCAACACGCAGCGCGTGTTCTGGGCTCGCGCCGTAGAACCAATCGTCGCTTTGCCTCCTGCTCCGTAAGCAAGTTTACAATCAAATAACTTTGAACACAGCGCGGATTGCGTGTTCGACAATATCGGCACTGTTGTCCGCCGGGTGTACATACTGCTTCGCCTACCCCGGCAAAGGAGTCCGTTTTGCTGTTCAGACGTGCCGCCGCTTTTTTGCTTTTGCTATTGGTTTGCTTTGCCGGCGCTGCTCCAGCTAAGGCGCAAGGTACTGCACGTACGAAGCTCGTGCTGATGTTGGTAATCGATCAATTCAGCTATGACTATCTCGGACGGTTCAACGATCATCTGGGCAGCAAGGGCTTTCGTTATTTGCTTGAGCACGGAGCTGCTTTCACCAATTGCCGCTACAGACAAGCGACAACGGAGACGGCGATAGGACATAGCATCATCGCCTCCGGTGCGTATCCCTGGGCGACCGGCATTGTCGGCAATGAATGGTTTGACCGCAGGCGCGATGCCGACACGCCTGCAGTGTTCGACGATTCTGTGCAGATGGTGGGTGGAAACGGACAGGGGGCCAGTTGCAAATCAATGCTCGGCACCACATTTGGTGACCAGCTTAAACTACTTACCAATGGACGCAGCCGCGTGATCGCTTTGTCGATGAAGGACCGCGGGGCCCTTTTCCTCGCTGGAAAGCTCGGCAATGGCGCCTATTGGTTCGATGCCCGCACCGGCAATTTCGTCAGCTCATCTCAATTCGGCACCAGTTTGCCTGCCTGGGTGAAAACCTTTAACGACCAGCATTATCCTGATCGCTTCTTTGGTAAAGCCTGGCAGCGCCTGCTTCCCGAAACAGCGTATACGGCGTCCACGCGAGATGATTTTCCGTATGAAGCTTCGCCGCCCGGAGACGGCCGGCAATTTCCACACGTGCTCACAGGCGGCATGACTGCGCCGAGCGAGCCGTTCTACACGAGCTTTGAAGCGACTCCGTTTGCCAACGATCTGCTGGCCGATTTGGCGCGGGTAGCCTTCGAACAGGAAGCACTCGGACAACACGGCGATCCCGACATGCTGTGCATCAGTTTTTCGGCCACCGACCATGTAGGGCATGCTTTCGGACCGAATAGCCAGGAAGCAGAGGATACTTTCCTGCGACTCGATCAAACTCTCGGTAAGCTGCTGCAGATCATCGACCAAAAAGTCGGGTTGAACAATTGCCTGGTGGTCGTCAGCGGCGATCATGGCGTTTCTCCGATTCCCGAACTATTAAAAGAGCACGGACAAGCGCAAGGAATCGATGCCGGACGCATCGATCCTAAGGCCTTTCGCACTTTGCTCAACAGTGCGATGTCGTCGAGATTGGGACACGGAGATTGGATTGCTGCCTTTGATCCGCCAAATCTGTATTTGAATTTCAATGAAATCGACAAACAGAAATACCGGCAGCCGGAAGTAGAGGCCCTCGCTGCCAAGCTTGCGCACGGTATTGCCGGTGTAGCTGAGGTTTACACCGCAGCCCAGTTCTACGCCGATCAGTTGCCGAGCTCGCCATGGGCGCCGGCGGCGAAACGCAGCTACTATTGGGGACGCTCCGGTGAACTATATGTTGTCGCCAAGCCCAACTATATCTGGAGCGGGCTTAGCTTTGGCACGTCGCACGGGTCGCCTTACGCTTACGACCAGCAGGTGCCGCTTATGCTGATGGGCGCCGGCGTTGCAGCGGGCAGATACGCAGCCGAATGCAGTCCAGCCGATATCGCGCCCACGGTGTGCGCCTTGCTCAACATGCAGATGCCCCCGCTTTGCGAAGGGCGCGTCCTCCATGAAGCGCTCAATCCGTCGGCAATGCCGATCACGGGCGCTTTCTTGCCGCAGAGCT
>DATNQY010000328.1:0-8363 GCA_036703785.1 Candidatus Obscuribacterales bacterium
CGGTGCCACCATTGTTTTCCCACCAGGAGTGCAACTTTTCGCGAATAATTGCGGCCTGTTTGGCAAGGTCGGCTGTCTCGCCGAAGTAGAGAACGGAGTGGGATTTAGGTCTGCTTACCGGATCCTGTTGATAGGTCACGGCATAGATTGCCGCACCACCTGCGGGTTGCCATTCTTTGAGCGTTCCGCCCGGGGTGAATCTGATGCGATTGCGTTTTCCAAAACTTACTGCGCCCATTATTGCTCCTCATAGTCGCCGCTTTGCGTAGAATGCGCAGCGAGTATGCTGCTTCCAATTCACCGTCGCGCAAATACTTGATTTTGATGAATTCCGAAACTCTAGCGTGCGGCTTTACAATCTCAACCTTCGGCAGTAAAACTCGAAGATGAGCAACAGCCTAACTTATTAAAATTCTACCACATTGGTGGCATGCCTCTTGTGCGCATATTGTCGACGGTTGGGCTGCTATTGGCTTCATGGGTATCAAGCCATAGGCGCAGCCTGCAAGTATCGCTCGACGCCGCCGCTCGAGGTTGGCATTAGGATCGACTGATTCTAATCCGAGCCGGATGTGGAGCGCTTAGAATAATCGCACCGCCCATATCGCGCTTATTGCCAGTCGTCAACGGAGAGGACATGACGCCAGACGAGCCCCCGACCGAGGACGTAAAGAATACGCGCGAGGCTGTTCAGGGTGCGCGCAAAAAAACTCAAGTCGAGCGCGGCAAGATTCAAAAGCGGCGCAGTCAGATTAGCGAGCGTCGAGAGCAGCTTGCGAAGGAGCCCTTTTCTGAGTCAGGGCAGCAAGAAATTGAGCGGCTGCAGGCAGAAATCCAAAGACTCCAGAAAAAAATTACCGAATTACAAAATAGCAGCCATACGCAGCAGGGCGACGTCGAATCTTTGCGTGTCTATGCGAATTCCGTGGACAACGATCTACAGAACATGGCTGAGGATGCTCAGCGCCGGTTGGAGAATATTCAACTGTTGCAAGAGAATATGCAGAGCCTCAAAGAGAACATGCAGCGACAATCGGAGAGCTTCCGGAAGAAGAGGGCTCACCGCCAGAAGAAATCAGGGCAATCTTGAGCCGTTATCGGGCATTGGTTAACCGTTTCAGCGTTTTTGCCGCTTATATTCGGGGAATAACAGCTACGGAGTCCCCGGTATCCCAAGTGGCGAATGACTGAGAGAGCGGAATGGGTCAGGGCTCAGGCGAAGGGCAACAACAGAAGCGATCGGGCTGGGGCTTGTCCGGCAAGGGCGCGCTGCTGCTTGGCATACCGTTGGTCGTTCAGTTAGTTCTGGTTGTTTGCCTGTTTTATCTGCATGATCGCGCCGAAGCTTACGCCGTGCGGGCCGCCAACAATAAAGAATTCAGCAACGCTTTGAGCCGTTATACGACGAGCGCGTACGCCTCCATGTATTACATCGATGACGCTCTGTGGCACCACAAGCCCGTTGATGACATGGGCACCGAGGAAGTGCAAATCTTCGCCAAAAACGCGGAAGACCTCAAAACGAGCCTTCATAATCGTGTTTTATCCGACAAAGTTTATGGGGCCATCGACTCCCTGAATAAGCAGTCTAGTTCTGCACACCTTGCAGACTGGATGGAACAGCTTGAGCAGCGCAAGAGAATAGACGAGCAGTTGACGCCGATGGAAATAGACGTCGCCAAACGTGTCGACGGCATGTTGGCGACCGTAAATAACATGGTTGGTTTGGCTAACGCCGCCGCCGGCACTCCTCCTGACAGCGACGCGCACAAGCAAGCATTTGAGAATCTTCAAAACCAGCGGCATGCGCTGGCAGACTCTTTAAAAGATTCGACCTTGATGACGATGTCCAAGGTGGAGATAAGCAACGATTTCTGGGCACGAGACCGCGAACGATGGATTCTGTATCTGGTCGCAGGCTGCGGAGCCGAGATTCTGGTTGTGCTCGCCATGGCACTATACTTCAGGCTAAGTATCGTGAAGCGCATCGGCGTCACCTTGGAAAACGCGTCGCTTATCGGAAAACATCCCCTTAATCCAGAGCTGTCCGGCTCCGACGAGATTGCTCAGATCGACCATTCGTTCCACAAAATGGCGGTGGTCCTGGAAAACGCTCTGGATAAGCAGTCCTTGATGGCCGAATTCTCGCGCGATGTCATCTGCTATCTGGATGAAAGCGGCACTCTGTTGGCAATCAATAGTGCTTGCGAGCCGGTGTTTGGCTACAGTGCCGAAGAAGTGGAGGGCAGCAGCATCCTCAACTTCTTGCCTGATGATGGCTCACCCGACTTCCTGGAGAAATTGGACGAGATCAAACACGGGAATAACGTCCCTTTTGAGATGCGTCTGATAAGACGCGACCGCCGAGTCATCAATTTGTTGTGGGCGGGTGCGTGGCTACCCATGGAGCAGACCATTCTTTGTGTTGCGCAGGATATTACGGAGCGAAAAAAGGACGAGCGTTTCCGCCAGGTTGTGTTGCAAATTCTAGGAGACGATCTCCGTCCGCCGCTGCAAAACATGCAAGGCTTCTACAAGATGCTCGGCAGGGGAAACCTTGGTGATTTGAAGGAAAGCGGCAAGGATCTTTTGCGCACTTCCGATCGCAATGCCGATCGCATGATGAGCATGATAGATGATCTCCTGGACATCGATAAGCTGGAAACGGGCGCGCTGCAACTGAATATTCTGCATGTTCCGCTGATTGCTGTTTTCCAAAAGTCATTGCAGAGAGCTGCGGAACTCGCGAGCGTAAAAGGTGTCGCGTTGGATCTTGCTCCGACCGATCTGAAAGTATTCGCTGATGAAGATAGATTGGCGCAGGTGATCACGAATCTGATGGAGTACGCCATCCGCCAAACTCCGCCGGGACGCAAAGTGTCTTTGGCAGCGGCACCGCATTCCAATACAGTGGAAATTCGAATCACCGATCAGGGGCGGGGCATTCCGCGACATTTGTTGCCGACGCTTTTCGATCACTTCACCCGCGGTCAGGTTACCGACACGCAAGGCGAAAGCGGGGTTGGACTCGCATTAGCAATAAGCAAAGCGCTCGTGGAGTTGCACGGCGGAAACCTATTCGTCACCAGTGATGAACGCTCGGGCACGATGTTCTCGATTCAGTTACCGATTCGCTCCGCCGCTAAGGACACTGCTGAGCAGGTATTGCAACAGGACGCGCGCTGAGATGGTGGGAGGAGATGCGCGCGCTGGTTAACGGCAGCGCACGCGCCCGTCTATCCGCTAATTGCGGTCGAATTGCAACGCGACTTTGAATGCATCGTTGAGCACCAGGCGCGCGTCGTAGGTGCCGGAGCCGTCCTTGCGCGGAAAACCCTGAATTATATCGGTGCGTTTATCACCAACTAGTTGCTTGAAGTGTTCGTCCGTCAGCTCTTTCCTGAATGCTTCGCGCCACAAGAAGAAAGTGCAGCCTTCCTTCCAGCGCGTACAGCCGGCTCCCTTCGCGTTTCGCCGGATGGTGCCTTGTTGACACTGAGGGCAGGCTCCAAACTCGGCCGCGGCACCGTCGCCAAAATCCAATCGCACCTTGTGCTCATTTCCGATTACGAGGCAGGCGTCAAATTTACCCTTGCCGTCCTTTTTCTTGAATCCTTTGATCAGCTTGGTGCGCTTGTGCTCAACCAGCTCTTTGATATGCGTGTCCTTCAACTCCTTGCCAAACTGCTCGCGCCAAATTGAGAAGGTACAGCCGTCTTTCCAGCGAGTACACCCAGCACCTTTGGGAGTGAAACGGATCGAGCCGATTTCGCATTTCGGGCAAGCACCGATGTCGCCCTCGCGCGGCACGCGTTTGGTCTTGCTGTCTTCGATTACAGCGGGCAACAAACCACCGACAAACTCGGCGATGGCGCTATTGAATTGATCAGCGCTGAGCTTCTCGTCCTGCATGTCGGCGAGTTGCTGCTCCCAACTCGCGGTTAATTTGACATCGCGTAAGTCCGGATGGATCTGCTCGATGAGCGCGGTTCCTTTTTCAGTGGGAACCAGGCTCTTTTTCTCGCGCTCGATATAGCCGGTTTGCAACAGACGTTCGATAATCGCCGCTCGGGTGGCAGGCGTTCCCAGTCCACGCTGCTTCAGATAAGCCGACAGATCTTCATCGTCGAGTTCTTGCCCGGCGTTTTTCATCGCCGCGAGCAAAGTCGCGTCGTCGTACGGTTTTGGCGGGCTTGTCTTGCGCTCTTTTAGCTCCAGCTTGCGCTTCGGCACCGCCTGCCCCTTGCTCAGGTTAGGCAGCGTTTGCGTTTCATCCGCGGAATCTTTGTCCTTGCCCTTCTTGCTTTTCTTTTCACCCGTGTCAGCTTCATTCAATTTCGGTTCGACGATCGTCCAGCCCGGATCTTTTATCACGACACCGCGAGCGCGGAAAGTGTGCTCGCCCACGCCAATCAGTGCCGTCGTTTCATCTTTTACTTCGGGCGGCAAGAAGATGCTCAAGAACCGCATGGAAACAAGGTTGTATACGTTGCGCCGTTTTTCCGGCAGGCTGGGCGGCGGCGCCTTATGCGTCGGAATAATGGCGTGGTGATCTGTGAGCTTGTTGTTGTCCATATAAGACTTGGTGAGATGCGGCTGCAGAACATCGGCCGTAATTGATCCAGGCTTGATGTTTTGGCCCGCCAGCGCATCGCGCACCTTTTGCGGTGTCGTCGATGCTTTGATGGCGGCCGTCACTGCGCCTGGCAGTTCGTTCAACATGTCTGTCGAGATATGACGGGATTCGGTACGCGGATAGGTGATGAGCTTGTCCTCTTCGTACAAACTCTGCGCAATGTCCAGCGTCTCCTTGGCCGTATAACCGAAGCGCCTGTTGGCGTCTTTCTGCAAGGTGAGCAAATCATAGAGCGGTGGTGCCTTGGTGCGCTTCTCGGTAGTCACCACCGACGCCACCGTGCCGGACGGGACTTCTTTTATCGATTTGATAATCTCTTCGGCAGCGCTTTTGTCCTGCAGGCGTGTTTGCGGATCTTTGCCGGGAGTGACATAGCGTGCGACGAAGCCGGGCTCGAATGTTGCCTCGATCTCATAGAAGTTGGCAGACTTGAACTGCTCGATTTTCTTTTGGCGCTCGACGATCAATGCCAGCGTCGGTGTTTGCACTCTGCCGACCGTGCAAAGTTGGCGGTTGATAACAGTGTATGCGCGTGTGAAGTTCAATCCCACGATCCAATCGGCATGCGCGCGCGACGCAGCCGCGGCCGCCAGGCTGTCGAACTCCGTTGCGGAACGCAAGTTGTTCATGCCGTCGCGAATTGCTTCTGGGGTAAGCGAGCTTATCCAGAGCCTCTGCACCGGCTTCGTGCTTTCGGAAAGCTTATAGATGAGCCGAAAAATATGCTCGCCTTCTCGCCCGGCGTCTGTTGCACAAATGATGGCCGTGGTTTTGTCGTGCAAAAAAAGTCGCGAGATTACGTTGAATTGCTGGTTGGCTTTTGGGGCGATGCGGTATTGCCAGTGACCGGGAAGCATGGGCAGTTGCTCCAGCCGCCACGGGCTGCCCCAGGCTGCGTTCATCTCCTCCGGCTCGGCGATAGTCACAAGGTGGCCAAAGGCGTATGTCACGGCATATCCATTGCCGTGATAAAAGCCATCTTTTTTATCGTTGGCGCCGACAACCGCAGCAATGTCGCGCGCGACGGAGGGCTTTTCCGCGAGGATAACTTGCATATATACGAAAGGATCCTGCAAGTGTCATGACGAGAGAAGCTGATTCTAGCACGAGCGTCTCGATAAACTTGATATGAGTTCAGTACTTCTGAATTAGAAAAACGCCCGCGCACAGCAAAATCGCGCCGACGGTGCGACCGGCATTCAGCGAGTGTTGGGAGTACCCGGCCACCCCAAATTGATCGAGCAGCATCGAAGCGATCATTTGCCCGGCGATAAGTGACGATACCAGTGCCATTGCACCAAGTTTCGGTGCCGACACCAGTGCTGAACATACATAGATGCCGCCCATGATGCCGCCTGTCCAAGCCCACCAGGGTATCTGTGCCAGCACCGCACTGTTCGGCACCTGTGCCTTGGTTATGATGGACATGAGCAGCACGGCGCAAGAACTCACGGCAAATGAAACAAGCGTCGTGCACCACGGATTGCCGAGCCAGGTTCTCAGATTTCCGTTGATTCCTGCCTGCAGCGGCAGTAGCGCTCCGCCCAAAATTGCCAATAGACAGTACGTGTTGATCATTCGCCGACCCTGGGTGTCTGTACGTTGTAAGTTCGCGTGGCTATTCTACAACTTGGACCGGCATCATTCCGCTAGAGCAGATCGACGTTTGATGCGGCGGTGCGTTTGATCGAGAAGTTGGGTTTCGTGAGAAACCACGACAGAGCGGGCTCTTGCCCGCCGGTACCATGAACGGCGCGGTGGCGGCCTGTCGTGTAGCTGTTTTTGAAGTGAGTGAATTCGCCGCAGATGAACGGGTGGTCGACGCTGCCGAGCTTCGGATGCAAGATCCAATGTTCGCGGTAGATCAATTCCTGATTCGAGCGAATAAGCACTGTATTCTCGAAGCTGTCAAACTTCCAGCGTTCGTTCATCGCAATGCGCCCTGCGCACCAAGACTCGCTGAACAAGAGATGACAGTCACCGGCAAGCGCGATTGCGATTGTTTGAGTGAATTTGGCACCGCGGGCGAGAATGAGCGGATGTGGTTCAAATATGAGTGATGCGCCATCTTCCAGGACAATGTCGATTTTCTGGCGCGAAGCACCGGGATAGACAAGAGTGCATGCTTGCGTTCTAATTTCCAACGTAGCATTGCGTTCGACCTTGATTCTGAGCCTATGCTCGTCGCCCTCCAGCAAGCCCGACGAGGGAGTCTTCAAGAAGACTGTCGGATGATCCGCGCTCTCGAGATAGAGTGGTTTATGAACCTGCAAAGGCGCTTTGCCGAACTGTTGTGTGACAACTGAGCGCCCCGCGCGCACTGCGACGTTGAGGCTGGCAATGCCGATGTTAGGCACGAGCCAGGCCTTCGAACAACGCGTGTTCCCTTATCCAATCCACGACCTTATCGACGTTCACTTTGTGTCGAATGTCCGTGAAGATGAATGGGCGTTCTCCACGTATTTTCTTCGCATCGCGTTCCATCACTTCGAGACTGGCGCCCACATGTGGTGCCAGATCGATTTTGTTGATGACCAGTAAATCAGAACGAGTGATGGCGGGGCCGCCCTTGCGCGGAATCTTGTCACCCTCGGCAACATCAATGACGTAGATGAACGAGTCCACAAGTTCGGGGCTGAACGTTGCAGCAAGGTTGTCGCCGCCTGATTCCAAGAAAACAAGATCCGGCTGAAACTTAGTTTCGAGCGATTGAAGCGCGTCGATATTCAGCGAAGCGTCCTCTCTAATGGCTGTATGCGGACAACCGCCTGTCTCCACGCCGACAATACGCTCTGCTGGGAGTACGCCGCTGCGCGTCAGAAACTCGGCATCTTCTTTTGTGTAGATGTCATTGGTGACCACGGCAACCGAATACTTGGTTGCCATTTCTCTGCACAGTGCCTCGACAAGAGCCGTTTTGCCGCTGCCCACAGGGCCGCCAATGCCGATGCGAACAGTGTTTTTCGCTGCCATAAACATCCTATCAAAGGGACTGCTCTTGGTACTAAAATACATCGGTTCGTCGAAGAGATCCTGAATTTATGCACCTGAGTCCACAAGAGCAGGAGAAGTTGCTGGTTTTTCTGGCAGCACAATTAGCAGAGCGGCGGCGCGCGCGCGGTTTGAAGTTGAACTATCCGGAAGCGGTGGCGATGGTGACATTCGCTGTGCTCGAAGGCGCACGCGACGGCAAGTCGGTGGCGGAGCTGATGAGCGAAGGACTCAACGTTCTCTCGCGCGACGATGTGATGGATGGCGTCGCAGACATGATCAGCGAAATTCAGGTGGAGGCGACTTTTCCTGATGGCACCAAGCTTGTTACCGTGCACAACCCCATACGATAAGGAGACGGTGCGTGCAACCTGGCGAATATCTATTGCTCAGTGACGACGTCGTCGCTAATGAAGGTCGAAAAACTGTTTCCATCGAGGTGACCAATACCGGAGACAGGCCGGTTCAAGTCGGCTCGCATTATCATTTCTTCGAAGTCAATCGCGCATTGAAATTCGACAGGGAAAAGTCACTGGGTAAACGATTAAACATTCCATCAGGGACGGCGGTTCGGTTCGAGCCGGGACAAACGCACAAGGTGGAGCTCGTTGCGTACGGTGGCAAAGGCACGATCCATGGTTTTAACCGCCTGGTGGAAGGCACGTTGAACGACACGACTGAGAAGTCTGCGCTGAAACGTCTGCAAGAATTTGAGAATCGTGACTAGCGAAATTAC
>DATNQY010000329.1:0-22082 GCA_036703785.1 Candidatus Obscuribacterales bacterium
ACCCGTGGCCACTTCTACTCCAGGCTGGCACCAGGGGCTTGGCTGTTCGGGCAATTTGCCGCCATGCTTTCCGAATTCGGACAAAGAGGAGGCAGGAAAGAAGTCGAACAATGCCAATGTCGCGTAGAGAGCGCTGATGGCATGCCCCTTGCTGAAGATCATGCGATCACGAGTTGCTGCTGTGGGGTGAGACGGATCGATAGTCAGCATGCCGCCATATAGAGCCGCCAGAATCTCCACGCAGGAGAGCGACGATCCCAGATGCGCGGTTTTGGCGCGCCCGGACATCTCCAGTACACAGCCACGAATCTCTCGGCACAGTTTCGGATAATCGTCGCTCGCCACCCGTCGTATTTGATAGGCAGCGGTTGCGGCAGTCGGCGCTATCTCTATCTTCATGCCAGGCTTCCTGCACCATGTTCGGCCGCACCCCGCCGTCCGGCGACAGGAACGATCGAATTGGCGTAAAAGTCCACCATCTCCTGTGGATTACCGGCATTCACAATCTCACCGCG
This sequence comes from Candidatus Obscuribacterales bacterium, assembly GCA_036703785.1. Lineage (GTDB taxonomy): Bacteria > Cyanobacteriota > Vampirovibrionia > Obscuribacterales > Obscuribacteraceae > JADYXS01. The sequence goes on from DATNQY010000329.1 coordinate 516, forward strand.
ATCAACAACTATTACCTTGTTGCACAGCTCAACGACCTGCGTAAGACTGTGAGAGACGAGAATGATTATCTGCGAGTCTTGGAACATTTGCCGCATGCGATTGAACGATTTTTCTATAAAGTAAGCATCGCCGGTGGCAAAGATTTCGTCGGCAATGAGAATCTGCGGCTTGATCACCGCCGCAATCGAAAATGCCAGACGCCCGAACATGCCTGTCGAATAATATTTCACCGGCAGATCGATCTTTTCTTCCAACTCCGAAAACTCGATAACTTCCTTCTCGAGCCGCCTCATTTGCCTGTAACTCTGCCCGAGAAGCGTTCCGTTCAAATGAATATTTTCGCGCCCGCTGAGCTCGAGATCAAACCCTGTCCCCATTTCGATCAAGGATGTGACTTTGCCTTCAACCGCCACTGTGCCATTCGTCGGCGGATAGATGCCGATGATCATTTTAAGAAGAGACGACTTGCCGGCGCCGTTCAATCCGATGATTCCAAGTCGGTCGCCGGCCTTTACGCTAAGATTGATGTTTTTAAGAGCGAAAAACTCTTCGGCACCATGCGCATGCTTATTGCGCTTCAGTCCACCTAACACAAACTCTTTCAGTGACGGCGAAGGATTGTTGTAACAACGAAACTTCAACCAAGCACTGCTAACTTGAATCGAAGCTGACATAGCGGTGGAATCCTTCTTCTTGCCCAGATTACAAACGATAGATGATGTCTTTTTCTTTCCACTTCAACAAAGCTAGCGAAGCCACCATGGTGATGCCTGCGATGGAAGAGGCAATCGCCCACTGTCTCAACGACGGCTGTCGCGATTCATAGATGATGGTTTTAAAAAGCAGCAGGAAGTGATAGAACGGATCCGACAAATAGATCCACGAATATTGCGCCGGAATCTGTTCAATTGGATATACGACTGGCATTGTATAGAACAGAGCGCCTAATGTTACGGATGCGATGTGAGTAAGATCGCGCAGGTACAGCGTAGCGATCGCAAACAAGAGAGCCAAACCGCAATTGAAGATGAAGAGAATGATGGTGGCAACCGGAACCAGCAGAAGCGAACTGCTCACCGGCATGCCGACGGCCAAACCCAGCAACCCCAAGCTGACTAGACTGAAGCCGAAGTTTGCTGCGGCTATGCATACAACGACCAGCGGAAAGAATGCCTTCGGCAGGTAAATCTTTTTTAGAAAACTCTCAAATGAAGTCAGCGCAGTGCTCCCGGACATCACGGATTCAAGAATGAAAGTCCAGGGCAGCATCCCGGCAAATAGGTACACCGCAAATTGCTGCGGGTTTCTGTGAAAGATCAAAGAAAACATGAGCGCCATCACCGACATGGTGAGGAGCGGATTCAACAGGCTCCAGGCGAAACCGAGCACTGAGTTGTGATAGCGCCGTCTCAGGGCATTGAACACGAAGGCGCCCAGCGCGAACTTCACCGCATCCAGCTCCTTGACAGTCCGGAGTAAGAACGCGCCAGCTGTCTCGGAGCAAGGGTACGTTCCCGAAGCCATTTGCGTATCGAGGACACAGACGGTTGCTCCGACCTCGGCAAGACTGACGGTCGCCCAAGAATCGCTCTCCTGGGCCCGCTTTGCTTCTTGTAATTCATGCACTATTGGCATCCGGAAACCGCGCTCTCTATGCGGACTTCATGCTACTGGAATGCGGGCGACAGTTCATTTCCAAAATTTCAATATATAATCGCGACTTCTTCGCACAAACAACTATGGCTCGGCCCACACTTTCCGTCCACCTATCCAACTACAACGATGCTTCATCGATCGGCGAAGCAATCGAAGCAATCGTCAGGCAGAGTCATGCGCCTGACGAATTCGTCATCGTCGATGACGGGTCGACGGACGAGAGTATTGAAGTAATCGAGCGATACATGCGCAAGTACCCCATCATTCGACTGGTGCGCAACGACAAAAATTACGGCGTCGTCTACACCATTAACCGCGGTCTTTCGCTGGCAACCGGCGACTACATCTATTTTGCTTCAGCCAACGACCGCGTACTACCTGGTTTTTTTAAGACGTCGATGTCGCTGCTAAAACAATTTCCAACAGCCGCTATGAGCTGCACGGATGCTCGCCTCATCTATGCGGACACAGGTAGAGAGATTACCAACGGCGCCAAGCGATTCGTAGACAAAGCGGGATTTCTCACTGGGCCGCAGCTGGCTGCCAAATTGAACGGCAAAGCTATGCATGGTGCCAGCTACATAACGAGGCGTCAAATTCTCGTCGAAATGGGTGGTTACTTGCCCCAATTGCGGTGGCACTGCGATTATTTTTTGCACCATATGATTGCTTTTCGTTTCGGCACCTGTTATATCCCCGAAGAGCTTGTTCTGTGGAGATATGCGGAGCGGGGCGCGTACAGCTCCGGACGACATAACTTACCGATGCAGCGGCAAGTTTTACGTGAGATGATACGCCTGCTTGCTCAACCGGAATATAGCGGTCTTGTGGATTTGGTAGCACGCGCTCAGCTTCTCGCCATATTTCGTCCCGCGATGAATGGTCGCCAGCTTTTGAACATGGTGCAAGATGCAGCAACCCAACCGCAAGCAACACTCTTGAGATATTTGCTGTGGGAGTCTTCCGTCGGCAAATCGCAATGGCTGGTTGAGCAGTCGGCAGAGATACTGGCGAACAGATGCGAGCAAATTTGGGCAAGATCGTTCCACGAATACGACCGCCTTCGTTCGTTGCTTTCAGCACGGTGACGCAGCAAATCGACTCCGAATGAATCAGCGATCCGTGCCTTGCTGGGACGCTCTGGGAAACAACAGCACGTAATCAAAATCGCTCAGGTTATTGTTGAGTATCGGCAATGTGTATTGATTTCAGCAGTCATGAATGATCTTACGGCCAACAACCTGTGCACCCACATAGACGCCTGTCTGTGGTAAAAAGATAGAGGTGGTCTCAGCATCGGAACGTAATGGATTGGAATAAAGCCAGCCGAGGATATGCCCTGGTAGTTAGTCTGTTTCTTGCCTCCGGCTTGAGCAGCCTCATTTACCAGGTAGTTTGGACGCGCATGCTGGTGCTCGTATTTGGCAGCACGACCTATGCTACTGCAACGGTGCTCGCCATTTTCATGGGTGGGCTCGCCCTCGGAGCTTGGCTTGCCGGACGCGTTGCCGATCGCCTCAAAAACCAGCTTCTGTGGTACGGAGCACTTGAAGCTTTTATTGGCGCGTGGGCTCTGGTGACACCGCTATTGTTTGACGCGGCAACGCATCTCTACCAGCTCATTTATCCCGGCGCGCACAGCGAATTTGCTCTCTTCAGCCTGATCAGATTTGTGGTGGCAGCAATTATTTTATTGCCGCCAACAACTTGCATGGGCGCCTCGCTTCCCCTATTGTCCAAATACGTTGCCACGTCATTGGATGAAGTAGGCAGCCGCACAGGCACTCTCTACTCCATTAACACCTTCGGCGCCATTATCGGCGCAGGACTCGCTGGCTTTGTTCTGCTGCCTGTTTGTGGGCTTCGACAAACTACACTGATCGCCGCAGCTATTAATTTCCTTCTGTTTTTGGCAATCATTCCTTTGGTGGCACGGAATTTTTCGTGGAACTCATCGTCTGGCCTAATGGCCCCCGTTCATGACCAGTCCGAAAGTGACTCACGGCCGCTGACTGGCAAGCTAAAAATAGCTATTGCTTGCTTCGCTGCATCCGGCGGCGTCGCGATGGTTTACGAAGTTTGCTGGACGCGAGCATTGCTCATGATGGTAGGCTCGTCCACTTATGCATTCACGATAATGTTGTGCTCATTTTTGATCGGCATTTTTCTGGGCAGTCTGATCTGCGCAAAACTTGTAGATCGAGTGAAACATCCGCTAGTGCTTTTCTCGTTTCTTCAAGTCGGAGTGGCAGTGCTGGCCGCGGCGGCGATGTATGAATACATGTACTTGCCTTACGCCAATCTCAGCCTCTATCTGGTTGCATTCCAAAATTCTTCCTGGTACCTGGTGGCGAAGACCATTCTCTGTTCCGCACTGTTGGTGCCATTTACCCTTTGTTTGGGAGCAACCTTCCCTGCCATCATTAAGGCGTGCACGCAAGACCTCGCTCATGTTGGACGCACCACGGGCGATATCTATGCAGCCAACACTATTGGTGCCATCATTGGCGCTTTCCTCGCCGGTTTCGTTTTCATCCCCATGGCCGGCGTTGAAAAATCTTTGGTGGGAGCCGTGGCAGCCAGCGCAGTCATCGGCCTAGTCGCCTGGTTAAGTTGCAGCTGGTCGAGCACCGCAGTCAAAGCGACAGCTTGCGCCGCCGTTGCCGCGCTTGTGTGTGTATGGTTGTGCCTGCCGAAACTCTGGGATCCGCTCATAATATCCTTTGCGCAAGCATATACAAGAAGCGTTGAAATCACCCATGCTCCGAAAAGTTACGGCGATTGGTGGGAGTTGATGCATCGCGGCTTGAGCCTCGACTATTACAAGGACGGCGCCTGCTCTTCCGTGGCGGTTGTGAACTGGGGGTCGGCAGGACATCCGATGCGCAGCTTGGTCACTAATAGCCATGTGGATGGCTCCGATAGTCATGATATGACGACGCAATCGCTGGTCGCCGCATTCCCGCTGCTCCTCAAACCAACCGCCGATGATGTGGCTGTTATCGGTTGGGGCGTGGGCATGAGTGTGGGAACAGCCACCCTCTTTCCCGTCAAGTCGATCGAAGCGATTGAGTTAGAACCGTCCGTGGTGCAAGCCTCGACACTGTTTCATCACGTCAACTACGCACCTGAAACTAATGAGAAGGTTCACATTCAATACAACGACGGTCGCAATTATTTGCTCGCCACCGATAGGAAGTTCGACGTAATTATTTCTGAGCCGTCAAACCCCTGGCAATCCGGAGTTTGCAATCTGTTCACGAGCGAATACTTTCAAGCATGCCGGAAACGTTTGAAACCTGGCGGAATATTTTCATTGTGGGTACAGTTGACGGAAGTATCACCGGAAAACGTGCGTGGAATTCTCAAGGCTCTAAAGCAGACGTTTCCGCATACGATGGTAATGGCGCTGAATAGTGGCAATATTGCCGTGTTGGCCAGCGAATCTCCCCTCAGCTTCGATCCGGCGCAATTGCAAAAGGATTTAAATATCGAAGGAGTGAAGGGTGAGCTTGCGCAGTATCACCTCGACTCTGTATTGGCATTGCTCGCACGGATTTTTATCACGGACGACGGAGTTGACAGACTCATCAGTGGCGCCACGGGCAATACTGACGATCGCAATTTCCTCGAGTTTTCCGTGGCCCGTTCATATGAATCGCAAGACTTCATCAAAGAAAATGCCCAAATGATTCTAGACTCCGAGAGTCGTCCATGGCAGCAAGTAAGTCTCGGACAGCTGAGCAAACAAAAACAGGCAGAGGCTGCCTTCCTCATTGCCAACGAGGAGGCGAAGGCGAATTCGTACCTCGCCACCAGGTGGGTGGACTGGTCGTTGCATCTAGATCCACAACCCCAGGCGGTGCTATTTGCTGAAGCGTTCGATCTGCCAAGAGAAACATTCGCTGCTGTAGAGCAAACATGCACTGCTTCATTAGCGCAGCAATCGGACGACATCGACGCGTTAAAGACACGCGGGCTGGCCCGGATGGCTTTAGGAAAAGTTGCAGACGCGCGCTCTGATTTTGAGAGGGCATTGCACAAGCAACCTTCGGACAGCACCCTTAATTATTTCCTCGGACAGACTTACAGTCACGGCAAACCGGGACTCGGCGACTTTGCACCACCAGCGGTGCAAGGCGGAATGTCGACGCGAGAGTCTGGTGTCATGATGATGACGTATTTCGAACCGCTGCTCAAAGACAGCAAGTTTGTCGCTCAGTACCCGGGAGTGCTTTTGTCCGGTGCGGATGCCTTGTACCGGCTTGGCGAATACGAGCGGGCGTTAGCGTTGATGAATCAATATCGAAGGCTGGCGCCCGATACGGCTGCGTCTTTGCGATTGCTCGGCAACCTGTGCTCTAACGTTGGTCTGCGGTTAGAAGGCGCATCGCATTTGCGCAAATCATTCCAAATGGGGCAAGGAGAGGCAGCTGAGAGATTGGCGCGAATTCCGACAAACGCTGACACCGACGAGCGTTTGTACCGATATGCGTCGATCCTACAGCTTGATCCGCACAATGCCCGCATTATCGGCGACCTCCGGCACCTGCAAGATCCGAAAGCCAAGCAATTGCTCAGTAGAATTGATTCAGACTAATGAGAACTATCTTGTGGCGTCCTCGGGGCGAATCGCTTCAATTTTTTCATGAAGTCAGCATCGATCATGCATACCCCATCTACGCAATTGCTGCCTGCGACTTGATTCAACAGCTCACGCTCGTCAGGCATGAGCGGCATGGGCAATAGTCCGGTCGGCAAGATTCGACCCTTCTCGGAGTATGCGGCGCTGGCCATCACGTCCAAAACTTGTCTGGCTATGCGAGGATCCAGCCAGACGGTTCCCAACCTGACGCTGCTAATTGCCATAACCAGATCTTGCGACAGAGGTCCTCGCAACAAGTAGCCGTCTGCACCGGCATCCATCGCCGCGAAAATATCATCCGGAGTGTCGCTTGCCGTAATGATCAACACGCGCACACCCGGATGCATTTCCTTGATTCGTGGTGCCAGTTTCATCGCATCATCATCGTGCCCGGCAAGGTCCACAAGGACGACGTCGATCTTTGATTCGTTGAGTTTAGCCAGGGCCTCTGCTCCGTCGTCGGCTTCGCCGGCCAAGTTAACTCCCGAGCCGGCAGCCAGGAATTGTTTGAGCACGCGTCTGCGCGCCTCATCGCTATCAATCGCTAAAACTTGAATCGAGTCACTGTTCGGCATTTATCTTGGTTCCTTGCACATATCCCCATCTTCGCCGCCAAACGCTTGGCGAACTTCAGCTAATTCCTCTATGAAGGTTACCGTTTCTTTTTTTAGACTTTGGACGAGTTCTGATGCAGAACTTCGTCGAGCCAGGCTGCCCGCCTGTCCGCACCAAAGATTCGTGTTTTCCACGTCGCCGCATTTGTTGGCTGCGTTTCGAACGGTTCGTGTAAGCGTATTGTGAAACGGGAACGGCAACACGTCTGTCTCGCTGTGTTTCTTCATGAACTCGTTGGTAATACCGCGAGCAGCGCCACCGGAGAATACTCGGGTAATCGCCGTCCGGTTGGCGCGATCTGAGACGATCGTATTCTTGAAATTGTCGTGAACCGGACATTCGTTAACCGCAAGGAAAGCGGTGCCCATTTGCACGCCGTCAGCACCTAGCGCGAACGCCGCCGCAATGCCGCGTCCATCTACGATGCCACCGGCCGCGATCACGGGAACATCTACCGCGTCGACAACCAATGGTATCAGTGCCATCAACCCGATCATGGAGTCTTCGTATGAGCCGATGAACGTGCCTCTGTGACCACCGGCTTCGCATCCTTGCACGCAAATTGCATCCACTTTCGCCGCCGCCAGCGCTTGTGCTTCCACGAGATTGGTGGCAGTGCCTATGAGGATCGTTCCCGCCGCTTTGAATCGTTCGATCCATTTGTCCGACGGAACACCGAGAGTAAAGGAAAACGCGGGCACTTTTTCCGCCAGCACTACTTCGAGCTGGTCGTCGGACGGAATTTGATTGATCACGGCATCGTCGGCCGGTGGTTCTACTCCCGCCTGCCTATAATCGAACGCCAATGCCCGCCGCGCGGTTTCAATCTGATCGGATGAAGGTGGAGTCAAGGCCGGGAGGGCGAATAAGTTGACGGCGAATGGTCGTTGCGTCTTTTCTCGAATTTCTTTAATCGTGGCAGCGATTTCATCCGGTTTTTTGTATTGTGCTCCAACTGAACCGAGGATACCGGCATTGCAAGCCGCGGCAGCCAGCCCAGCATTGTCGGAACCGGCCATCGGCGCCTGAATGATCGGATATTTAATACCAAGCAAGTCGCACAGTCGCATCGCTCTATTGTACGACGTGCACTCAGACAGAAGTCCTCAACACGAAAAACCCACAGAGCCAAAAAAAACGCACCATCGCATATATCTATCGCATACTGACGACATCTTTCACCGATTCCATGTCAACTGTGATTAATGGCGCCAGCCCACCGATCTAGTATTCTTTCGCTATGAAAGGCAGCCGTTGGCAACCAGTAATAACTGCAGTCGTCGTTACTGCAGCATTTCTGCCACCATATTTGGTGCCTCAGCAAGCACGACCAGCAAATCTAAGTGCAGCAAAAACGGAACAGCAGTTTGCTCCACCTGTGGTCGCCGAAACTAAGGCTGGATGTCGGGCCATAAAAGACATCGTATATGCTCCGGATCGCGGACTGGCAGGCGACCTCTATGTACCTAATGTGGACGACGGCGGCTTGCATCCAGCCGTTATTGTCATTCACGGCGGAGCTTGGACCAAGGGGCAACGAAACTCCATCGATCAAATTGACATTGCCCACAGGCTTACCGAACACGGTTACGCAGCATTTTTGATCGATTACAGACTAATTCAGGACGGTGGGCTTTATCCGAGTCCGATTAAAGATGTCAACGATGCATTCGGATATCTCGTGACCAACGCCGCGAAATGGGGCGTGGATCCAAACCGCATAGGCATGTTCGGCGGCTCGGTGGGCGGCACGATGGCCTTGCTGTCTGCATACGCGCCGCATACGGGACCGTTTGCTCCGTCAACATACAAAGATGTCACCCAGAAGGTGCGCGCCGTGGTCGCCAATTCACCGCTCACAGACATTAGAGACATCGAGCTTACTTGGGTGATCAAATGGATGAATGATACGCCCTGGCATACTCCGAAAATTTACGCTGATGCTTCGCCGGTAACTTACGTCACATCGGCAGTGCCCACTCTGCTGATTCACGGGACCGCCGATTCAACGGTTGATTTCAATCAGTCCGTCACATTGGCGAAGGCACTGCGAGCAAATGGTGTCACCGCCGAATTGGTGCAACTGCCCGGCGCAAACCATCATCCGTTGTACAACGATCTAGTCGCCGACCGTGAGCGAGCATTCGCGCGAATGTTCCAATTTTTGGATAAAAACCTCAAAGGCGACTCGGCGCCCTAATGGCTTGCTGCAAATCCTCAGGGTTGAGATTAATAGTTAATGGGCGCCGGCGCCACGAAAGACCGCGCCATCCTTCATGACGAAATCAATGTGTTCGAGCTGGCTTACATTGTGCGTGGGATCTCCCTTAACGGCCACCAGATCTGCCTTTTTGCCCGTCGCGACGGACCCTAGAATTGCACGTTGACCAATCAGATCGGCGGCATTTATCGTCGCCGACTGGATTGCCTGCATGGGGGTCATGCCGTAGCGCACCATCCAGGCAAACTGCCTGGCGTTCTGACCATGCGGAAAAACTCCAGCATCAGTGCCAAACGCAATTTTCACGCCTGCTTTTACGGCCTTGGCAAAATTATCGCGCTGGATCTGCGCAACCACCGCCTCGTGTTTAAGGAAGTCGCCGGGCATTCCCTTCAGTTTCGCGTCACCCTGAATGTACTCGTCGTCATAGACATCGGCAACCAAATAAGTACCGTGCTTCTTCATGAGCGCGATGCCTTCATCGTCGAGATCGGTGCCATGCTCGATAGACGCAACGCCGGCGCGCACGGCGTCCTTGATTCCCTGCGCTCCATGCGCGTGTGCCGCGACCTTAAGTCCAAATCTGTTCGCCTCGTCCACTGCGGCTTGCAGCTCTTCAAAGGTGAATTCGGAGCCGGCAGGATTGCTGTTGTGGGCGAGCACTGCTCCGGTAGCGATTACCTTAATGAGATCGACATTGTGATGGGCGAGTTCACGGACTACTTTCCGTGCCTCCCAAGGCGAGTCGGCTTGTCCGAACCTAAGTTCTTTCGGAAGCTCGATACCGGTCGCCAGCCCCGTGACTGAACCGCCACCACCCGTGGTGGTCAGGTAAGCACCACAAACGAACATACGGGGACCAACTACCTCTCCGCGCGCGATGGCGTCTCTCAATGCAACGTCCGTGAAGGCATGAAATGTGCCCACATCGCGCACCGTAGTAAACCCGGCCGCCAATGTGCGTTTGGCGTGCGGAATTGCCTCAAGAGCTTTTTCAGCACCTGACTTTTGAAGTTCGACAATCGGATCCGACTCCGTCTCGTCCAGCAAATGAGTATGGCAGTCGATCAACCCGGGCAGTACCGTTTCGTCAGTCAAATCGATTACTGAAGCGCCTGCGGGAACCGCCATCGATTTGCTGTCGCCGACCTTTGTTATTCGATCATTCTCGATCAATATGGTTTGCCCAACCAAGACTTGCCCCGACTCAGTGTCGACGAGCCGACCCGCTTTGACGGCTAACGTTTCCGCACTGGCGACTGCGGCTGAAGAAAGAAGACCGACGACGGCGACGACAATTGTTGTCCGTTTCAACATAACGTTCCCCCGGGCAAGTTGCGCCCGGGGGAAACGATATCAGCTTGGCAGCGGCATCCGAGTTATTCGGAGTCATCCGCTGTGTCAATGACCATCTCATTTGGATCGATTGGCAGCATCGTAATCTCGGCAACCGGTTTCAATGGTCTGCCGGACTCCGTCGTGAACGTTCCCGGCATCGTAATCGATGCTCCGGTGGTCGGCACCGTCTCGAAGACCATGGCACCGCCGCCGGTGAAATTCAAAGTACCGTTAGCCAGATTTACGCCTGTCGATCCACTCGGATTAAGCATCAAAACACCGCGGAACGTGCCGGCGGAAGTGGGCAGCCCAGAGGGATTTCCCAGCAACGACAAATCGTTTTCCGTAATGCCGCCGTAGAACCCGGCCGCTTTTGTCAAAGCCGTTGTCAACACGGTGGCGGTTGTTCCAGCTCCGACTTCAATGCCCCCCATCATCGTATTCGGTCGGCCGGTCGCCTGGTATTCATTGCCTGTCCCACCGGTGACATTGCCTTTGGTCAAAATCACCAGGTTGCCGCCGACGTCGGAAAACAGGTCGTTGGCCGAATTGGCGGTACCAAATGTGATGCCGCCTGTGATTGGCGTGGCACCGGTTGCAAGCACCGTCAGCTGTGGACCATTGTTGACGAAGCTGCTGTTGTCACCGATCAAAACGCCCGCGGCACTGGCGCTGCTCAAAATCATGTTGGAATTTCTGGTTATGCCTGAGGTGAAACTGACGCCCGTTGCTGCGGGATCCGCCGAGCCGATCGTCAGGACGCCCATTGCCGAAATCGTCAAGTTGTGGTTGCTGGTGAGCGACGTTCCGTCTTGAATCGACATTGGCGATCCGACCGCCGAAGCGCCCGAGCCTACAGCCAGTCCTCGCAGAGTAATCGAATTTGCATTGAGCTCACCGCTGATTACCGGCGTCACAGGTACGATTTCATTATTGGAATTCATCATGGTCATCGCGAAAGAGAGGTTCACCGTGCGCGACAGCGCGGCATTAGCTGCGATGGCAGCTGCGTCGGCCGCATAGAGCAACGGTAATCCAATGCCGCCGAATTGCAAGGGCAACGATGTCGAGTTGAACGTGGCGCCGTTGGCACGGAAATGCATTGTCATGCCGACGTCATCGTTCGGTCCCAAGACGAGGCTGCCGATATTGAGCAATGCACCGGATCCAACGGTAAAGGTCAAGGGCGCTTTCGTTGGTCTGGCGAAAACCAGATTGGCGGCATCGATCTCGCCGTTGTCGTTCCAACTTTTGCGCGTGCCCGCGAGAATCAGCGTGCCACCACTGAGATCTGCCGCGCCACCCTCATTGTTCATCACATTGAGCGGCCCGCCGTTTAAATTGATGAAACCGATTGCGCCGACGGCGTTAGGATCAAGATTGAGATTTCCTGCAAGCGTCAACCCGGACTTAATATTTAGCGTCGGCCGCGCTCCCGTGATATTCACCGTAACTCCGGCAGGAACTTTGAATGTCGTGAAAGTCAATCCGCTAACGCCGGACATGTCACCGTTTGCATTATCGGCACCATCAGCATCAAAACTGACGCTGCCGCCCGTCGCATGACCGCCGACTGTACCTCCAACATTGTTGAGCACGCTCGTCAGTTGCAGCGTCGTCGATGAGCCTCCATCGCGACTCAACTGGTACAGCGCCGCCGCTTCGGCTGGTGTCACCAAGCCGCGCTTTCCAGTGGTGGCATTGCCGATGTTCGGTGTGTAAGAGGAGTTTCCCCCATTCTCAGGTATGGCGAAGGTGCCGCCCACCGTCGTGATGAGAATCTTATTGTCAGCGCTCGCTCCGGCTCCAATCACGAACAATTTCTTTCCTACTGAATCGCCCGTGGCACCGTTAGTTGTGATATCACCCACGACACCGTTCACGGGTTGCCCTCCCAAAACCGAGAACATTCCTCCTACCAATGCGGGGATATTGCGAACGCTGCTGGTCAAGTCGAAATTGGTCGGCATTAGCTGCACGGCAAACGTGGTGATTGCAATCGTTCCGCCATTACCTGTCGTGCCGCCGGCTTTCCCGTGCGTGCCACCACTTGCGATTATGCTCGAGCCGTTAATTTGGCCTCGCACAGCCAGCTTGGCTGCATCAATAGTCACGTCACCGCCGGCGCCTCCATTGCCGTTCCCCAAACTTCTGGAGTTGCCGCCACGAGCATCGATAAATCCATTGATCGTAATCGAACCGGGCGACCATGGCTGCGATTGTCCGGTGACTTGCAGCAAGGGCGAAAAATCGTCGTTGACATTGTCGATCTGGATATCGCCGCCATTGCCGCCGGTGCCATTGATGACGTTGGTAGCGCCGCCCCTGGCGATCAAAGAACCAGTTATTATTTGCAGGCCGTCAAGTTCAATGCTGCCTGCATCTCCGCCCTGGGACGTATTAACCTTCCCAACCAGCGCGCTGGTGTTGACGCCGCCTCTAATAGATACGTTGGCAGTGTCCGACACGACCAAGACATTCCCGCCCGCTTGCGTGCCGACGGTCGGCGAGAATCCGGTTGTCTGGATGTTCCCTGTTACGGAGACTTGTCCATCGGTTTGAATGCTGACATCGCCACCGTTGAGTTTTGTACCGACAGTACTGATACTGCCGTTGACCATTATCCCGGCGCCGTTACTCGGGTCGGGCGTAATGTTGGCGGAGCCTCCTAGTTGTCCGTTGGAGACAATGAGGTGATCCAGGGAAAGCGTGCCACCGCCTATGGTTACGCTGCCGCCGATTCCTCCGGATGCGTTGATCCCCTTCGTTGCCACGCCGCCCTGCGCCAAAAGTACCACGCTGCCGCCCTGCCCGCTTGAGGTAGCCGATGCATTGATCGCGCCGAGAGAAATTGCACCTGCATTGCCATTGCCGGCTGCGGCGAGCATCTGGACACTACCGGCATTGCCGCCCGCGATAGTGGTGCCCACGTTGATGTTGACCTTCGGCAAGTTGACGGAGCCGCCGGTGACGAGTCCGGTGAAGAAATAGTCACCTTGTACGGGAGTGGTGGCACTGGCCGTGGTCCCGGGGTGCAGATAGCCCAATCCTGCGATTATTGTCAGCTCGCCGCCGTTGGGTTGCCCGTTGGTTCCTTGCAAGTTTATCGATGTTACATTCGGGAGTGCCGAAATGTTGCCCTCAGCGATGATCGCCAGGTTATTGTTGGGGACATTTATAAACGTCAGGTTTTGTGCAATCACCAGATCGCCCGTTGATGAGATCGTGCCCACTCCGACACCCGTGAAGCCATCGGCGACCCAGTCGGTGCCATTGATTATGGGCGCCGTCATTTCCAACATTCCCGTCACCGCCAGGGCATGCGGGTTAGGACTGTTCGGGTTGGTCATGATGTTGATCGCTGTGGCGGCGGTAATGTTCAAATCCTTAGTGAAGAACAAACCCGCCGGTATGTTGTTGGTCTGATCTCCAATGTTCACGGCTCCGTTCGTCGAGACGAAATTGGTAGTCGGCGTGTTGAAAACGGCATAACCTGTGATCAACAAAGAATCGAGATTACTGATATCAATTTCGGTGTTGGCGTTGAGATGATTCGGAGCCGCGGGATTATTGCTGAAGTTGATCACCGGCGACTGGAAGTCGATTGTGTTCAGGGTGTTGCTTCCAGGCGGGTTGAGCACGCTTGTGCCCATGTCGCCGATTACAAGAATATTGCCCTCATCATTAGTGTTGATTGTAAGACTGGTGAGCGTATCGGTAGCGGGGTTCAGATTAACGGTAACCGTTCCCGCTGCGATTCCATCGTTGTTGGCATTTACCGTCAAGCTGGAAGCATTCTGCGCGCCTATGGTTATTCCCTCAGCAGCCCAAACAGTGACATCGCCGCCGGTGCTACCCGTGAATGCGGTGGTGATCAGCGCACCAACGGATGTGTTGACGACTGACGTGGATCCGGCTGTTGTTCCGAGGGTCAATGTTCCGCCGTACACAATGTTGGTGCCGTTATTGATGCCCCCATTGGCAGTCAGGGTAATGTTGTTGCCATTCAGATCAGATCCTACAATGAGCGACTGATTCGGCGCCGACACGTATACGGTGTCAGCGCTGCCGACTTGGGAAAATGTCGGAGCAGCAGCGCCGTATGTATCGTTAATCCAGATACTGCCCGCGGGAGCCGATCCGGTGACGTTAGGAGTGAAAACGTCGACCGGATCGGCTGCAGAGCTGCCGACATTGCCGGTATTAGCGGTCAAGTAAACATTGCCGGCGGAAATTAAAGCGGTGCCGTTGCCGGTGGTATCAATGATGCTCCCATCGGCCGTGAGAGAAGCGGTATTGTTTGTCCCGGCAGTGACTGCCGCATCGATGACTATGTTCGCCCCATTAAAGGTGGTCAACGACACATCACCGGTTCCGCTTATCGGCTGCAGGACGTTCATATTTCCGCCGCTCAATAGCGTCACGTTTGCGCCGTTAATCCCGGTGCCTGAAGTGGTCAAGTCGCCGTCGGCGGCAACTGTGATGTCGCTCAGGGCGGTTGCTTGGACTGTAACCGCGTGTGGTGTCACAGGGTCAAACTGATTGGCCAAAATTGCGCCTAAGGGTGCAGCCATAACGAGCGCGGAGCCGGCATCCGTATTCACAGGTACGAATGCTACCGGATCGCCAATGTTGCCCTTATCCGCCGTGAGGTTAACCGTGCCGCCGGACACAAGTCCGTCGCCGACAATGGAGCCATTTGCGTCAAGCGTCGTCGTGGTTGTCGAGCTCGTCCCGACATTGGCGTTCAGTTGAATGTCGCCGGCGGTGGTGGTGAGCGTAATCGCCGAAGCAAGAATGTCATCAGCGACATTCATCGTGCTGTCAGTTTTGACGGATAGTGTCCCGGCAACATTACCGGCGTCTAAAAGAATGCTACCAGTGTTGCCATTTGACTGATTGACGAATGCATTTCCCCCACCCAAAGTCAGTGAGTTGGTGGCGTGCGTATTAACCGGAACCGGCGTGCTGCCGCTGGTATCTCCGATGGTACCGTTCGCCCATAAGATGACGTCCGGCGCACTGATCACTCCGGTGCCGGCGATTGTGCCATTGGCAAAGATGCTGACATTGGTAGTCGCCGACAAGGCGGTAGAGCCGATCGAGACATTGCCGCCATCGCCTTCCAGATCGAATGAGTGCGCGGTGATTGGCGTCGCCGAATTTAAAGAAAGCGAACCGCCCGCCAAAATAATCGTATCCGCATTGTTGTTGGCCGGCAGATTGATGCTTTGATCGCCTGTTCCGATCGTCAAGTTGGATGTCGTATTGGTCGTTTGCAGACCAATGGTGCCTGGAGTTCCGCCATTGGTGCTATTCGCGCTCAAGGTCAAAACAGCGGGAGCTGTGCCGGTCACCACTAAACTATCGGCAGTGATAAATATGCCGCCACCCGCCTGAGCTGTCGAACCGGCTGCATCAGCGGAGAGGGTACCGGCGCCGATCGCGAATTGCCCTGACGTGTTCACGTTGATGCTGCCACCCGCACCGGCTGTCGCGGCTGCAGCCGCCAGTCCGGCTACGGTAATATTGCCGAATGACCCCAGCGTGATGCTGCCACCGGATCCGGTGCCCACTGCCGAAGCGATAAGATTGCCTGCATTAATAGTGGTACCGGCTTCGATATTGATAGAACCGCCGCTTACGGCGATCCCTCCGACCGCGACCGAAGCATTGAGATTCACTACCGTCAGATCTACGAAGAAGCCGTTCACATTACCGACACCTACTGCTGTGGTGCTGCCCACGTCGATGCCCGAACCTATCGGTTCCTGGGAGATAACGATTACGCTCGTGGTGCCGTTGAGCCCTCCCCCGGCGTTGATGTTGCCAATGTTCACCGCTTGCACAGGGATGCCAGGCGCTCCCGCGCCGCCGGCGACAGTGACGCTGCCACCGAGACCGGTGCTTCCGGACGTGTTGATGGTGGTCGACAGATTGACCTGTCCGCCACCACTACCGGCGAAGGCGAGCAAGTTGATTGCGCCCCCGTTTTGTGCACCGGCGGCCGTAAGACTCGAAAGTTGATTGGCGGAAAAATTGATATTGCCGCCCGTGTTTGATGGACCAAAAATAGTGATGAAACCCGGATTGGCGGAAGTATTCCAGACAGCACCGGCGATTAGCGTTATGTCGCCGCCGTTTTTGCCCGCTGCGGCGTTGCTGGCATCAATGCGAAGCGAGGAACTGCCCGCGGTGACGATGTCGCCACTCGATACTGCAAGGATTCCGCCTGAAGAGATTAGCGACCCGCCGCTAGCGCCGCCGAGAGTAATCTGCGATGCAGTAAGCACAATGCCGCCGCTACCTGTGTTGACGTCTTTGCTCACCGTCAGCGTTCCATCGCCCGGCACGGAGAAGTCAAATACGTTGACGGTCAATGTGCCACTTGTGCTCGTTCCACCGGCCAGATTCAGCGCCCCCAGCTGATTGATTGTAATCGGACCAGAAGTGCTCGATGTCGTCAAGGAAGTTACGGCGGTATCGAGATTAGCGGCACCGGATTGCAATTGCACATTCAACGTTCCGGAGGAAACGACAAAGCCTGTTCCCGACGGAGAAGTAATGTTTCCGGCACCACTAGTAGCAAGGGAAACTCCCGCATCATATTCCACACCATTGGTATCGATAGTTATAGATTGACCGCTGCCGACGGTCAAATTGAGTTGACCCCCGAACACGGAATTAGAACCAAGAGTAATGCTGCCTTTTTGATTGTCATTCAGCACAGCTCCGGTTGCCACATCTGCAATCAGCGTCGTACCGGCTGCCGTGTTGACGCTCGACGTGCCGCCACTGACCGCAACCGTGAGATTGGTGCCTGTGAGCGTAGGCATCGTGGCGAGTGAAGTCGTGATGGCATTACCGGAATCGACCGTCAATGTCGTGCCCGATATAGCGGCATCAATCTGTATATTGCTGCCGGTGCCGCTGACTAGTTCGACACTCGTACCGGAAATCGGGGATGAGACTGTTAATTGTCCGTCCGCATCGACGAGGAGAGTTCCCGGCGCGCTGACGGTTCCGCCGATGGTGACGACCCCGCCCATACCCGGCGTCGATGCCACAGTAAGCGAAGCAGAGCCGCCTCCGGTTGCCGCGATCGTGCCGCCACTGAGATTGATCGATTGGGCGATTAAGGTGCCACCGCTGGGATCGGTGAAATTCATGATCCCGGAAATCGTGGCGGACTGATTGAAAGCCAATGAAGTCGCGGTGACTGTATCAGTTACGTTCGCAGGCAGGTTGAGCGCGTTGAAACCGGCGACCGGTACATTGGCATCACTGGTGGTGAAGCTGCCGCCGGTAGCATTAATGCCACCATTCACCGTACCGAGGCTTAACGTCTGAATACCTGGAGTGCCACCACTGTAACTAACCTGCGTGACGGCGACCCACTCGGCCGGAGTCACAGCCGAATTGCCACCGACGACTCCGCGCAGGCCACCGTTCTCGAGAATGAATAGTTCGCCGATCGAACTTGAAGAGACAACCGGATTGGAGGCGCCGAGGGAAACGTTCCGTCCTGATCCAGAAGCAACGATCGTCTGCGCCGTGATGCCCGGAGCGATGTACGTAGTAGTGTCGTTTGCATAGTTGGCATCCTGTAAATAGGATGGGTCGGAGACACTGCCACCCACCAGGGTGACGGAAGGCAGCTGATCGCCTGTGCTGTTGGTGGTGGTGATATTGCCGCCATTGCCGCCAGACTGTCCGTCATTCGAACCACCCTGTCCACCCGCGCCGCCCAGTCCCCCGGCGCCACCGGTGTTGGTGAGCGAACCTGCGGCTGGCGCTACGGCACCAAATCCACCGGCAGCTGCTCTGCCGACCACTGCCGCCCCGGCTGAGCCATTGGCTCCGGCATTCCCTCCGGCACCGCCGGCGAGCGTCGTGGTGAATGATCCTTCGGCGCCACCACCGCCGCCACCACCTTGGGCAACGGTGCCTCCCATGCTTGCGCCGCCACCACTGCCGCCAGCGCCACCGCCCACTTGTGCTCCGTGGGCGTTAGCAGCGTGCCCGTGAATTTTCGAACGTCCTCCGCTGCCGTTGTTGCCACCGGCTCCGCCGGCTTTGGAGAGAAGGTTTCCGGTGACAGATATGGCGCTTCCGGACGTAAGAGATATAGTGCCCGCATTGCCACCAATGCCGTCGATTCCCGGCATGCCGCCTGCGCTCTGATTTCCGGCTGCGCCTCCGCCACCACCGCCGCCAGAGCCGCCCCCTCCACCACCGGATGTGTTAATCGAGCCGGCAGTGGAGATAGTTCCGGTGGCTGCAAATAAATTGACGTCGCCACCACAGCCGCCATTACCGCCATTGGTGCCAGTGCCACCACCGCCGGCACCGCCTGCACCACCGCCGCCTCCGCCGCCGTATGCCAGGATTGATTGCGTCGCGATGCTACCGCCAGCCTGGATGCTCACTGAGCCTGCATTGGCGCCCCCCGCTCCGGTGTTGCTTCCCGATCCGCCCCGAGCGGCGGACAAGGGAACGGTGCTGAGGGTGCCGCCGACCGAAACTCCTGCATTCGGCAACAAGTTTCCTGACGCGCCGATCGGCGCCGATGCGTTGCCGTTAGCATCAAATGTGATTTGTGCAGACGAAGGTGCTTCAGTCAGCAAGTTGACATTACCGCCGCTGCTGGTATTGCCGCCGAGTCCCCCGGCGCCCGTGGTGATACTGCCCATGGTGATCGTGTTTTGCGCAGACAAGGGAGTGGCGCCGGCAAATATACTTACGGAACCACCATTGCCCAACCCGGCTGATCCCGATGCCGAGTTGCTGCCGGTAGCCGAGATATTCACGCCGGAAAGATTTACCATCCCCGACCCCTCACTCGTGCCGGCGAACGCGCCAATCACGACATTGCCGGCATTATTGTCTCCGCCGGTTGCGCTGGAGCTGATCGATGAGTTAGCGGAAAGTGAAACACTGCCACCAGTAGCGGAGGCTCCATTCATGATTGCACCGCCGGATGAGCTCGAACTGCCGTTAATCGACGAGGTCGATCCGTCGCCAGCGACTGCCGTCAAATTCGCACCGGCGATGATTGTAATGTTTGCCCCGGCACCACTCGGGCTGGCAGCGCTAATCGCGACGGCCGAACCGCTGGTAATATTGCCGCTGGCTAGAATGGCCAGGGACTCACCGGCACTTATATTGCCGGCTATGAGAATGTCGCCGCCGGTATTGTAGAAGGTAGGATCACCGGACAAGCAGTTGGTTCCCAATTTCAATGTAGACGTATCAGCCGTCAGATGTTCACTGCCTGCCCATGAATTGACGGTGCCTGTGACCTTGCCGAAAGATGCTTCAATGTCACCGATGCCGGCGTATAGATTTATGTTTTTGGAAATCCAATTGCCGCCGGTAAGCGTCATATTGCCCGCGCCGGTGAAAGCAGCGTCGTGAACATTGATTTTTCCTGCTGGAGCGTTCAAAGTTCCGCCCGTGTTATTCAAGTTGACGGTTTGCATCGCATCAACAATATTGATGCTGTTTGCCAGCGAAGAAATGATCCCACTGTTCACTATGGTGCCGCTGAGCGCGCTCAAGTCGACGGCATTGACGGCGGAAATGGCGGCCGGAGCAGAGGCAGATGATGAATTCACAATTTGACCTTGCGCACTCAACACGAGGCTGCCACCACTCTTGATAATGCCCGCATTGATGATGTCTCCCAAGGCGAAGAGGTCGAGGTTCACATGAAGCGCCGACGAAATCACGCCGGTGCTGTTGTTGAAGATGTTGTCGGCGCTGATCACGGCCGTGTTGACCGCGCGTGAATTGCTGAAAGCATGGAGCGTTCCACTGTTATTGAGATCGCCGGACAGATTGAACACGCCACCAAGCGAGGCAAAATTTCCGGTGCCGGAAACACCATTTGGTATCAGTAGATTCCCGATGCCGCTTCCAAGGTGGGACAAACTGAACTTTCCGCCGACAGCATTACCAAGCGCACCAAGTAGCAATGTTTGTCTACCGGACGAGGTCACTTGATTTAAAGCAGTCAATTCGGCAGGAGTAATCAGAGTACCAGCCTGTATGGATTGAGCGTGCCCCGCTACAGTAATGGTGCCTGAATGCGGAGCGGCGACGTTATGCAGTGTGGAACTCAGGTCCACATTTGTCGCCGCCTTCGCGGAACAAAAGATCGAAGGCACCAGCAGTAGCATCGCCATCACGGCGGCAAGGGTTCTGGACAAGACAGAATAGTGACGTGGAGACATGCGGACCTCAATCATGCTGAAACAATCCAATACAGAGGTGGGCGTCAGCAAAAACGCCTACCATCGCAACTGATAACTAGATTGCCCCAGTATCGCGCAAAGTCGTCGCTTTGCACGTTAATAGTGCATGTCCAAACGTCCCGATTTTTGAAAGCAACAGCCGTCCGGGCAGATGTTCGTCCGTCAGCATACGCGTCTTCAGTCGTGTTTTACTTCGGGTCGATATCGTAGTGAAAGTCACGCTCGTCGCGGGTTTGCGAATAAGCAGTTAATCAATAATCACATGGTGATCGATATACTAACGAAGCACCACATGAGGTCAAAACATTGGCAGAGCAAGCAAGCGGTCAGCAACTAGAAATGCCGCTGACGGACAAGAACCTTCTCGTTCCGACCCTCAATAAATACGGCAGGATGCTGACCAAAATAATCGAGCCCGTGCCGTCGTTTCTTGAAGTGGCCAAACGCTCGAATGATTGGGTTCTCGACATAGGCGCCGCATATGGCGTCAACACCCTGGCTGCACTGGAAGCAGGCGCCAAAGTCGTTGCCAACGACTTGGATTCTCGCCATCTCGAAATCCTGTCGTCGAAAGTTTCACCTGAGCATCGCGACAACTTGCGAACCGTGTGCGGTGCTTTTCCGGATGTGGATTTCAATGGACAAAAATTCTCGGCCATTCTTGCCTGCCGGGTTCTTCATTTCTTTGACGGACCAACTCTCGAGCGGGCTGCCAAAACGATCTTCGATTTGCTTTTGCCAGGTGGAACGGTTTACGTTCGCACAATCACACCATTTCTAGGCGTTAGCACCAGAATGAGAGAAGAATACGAACAGCGCAAAGCCACGGGCGAGC
>DATNQY010000330.1:0-8946 GCA_036703785.1 Candidatus Obscuribacterales bacterium
CGCTGATCCAGTCTTGCCTAGCCGCATTGTAGCCTTCAACGTAGCGGCGACTTACCGCAATTCCGTCGGCAAGCCCCGGCTCTCTCTTCAATAACTCATCGGCAAACTCAGCAAAAGATTTGTCCTCACGGGAGGTCTTGCTAAAGTCGTCCATCCTCTCCAGTACTTTCTCCAGTTGCGAGAAAAACTGAGTCTGCTTTCGAAATGTACCTTGGGAAGCCTGCCATCGTGTGCTGCTGATATCGCACACACGAATGCGCTCGTGCTCGATAATTCGCCAAGTCTCCTCAGGTATACCGTGAATAAATTCGGCACCAAGCTCAATCGGCGACGGCACGCCCGTCGGGTGAAGCGTCCATATACGCCCCCCGGGTCGCGCATTCGCCTCCAACACAAGCACCCGACGCCCGTTAGCAAGCAACTCGCCGGCAGCAGTCATACCGGCGGCACCGGCACCAATTACAATTACGTCGCAATCCAACTTTTCATTTAGCATGATTTTGCTATTGTATAGGCATGACTATCGAGAAGCCAGAGCATCTTTTCAGCCGAGTGTCGCCGGACATTCTTCCCCATCTGATGTTCTGTGTAAATGAAACGGTTGCCGAAGATACACGAGAGGCTTTCGAGCGTGACTTCCCGCCGGAGGTTCTGCAGTGGTGGTCGGCAGTCGAACTGAGCCTGGCGGACGGCATCATGTGCTTACATGAGTTGCGACACGCGAAAACAGGCGAGCTCTTGTCGGCACGGCTAATGGTCTACTACGACGCACGCAACAAGCAAGAACGCCCCTTTGTCCTGGCAGCCTGGAGCGTGACGCCGCAAGGGAATCCCGCCGCGAATCAATCGATTGCCGGCAAAGGCAAGGGTTACGGCTCTCTGCTGCTCAAGCTTTCAGTCGAGATGATCAGAAAAAATCATCCGGAAGTTTTCGCATTTGTCAGTGAGCACCAATACAACATGTACAAAGACCAACCGGATAAGGTTGCCGCGTTGGCGAAATGGCACAAGAGAAACGGATTTGCCCGAGTAGAGGATTTCCATTACGAAGTGCCACCATTTATGCCGTACGAACATGCACCGGACAAATATATTCCTGTTTACGAGCGCGGATTGCCCTCGCCCGGCGAACTATTGATTCTGCCCTTGAATCAGTCGCAGTCTATCACCGGCGAACGTTTGATATCCATCGTCGAGCGCCTCTACAACTTCGGCTATGACGTAAAGTACACCGATCCGTACATGACACAACGCATCGATACAATCGACAGGCGCAAATCCTATACGCTCGAAAACGTTACGCCGCTTCTTTAGCCGGCGGCTGAACGTAGTGCGGAATAAAATTGGCTCGAGTACCCGTGATCTTCGATTTGTCGGCTCTGATTCCCAATCCGGCCGGATTGCCGTTAATCACCCAACTTCCAAGCACCATATGGAAGCCTTGATATTGGGCCAATGGCTGCAAGCGCTGTAATAGGAATCCCTCGGCACCATATTCGCTAGGGTTCGCGACGCTATCTTGTTCATCGCCGGGAATGATTATTGAAACGCTGCCGCCTTCACGGCCGAATATTGGTTTTCTGACATGCGGCTGCGCGCGCAACGCTGCAGCTTCGCGCGACTGATCATCGAAAGCCGCTTCCAACAGAAACGGGTGGTTAGGCGCCATCTGCCATAAAAGCGGCAAGCAAGCTTTATTGGAGAGGATCGATTTCCACGCCGGCTCCAAGAAGGTAATACTCCTCGATTCAATAGTCGGCGGCAACACACGCCTTCCGTGCTCTCTCGAAATGTTGCGATCCTCATCGAAAAGAAATTCCCACGGATAGAGTTTGAACAAATGAGTGATTGGTTGATGGTCGTTATCGAAAAACTCGCCGACGTTGTTCCACCGCAGATCACGCATGTGCACAAACTTGGTTTGGATGCCTGCCAAAGCGGCGCACGATTGCAAGTATTTCACGGTATCTTCTTCTTCCGGACAACTATGCATTGAAGCTAAGTGAAGTACAGCGCCTTGTGGAATGAGCTCACCGAACGTTTCTACCAAACGTTGATGGATTTGATTATATTGATCGGCTCGGTTGGGAATGCCATCGGTTCCCTTTTTCTCCTCGAGCCAGGCCCATTGCAGTATGGCCGCTTCATAAACCGATGCAGGCGTATCGAAATTCAACTCAAGCATTTTTAGAGTGGTGCCATCATAAGCAAAGTCAAAACGTCCATAGAGACTTGCATCACAGCGTCGCCACGACTCCCTGATTGCCTGTCGATACCAGGGATCGATTTTCAACTTGTCGAACATCTCTTCAGAGCGTTTGCCCGAGCAGACTTCCTTCACCAACTCCAATCCTAAGGCGGTCAACTCTTTCGTTGCAGCACGCACACGATCCACGATTTCCTCGTGTGAGAACACAACGCAAAACGGATTGGACAGAGCTTCCACCCAATACGGCGGATCATCCAGAATCGACGACAAATAGCCGAAGTCCTGCGCCTGCTGACGCCACCGCGTACGTGCTGTGACCGGTTGAAACTTCATGCAGTCAGGTCCTGCTTTCTAGCCTGCACTGGCCCCGCCCCCATGCGCACCACCACCAAATCCACCGTGGGCGCCTTCGCCGCCGGTACTGTGGGCACCGGTACTCGTCGTGTGAGCGCCTTCAGTACCTGCTCCTTCGGTGCTCGTACCACCGCGCACGCCACTGGTGCCACCTTTGCCTGCGTCGGAAGGCGAACTGCCCGCACGCGGGACAATCACGGGGCTGGAACTTCGGCCTCCGGTGCCGGTATGTCCGTCACACGAGCTCTGCCGCTGCGTGCCATCCGGGCATTTGGTGTTCCCGTCGGTGCCTGGGCTAGGATTGCTCGACGTAAACGGCCAAAACGCTTCTTGTACGTTGCCCTCAGTACCGTGTTCCGCCAAGAGTTGATTTAGCATCACCGCGGAATTTGCATTGGCTAACTTAATGAATTTCCCAGGACCTTCTCCGAGCTTCTCGTCCTGTCCGGCAACTTTATTATCGGCAGCCACCTTAGGTGGCATTATCTCAGCCAACACCCTTTCCGTCGGCAAGGCACGCAAGTCCACCGCTGTTTCCAATTTCGCACCAGCTTTATCAGCATGCGCGGGCTCCGAATTCTGTCCTTCGATTGGATGAAATACCATGGCAACTCCTTGCTTTCGGCATTGAACAAAAGCGTGGCTACTGGCAGGACTTGCCCGCCGTTATGCTACGAAAAATGAGTAAGTGCACATTCCATTATCGAATTCATCGCAGACATGACAATGGGACAAACCCCACTTAGCAAACATATGGTAAAAATCCATCGTAGTTTGTGAAGAACCTTCCCGCCCGACTACCGTTTTAGCTGCAATTCGATAGATGTCGTGATCGCTTTTAAACGGGTCATTTCGTCTGCCTTCCCGAACACAACAGCGTTGTACGTTTCGAAAAAGTCTTCTACTGTAGTCTGGAATTCTTCGGGATCTTCCGGCGTTTGCGCTGTCATCTCTAGAGCTCGCTCGAGTTTGGCAATGACGTCGCGGCCGGTGTCGGACGGCTCTCCTGTAATTCCCAACTTGGATAGGCCCTTCATTACTCGCTTTCTGAATCGCATCGCCGGATGCTTAAATTTCCGATGTTTGCGCATCTCACGCAATATATCCCGCAGCATGCGAATGGTGAACCAAGCAGCGAACAGTCCGCCCGCGGCGGCGACTGCCAGAATGACATAGCCCGCATACTGGAGTCCGACTTCGACATTGGACAAAACGCGTCCTATGGATGTATTAGCATTCTGCTCGAGATCGCGCTTGAACTCGTCATAGTTGTAATACTTCTGCTCGGCACGCGCCGGCAGCAAGCCACCGGGCGTGGGGTCAAAAGAGACCCAACCGTACGGTTCCATGTAAATTTCCGCCCACGCGTGCGCATGTTTCGCTTTCACGGTGCTGGCACCACTCACTGGGTCGACATCGCCAGGAAGAAAGCCGGCGACAAAGCGGGCAGGGATTCCGGCCGATCTGCACAGCACGATGAAAGCTGTCGCAAACGCCTTACAGTCGCCTTGCTTCCTCTCGAACAGAAACTCATCGGCCAAGTTGGTCTTTTCATCGCCCGATAGCGCTTCGTCCGTGTACTTGTAATTCTTGCGAAGGTAACTGACGATGCTCTCGGCCTGCGTAAATCTGTTTACACCTCTGCGGCACAATTCGTCAGCGAGATCCCCCACATCGTCCGATTCGTTTTCCGGCAAAATCAGATAACGCTCCAAGTAATGATCATCCCCATCCGCGTATGACGGCGTATCTCGCATGTGCTGAACCGACACACTAGGCAAATAACAAATCGCCGTATATTTGGCACCAGGCTTGAGCGATGGATCTGCTGTCACATTCCCGTATTGATCGACGGATACGGCTGACAAAAGCGACAGATGTTGCGGAATCCCTGAGGTCGGGACAAATTCACCGACATCAGACTTGATTTCAAAATTCTCTGCCAGTTCCATCACAGGTAATGCCTTCGACATTTCCAAAAACGGACACGGCTTTAGATCCACGCCTCTTTCCATACCAGCAGTTTCCCATGCCCCAGCAGCGTCGGTGCGGTGCCACGCATGTCCATCAAACGAGTCAAGACACAGAAGTTTGACGTAAACGCTTCGATTACACGCTAGAGAAAAGATTGGACGTTCTGTCTTTTGAAGCCGTCTTTCCAGAGAAACGGATGAGTCCGAGGTTATGCCGGTTAGCCCATCCGGAATATTCTTGCTCGCCGGCCGTGCCGATGGTGGTTTGCTCGCCCGATCGGGAGCAATTGGTTGCGGGCGAACAGAGCCAGGCGGTGGTGATGAGGCGGACTTGTTATCAGGTGCAGGCTTGCCACCATCAGAACCAGTCGTCTTAGGTTTTGAATTCTTGCCGGGCTGCTGAGCGTGCAGCTTGCCGCTCTTCGCTGGCGTTTTCGAAGGGGACGCGGTGCTTGGAGCCGGTGGCCGGTTCGCAGCCGATGGCGTGCTCGCAGCCGGTGGCGTGTTCGCGGCCGGTGGCGTGCTCGCGGCCGACGGTTTTGCCACTGATGGCGAAGCAGCGAGCTTTTGAGTCGCCGAAATCGGCGCCGGATTATTTGGAACATCTAACTTCGGAATCGATCTGTCCTCTGCCGGATTTACCTGGCTCGATTTTCCTGCTACATCCAGCGGCGGTATGCCCTTGATGGCACCGGATGACATCGCCAAATTTTTCGGTTGCGGCGGTGCCACCATAGGCGGTTTTACGCCTTGTTTTATTGCGGTGGCACCAGCCTTCGGATTAGAGTGCTTGCTAGCCGCTTCCGTGGTGGGCGCATCCTTGGGCTTTTCCGCCGATAATGGCCATGGCAGTGCTGGAAGCTTCGGCGGCTGAGGTTGCTGATCGCCTTTCGTCTTGTCGTCCGATTCATTCAACGACGGCGGCTTCGGCTTACGCTTTTTCGCTTTATGATTCGGATTTGCCAACGATAGACCGAGATCTCTTGGTCTGTCCATTCGATGCTGATAAATGAACGTCGTGACAAGCGATCTTACCTGCGTGGCAATCTGATCGGCGAGAGAATCAGCGCGCGGCATGAACGAAAATGCAGCCACGCTCGCACAAGGCAGCATCAACACGCTCAAGATCAAGGCCGGCAGATAATGGCCCCTTGTGCTCGATTGCACGATTCGTACATCGCCGCCGGACAATCCCATCGCATAAGAACGCGCGCACAGGCATAACAGCACGCCCCCCAGCACGATATAGAGAAGGACGCAACCGCCGAATATGATGCTGCGTCCTGAACATCCCGCCAACGCCATCAGCGCCAACCCGAATGCCGACGTTGCAATGATATCCTTGCGCGTTCGCAGCTCGAAGCAAGACACAATGCTCGTCGCCGTCAAAGCATTAACCAGCGGATAAAGAAATTCAAACTGTTGCGAGTGCAGGTTGGACATCCACAGCTCACGAGCAAGATTCACCAAAATGCAGATTGCCGCGATTTTTAAACCACGCTCCACTTGAGGCGGAAAATTATGCCGGTAGTGGTAGCTGAACATGCAGCCACCGATGCATAACCAGATGGAAAGCAGATTTATCGCCAGGTCCATGGCGCCGAAGTCAACGACGGGCACAGGCGCCTTTCCGAAAATAAAACTGCAACTAATGGCGATCACAGCCAAAACGCAACAGATCACCCGCATCGGAACGGACTCTTCGGCAATGTCCTTCTTTTGCGGTTCTGGCGTCATAGCGTCTTCAAATCCTGCTCTGAGTAGATAGTGGCAATAAGTTGTCCTCTTTCAATCGAACTATCGGGTTCTACCGCCACCAGATTGACTGGCGATGATTGTCCGCCGGCAATCAGCATCACTTCTTTTGACGGAACAATGGCCAGCGATTGATAGCGCACACTCGGGTTGGTCTTTTGCTTTGACGCCGAGGCAGGTAAAGGCTCGACCCTGGCCAGTATCTCTCCCAGCAAATCCAGTGGCGGTTTCATCTGCGGCAGGTCGAACATGAATTCGTCCATCTCGTCCGAGTCGATCTGAGGAGAAACAAATACCTCGGGCAGGATATCGTGGTCGTAGCCGAAATGCACGAGAGAATACAGAACGCACACCGCCAGTTCGAACTGACGGCGGTTTAGCCATCGCGACTCTAGATCGATAAAAAGATTGTACATAGGTATGGTTTCAGAATCAAACTCGCGCACTAGCAGCCGCGACAGTCGCGCGCTGGAGGGCCAGTGAATGTGCCGCAAAGAGTCGCCCGTACGAAACTCGCGCAGACCGCGCACGCTGCTCGACTGACTGAAGGCACGAACATTGGCAAATCGCATTCCGACGGGCGTATAGAGTCCGTGCAACGCTTCCAAAAAGCCACCGCGCATTTCCATTACCTGCGGCATCACCACCAGCATGTTGGATTTAGTTTGATCCTCGGTAATGCTTACGCGTCCAATCGCCCAGGCAAGTCCGAAAGGCATGCAGGTAGCGACATCAAGATGACTGAGCTTATAAACGCCTCGCGCCAGCTCGGGCACATACAGCTCAACACTCGCAGAATCCCCGCAATTTTCCAGGCATACAGCGTGCTGCGCCACCAGTTGCTCAGCCTGGTAGCCGCCCGGAGTCCGACGGGCCAATACCACACGCACACGCATGCAGCTGAGCGGCAAGAAATAGCGCAATGGTCCGAGCCAGCGGCTCTGGCTGATTTTTATAAAGATACGCGCACCCTCGCAAACCGCACCATAATCAGGCAAGAGCCCGTTGGATATGACGGAGCTTACGATCAGCAAGGGAAAGAGCGAAGCAAGCATCGCGCTGAGCACGATACCGGCGGATAATAAGTAGAGCCACTCGTTCGCGAGGAAGGCTGCCACCATATATAGTGCCGCGCTTATCAAAATCGCGAAGATGGAAATTCGTTCGATGTACAGGTATTTGTGTCCGAGCAGCGTCAGGCGTAAACCAGGGCCGTCAGGCGCGGCCCCGAACGGATCGGTAGCCGTGATGGGCGCCGCCTTCCGCCATCGCGGCTTTGGTAGCCACTTAACCAGGCGCTGGAAGAGCGGCAAGGATGTTGTTGATAATGTCTTCATGACTGATGCGCTTCGCCTTTACCTTCGGCAAGATGCGATGTCCCAGCACGTATGGGGCGAGCTGTTTTATGTCGTCGGGAGTGACGAAATTGCGTCCGCCCACGAATGCGCACGCTTGCGCAGCGCGCAACAATAGTTGGCTGCCGCGCGGGCTTACACCCAACACCACTGACGGATGCTGGCGCGTAGCGTTGGCGATCTCGATGATGTAGTGCACTATCGCTTCGTGCACGAAAACTTTACGAGCATTCACCCTGGCGGCGAGCACATCATCCACCGACAAAACCGGTGTTGCCGTAAAAGTGTCTTCCTTCAAAGTTTTGGAAAGAATGTCGGCTTCCTCGGCGGCGGACGGATAGCCGAGAGAAAGTGCGACGGTGAAACGATCGAGTTGGGCCTCAGGCAGTGGAAAGGTGCCCTGTTGCTCGATGGGATTTTGCGTCGCCATGACGAAGAAGAGGTCGGGCAACTTACGAGTGGTACCATCGGTGGTGACTTGCCGTTCTTCCATTGCCTCCAGCAAGCTCGACTGCGTTCGCGGCGTGGCGCGATTGATTTCATCTGTGAGCAGAATATTTGTGAAAATCGGACCCGGCATAAACCGGAATTGTCCTTCACGCTGTTCGAACACCGACACGCCTGAGACATCCGACGGCAGCAAGTCAGGCGTGCATTGAATGCGCTTAAACTGTCCGGATATGGACTGCGCAAGGCTTTTAGCCAAAAGCGTCTTTCCAACCCCGGGCACGTCTTCAATGATTAAATGACCGCCGGCCAGAAGCGTAACCACCGCCAAATGAGCCGCCCGTTGCTGCCCCACAAGCACGCCGTTGATGTTATTCAACAACGCCTGAGTCTTCTGGCTTAAAGCCGCGCTTTCAGGCGATCTCTCAAGCGTTCCGCCGGGCTTCAATTGCCGCAATGCCTCGTATAGTCACTCAAACCTGCTATTCCCCGCCCTGCGCCGATTTAATCCAGCGCAGCGGGCTTATGCCCGCCGTTACAGTCGCGCTTAAATGTTTTCGTTATAGGACACTTGGACCGATTCGTATTAGAATGTCTGCATGCACGCGAGGCGTGCGGCCTGGCACGAGCTGGAGGAATCCATGGAAATTGCCTATTTTGGAGCCGGTTGATTCTGGGGGGTTGAAGAAACGTTCAGCCAGATCGAAGGCGTAAAATCCACCACCGTGGGATACGCCGGCGGAACCACCGACAACCCGACCTATGGAGACGTGTGCTCCGGCAAAACAGGACATGCAGAAGTGGTCGAAGTTCAGTTCGACCCGGCTACAGTGTCTTATCAACAGCTATTGAA
>DATNQY010000331.1:0-31854 GCA_036703785.1 Candidatus Obscuribacterales bacterium
CTGACGTCGCGCATGCAGTAAGCATCAGCGCCGGCCACAAATCCGGCGATGACGTCGGTAGCATTTTGTTGGGCAGTAACGATAATAATTTTGGCGGGAATCGCTTCCTTGATCAACTTCGTGGCCTGAATGCCGTCGAGCTCACGCAGCACGATGTCGATGAGAACGAGCTGCACGCGCTGCTCAATTGCCGTGGCGACAGCCGTCCTGCCGTCGCGAACCTCACCGACGAGCACGGCTTCGGGCATTTGTTCGACGGCGCACCGCAGCCCGAGACTGACAATCTCCTCCTCTTGAACAATCAAAGTCTTAACGGTCTTGCCGTGGGCTTTTTCGACCATCAACACTTCGCCTCAGTGATCTTTGAAGTGCTTCGGTTTGTCCGCCGTTTGGTGCATGGTCACCGTTGGCGAATCGGGAATCATCGAAATTCCAACCAATCCGTGGTTCAGGCCTTTCACTGCCGCCTGAGTGCGGTCCGAGACGCTCATCTTATCCATGACGCGCCGCATATGCGTCTTAATCGTTTCGCTGCTCACGTTCAGCCGCTGGGCAATTTGCTGGTTGGTAAAACCTTCGACGACGAGAGTCAGGACCTGCAATTCCCGTTCGGATAGCCTGCGGTCTGCCGGCGAGGACAAACGCTTGGTGATCGTGCGCATCGAATTGACCACAACCCTGACAACGGGTGCATCAAGCCACAACCCGCCGCCCATGACGCAGTGTATGACGGCAATCAAGTGATCGGGACTTAGCCCGGTAAGACAATAGCCATCAGCGCCTGCCTGGAGAGCCGCAAAGACTTCCTCATCACTTACATGCGAGGTCATAACTATCACCCGCGCCGAGGTTGAGGCTTTCAAGGCTGCTATCGCCTGGATGCCGTCAAAGTTGGGCAACCCGATATTCATGAGAATCAAGTCCGGATCGAGGCACGGGCTTTGGTTTATCGCCGCCGGACCATCAGAAAACTCCGACAAAACGACGAGCCCGTCCACGGACTGCAGGATTAGCCTGATACCAAGACGGACAATTTCCTGGTGTTCTATTAATATCGTCCGGATTTTTTGAGCTGGCACTAGGTACCGCCTGCCGCAAGCCGAAACGTCAAGTGTCGTGAAACCATTATTCCCCACTTGGGGGGTTGCAGCTATCCCCCGAAACATACCCTGTTCAGGGGACCCCTCGGAAGAAACGTTCGCCCGTCAGCCATCCCGGTGAGGCCCTCATGTTTTGCAGCCGACAAATGAGGTGAATTAAGGGTTGCCATCGCCACCGGTGGCAACATCATTGAATGAATGCAGATGGTCTGATTCCGGCTTGTATATACGATGGCCGGTGGTCATTAGCAGATGAATCAGATGTTTTTAAACAAACTCACACAACGCAAAGCAAGCCGGCACTTGCCTTGACACGCGCGGCGACCCATTGCTAGGATCGCCTCTTGTGCTGCTAAGCGCCCTTAGCTCAGTGGTAGAGCACTCGGCTTTTAACCGATTGGTCCTGCGTTCGAATCGCAGAGGGCGCAAATTGTTTATTGCTGAAACGCGGGCTTCAGCACGCCGGTATCGGTGCATTGCGGGCTGAAGCCTGCCGGTACCAATCTCGGTTACAGCGCCTTGATGAACTTCTTCCACAAGCCCTTTACGCCGTGTGGCTGAGCTGCACGTGCGCCATGGTGATGGTGGGCGCGAGGCGGGTCGGATTGTGCCGATTGCTCTGCAGAGCTTTGGTTGTCGGCCGAGGGATCGACGGGAGCCGCTGAGCCGGACACAGTCGCGGTTCCTGTTTCCGAAAGGCTGTTGATGGGCTTGGTGGTCATGATCTCTGATGTTCCAGGGGAAAGCGGGCTGCCGCCCGCCGGTACAGAGGTGGCAGCGGGTTGAAGCCCGCCGGTGCCAGCAGCGGATTGGGCAGCGGGTTGAAGCCCGCCGGTGCCATGAAACATTGAAGCGCTGACCATTGCCACTGCGACGATCGCGATAACGATGCAACCAAGTGTGGTGGCAATCAAAATTTTCGGTGTCAAAAATTTGCTCGGCAGCGGGTTGGGTTGTTTGGATTGTGTGGATTCTTCTGGCCCAACTGCCACCGCTTTGGTCTGTTGAGATTCAGCCAGCAAAGCATTCATCTTTTCGGTGTTGTGTTCGTGTTCGACGTTTTCCAACGCTGCACGCAACTCGTCGCAATTTTGGTAGCGCTCATTAGGATCTTTCGCCAGCATCTTCCGAATTACCGGATCAAGCGCGCTGAGGATCTCGTTGCTCAGAATTTCGGGCGAAAACTCAGGCGGCGGATCTTTTACGTGCATGACGATGGTGGCAACAGCGTTTTCTCCGGTGAACGGGGGCTTGCCGGCAACCATGCGGTACACCAAACAACCCAGCGAATAGATGTCGGAGCGACCGTCGAGTTTGCGTCCCTGGCACTGCTCCGGACTCATGTAGAACGGCGTGCCGAATATTTGCCCGGTAGCCGTGAGTTCTTGATCGGCGCCGATCGGCTTGACGATGCCGAAGTCCACAATTTTGACGAGATCCCGCCCGTTGGCATACGGCAAGAGCATCACGTTGTTGGGCTTCAAGTCGCGGTGCACGAGGCCCTTGTTGTGAGCATATCCAAGTCCGGTGCAAACTTGCTTAAGAACGCCGATCATGCGCAGCGGGTCGAGTCGCCTGTCGCGCTTCAACACGGCGCCGAGACTTTCGCCCTCGAGATAATCCATGACCAGAAATGGGGTGCCGTCATCCATAAAGCCGTAGTCGTGAACGGCGATTAGATTCGGATGATTGAGTGAGCTGGCGGCTTTGGCTTCGGTCTCGAAGCGCTTGCGATTAACCTCATCATTCGAGGCGTCGTGCTTCAAAACTTTGATGGCGACCTCGCGGTCGAGCAATTTATGCCGCGCTTTGTAAACGACGCCCATGGCGCCAGTCCCTAACAGCTGAGTCACCACGTATCGATCGCAGAGCTCTTTGCCGAGCAAAGCATCTCCTAACGAAGAGGAGCCCGAGAGCACCTGCTTGCGGTTGATGGAGCCACCCGATTCGCCTGATGCGGCGGGTTGCTCATCCTTTTCATCTAAAGCTGGGCTCGGATCATTCATTTTTCGTTCCGCCAAAGCGGCACACGTGCCATGTCTATGTTTATTCCACTGCGGTCCCTTTTAATAGTACCTGAGGTTAAGCGAACTCGCACATTTGTTACTGCCACCTTTGCTCAGATGCCTCGTCAAACATAATGGCTGAAACGTAGCAATGGCGGGCGAAAGTCCATTTTGAAGAGGTAACGAAGGAGACTAGCAATGGTTGGCAAAGCACAACAAATTTTCGATCCGAGCACGAAACACCCAGGAAATGAAATTGCTGACTATGAGGACAAGTACGTCCACACGTATGTCTTTTTTGCGGTCATATTCATGTATCTATTTTTCTGGTTGCTGTTTTATCTGGGTTCTACAAACGTAATCAGATAAAGGCACCGCCGGCGGTGCATAGAAAAGCGGGCTTCCGCCCGCCGTTACATTCGTGCGGACCAAAGTGCATACCAAGCGGGCTTCCGCCGCCGCTAAAAGTGCGGACCAAAACGGGATTTACCAGGGGAAATTGCAGCGCACGAAATACGGCAGCGAACGCCCTGTGAAACCGTTGACGAAGTCGACGACGGCAATTTCGACGCCGCGCTCTTCCAGCGACTTCGGATAGAGATAAATGGCAGCACTGAACTTATCGACGAAGCTGCTCTGGTGATCGCTGCCGGCAATTGAGAAAACGCACTCCAATCCGCGCGGCGTCTTCAGTGGCACGTCCAACTCGAAGTATTTTTCCAGCACGCCGTCGGTATCATATGGCGGCATATCATCGTAATCAATGGGGTAATCATGGCTCGTCCACTGCCACAGCACGGTGTCCGTGCGCGAGCGTTTGAGCGTGACATTGAGGCGCGGGAACCAGTAATCCTTGGAAGTTGTGTCTCGATATACACTGAGCCGCCCACGAGTCAACAAGGGGCGCTCGACAAGCATTTGGCGTCCTACGGCGTCAATTTCGTCCATCGTGTTACCTCCGAGGCAGACAAGCATACCACCGACAAACCCGGTCTGGGTTAATATGAAGGGCGTAGTCCAGCTACGGGGCTCATCTGCCTTGCATCCTGTTACCGATAAACTGCGCGCGCCGGCCGCACTCATCGTGCTCGTCACATCCCTGCTGGCGCCGCCCTCGCTGCGCGCCCAAGAACACGCCGAGGACATGCGTCCCCCGTCTTTTATGGTGCTCAATAACTTGACGGGCTGGACACACGATGCAGCCGGCTATCATCCTGCTGTTTTCATGGTGCTCGAGAATACGAGCGGGCAAGACCTTTCCACCACAAACATAAAGCTGCAAGCGCGTTTCACCGACTTGCAAACAGCCGAAGTCAGCCTCGGACGACGAGATTTACGGCACGATCTGAAGCCCCATCAACAAATTAGCGTGTCGATAACCGATAGCCAGCCATTCGAGCTGCCGTTCGAAGTGCAGTTGTGGCCAACGATTGAAGCGAAGGTTATGTGCCGAGTCGGCAACGTCGGTGACGATGGCACAGAGACACTGTTGGTTTCGAAAATCGACCCCACTACGCATACCGAAGAAGAAGCTTTTCAATCGCTCAACGCGGCGACGAGTTATGCCCCGCGCGGTCATCAATCGAAGCCGTCGCCACCCTTGCGACCAAAGCGCCCGGAGCAACCGCCCGAGCAAAAACCGCTTGTCGCCACTGCCGGGCGCCTCGGTGATGCCAGCCGTCCCGCGCCAACGAATGGCGGTGCACATCCGGGCGCGCAAGAAAGCTCAGCGATTGCATTGCTTAATTCCAGATCGCTGCCTGGACTAGGGGACGACTTTTATCAATTCGAGCAGAAATTCGGCTTGCCGCAGGAAGTTGACGCCAAGCACAGCGACTGGACTTGGGCACGATATCGCCATGCGTCCACAGGCGTGCAAATCATCGGCGGCGCGCATGAAGGACGCGGCAAGGTCGATGTTTTGATTGTGACGGTGCCGCGATCGCCTGGATTGGACGAATTTGCGCTGTCCAATACGGCACGTAATCTTTCCGGTCGTTTGCATGCGGAAACGCTTTCAGGCGCAGGCAAATCGGTGCGCTATTTGCCGTCGGGCAGGGTAGAGCTTGTGACGCGAAACGCGCCCGGCTACAAGGTTTTATGTCTGAGCGGTTCGGACCCAGCAGACAACAGTCTGATTCTTGTGCTATCGCGCGGTACGCAGGATGTTGAGCGGCTCTTGGCAAGTCAATCGCAGAAGGTAAATCTGCTCAAATTCTGGATCCTTAAATAAAGGCGGAAAGAAGCAAAGCGGTTGGGGGTCGTGATTATAATGAACGCTGCTCACGCGTAAAAGCTCATGCTTTTGCTGATTGTACAGAATAGATATACGGCGGGATCCAGTGAAATATGCCAGTACAATTGCCTGTAAAAGAACGATCTGATCTAGAGGTATCCGAAAACAACGAATTGATCGCTCCGTCGATAGTCGATTCTTTACCGCTTCCACTGGTTCTCTGGTTGGCGTCCCCGTATCTGGCAGGCAAATCCGTTGATGATGCCATACGCAAAGCGCATCAATTGTTTGAAGAGAGCCGCTTTACCTCGACAATAGATATTTTGGGCGAAGACTCGACCAGTGAAGCGGATTGCGATCGCTTCGTCGAGGCATACCGCAAAGCCATTGATGCCGCAGCAAAGAATCCGATTGCAGCAAGAACGCCGGCAGAAGCAATTACAATTTCCTTCAAACCATCATCATTTAGTGCTGTGGTGCCCACCGATGAGAGCGCAGAGGGCAATCGCATGTTGGCCGAAGCGTATTACCGCATCAAGACGGTTGTCGATTACGCGAAACAACTCGGCGTGCGCATGACGATCGAAGCGGAAGATCACCGCTGGACCGACTTCCATCTCGAGACTTATTTTTCACTGCTGAACGAAGGCTACGACAACCTCGGCACAGTTTTGCAATCGAGGCTGTTCCGCACTAAACACGACCTTAAACGCTTTGATGAACGCTGCCGCGTACGCATGGTCATCGGTATCTATAATGAGCCGGCTGATGTTGCCCAGACGCAATTGCCGATGATGAAGGAGCTGCTCATCGACTACGCTGGAGAGCTTGCCTCGCGCGGAACATATGTAGAACTGGCGTCGCACGATGAGCAGTGCGTGAAAAACTTTTTCACACGCGTGGCGATACCGCAAAAATTGCCTGCCAGCCGATTCGAAACGCAGTGGTTGCTCGGGGTGCCGCGCAAAGATGTTCAGCAAGCGCTGGTGAGTGGATCGTACTTCAGCGCGCTGGCGCAAGAGGCACCATCTACGGTGCTGGATTATCTCTCCGAGCTTGCCCACACAGGCGTGATTGCTCGCATGTATCTGCCCTACGGTAAAGACGCCGTCGCTGGTCCGTATTGCAAGCGCCGGTTGAGAGCCAATCCGCACATGATCAGCTACGGAATCAAGAACTTTTTGCACTTGCGGTAGAAGCGGGCTTTCGCCCGCCGCTACCGCTTCCGCGACAAAAGAGGCGGACTTGCGCCCGCCTCTACGTGATTTTGCTAGCCGATTGCGCTTACGCGGTTAGACCGGCGGCGGCGGTGGCGGCTGGTATCCAGGCGGTGAAACTGATCCCCCGGGGATCGAGCCACCACCAGGGAACACTCCGTTGTTGGCGTTGCCTGGGAATACCCCGTTGTTGGCGTGCCCGGGAAACTGACCGTTGTTGCCTTGATTGCCCTGTCCTTGATTAAGGTGTCCCTGTCCGGGGAACTGGCCGTTATTGCCTTGTCCATGTCCGGGGAATTGTCCTTGAACACCGTGTCCCTGTCCGGGAAATACTCCCGGCTGCCCCTGGTGCGCATAGGCCGCGCTGCATGCCAAATTTGCTACCAAGCCAAGAACTACGGGGATCGCGACAGTAAAAAATTTCCTGCGCACCATATATGGTGTCCTCCGAGGTTGGGAGTAAGAAAAAAACGCTAACTCATCCTCGCCATAGCGTCAGGATGCCGTTGCTGCCGCAGGCATGGGCCACTTTCGACAAAAATCTTCACACGCCCGGACAGCGATACTTTAACAGAATGAAAGTAACGGCCATTGGAGACCGAACGTTGCCATGTGGTTAATTCGTCGATTTAATTGAGCGCTTGGACAGTAAACGGCAATTCCTGGCTCAGTCGGTCAGCAATTTCCGCTGACAACCCGGATACGCCGAGCGTTTCGAACTTTGCGAAGCCGGCGAGAGTTTTGGCCGCATCCTTCCTGAATGAACCGTTAGGGGCGATTACCACTTGCTTATCAACGGACAGCATTCTCAGATTTGAAAACGAACGCAAGCTGCGTAATCCTGAGGAAGAAATATTATTGTGATCGAGATACAGCCGTTGGAGGTTCTTCAACGCTGACAAATCGGATAGAGATCGATCCGTCAACCCCAATCCGTTGATCTCCAGTTCAGTCATTGTTGTCAGTCCGGACAATGGTGCAAGTGAATCGACTCGAGTCGAGCCGATATAAAGTAACTTCAACTTATGTAAGCCTCGCAATTGTCTCAATCCGGCTGTAGTAACAGCAGTCCCTTCGAGATACACGTACTCGAGATCCTTCAGCTCACCAATTTTCGATAACCCCGCATCGGTTATCGCCGGATTATGTTCTAAATTTAGATTCTGTAGATGTGGGAACCTCACGATTTGGTCCAAGGCCAGGTCCGTCAGTCCTGTATTGCTCAGATCCAACCACAACAACCGTGACGGCAACACTGCCAGCGATTTTTCAGTCACTGGCATATTCGCGATGTGAAGCTTGGTCAGTGCTGGAAGAGAACAAGTTTCGTGTAGGTCGCTTGGTTTCAGTGGAGTCTCATTGATGTAGAGTTCACCAAGTCGCGGCAGTTGCGCCAGAAATTTAAAGACATCAGCAGAAATTCTACTTTTACTCAAATCGAGCATAGTCAGATTGTGCAATGTGCTGAGGCTTTTGACTGTGTCATCACCAATGGCGGTATCAGTAAGATCAAGCCTTTCCAAGTTTCTGAGATTGCTAAGCTGTTTGCCGCCAAAATCGGTAATCGGGCAGCCAGTGAGGTTGAGATCGCGCAGCGTGGTGAGTTGGCCGATGAATTTCATAGAGCTAGCGCTAATCGGCGTACCCTGAAAGCTAAGGCTGGATCGTCCGCGCCATGTTTCCCAATAGCGGACAACTCTGTAATCGTTTTCCGGAATATTAGCTGTCGAGCCGTCGACATGAACTTCAATCTTTGGAGGGGCGACCAAATGCGGTGCGGGTTGCGACACCGAGTGTGGTGCCGTCTGGTGATGATTGATACTCGGCGCGAGCCCGTGAATCGCGAGAAAGGCGATGCCGGCGACGGCGGCTAGAGCGGTGACGCCGGCAACTGCGACCGCGGCTCTGCGTTTGCGAACGAAACTTTGGATCTTATGCGTGATCGGTTGGCGGCGGAAATTGCCCGCTTCGAATTTGCTGAGATCGGCGAGTAAATTCGATGCCGATTGGTAGCGGAGCGCCGGATCTTTCTCCAAACATTTGAAGATGATCTCTTCGAGTTCTTTTTGCGTCGATAATGGTCCGGCGATCGTTAAGTGCGGCGGATTTTCGTGCAAATGTTGATGCATCACCGCCAATGGATTGTCGCCCTCGAAGGGCGGTCGTCCGGACAGCGTTTCGTACATCAAACATCCAAGCGAGTAAATGTCGGACACTCGAGTGACCGAATTACCCTGACACTGCTGGGGACTCATATAATGAGGCGTGCCGAAAATATCGCCGGTGGCCGTCAGTTTGTTGGAACCGGTGGAGTTCTCGTCTATGACTTTTGCGATGCCGAAGTCGACGAGTTTTACCGTTGGTGCATCGTTGTTTGGATCGGTGCTCTTGGTCAGAAAGACGTTGGACGGTTTCAAATCGCGGTGGAGCACATTGTTGGTGTGCATGTGTTCCAATGCCAGGCATATCTGCTTGAACAGAGGAATGGCTTGCGCGATCGCAACGGCACCATCCTTTTTGATGCGTTCTTCGAGCGTTTCTCCCTCGAGACAATCCATAACCATGTATGGCTGACCGGACGGAGTGATGCCGAAGTCGTGAATGCGAATCACATTTGGGTGCTCGACTTTTTTCGCGGCGGCGGCTTCCTGACGGAAGCGACGCAAGGCGATCGCGTTGTAGCCGGCGTTGGGGTTGAGCAGCTTGATGGCGACCGTATTGCCGAGCAGCAAATGGCGCGCACGGTGAACGATGGCCATGCCGCCCTGTCCAAGAACGTCGAGAAATTCGTATTTGTCGGCGAGTCCCGGCGCAGGAGTGTCGCTGAGGGGCGTTCCGTCGATCGGGCACACTTGCGTGCCCGGCATGACTGTCAATCCGCACGTCGGACATTGTGTCGCAGCGACTGCCAGCATGTTCGACTTTGAGTCGTGGATCTCTCGCGCTGCATTGCTTGCAACTTGAGACGCGACGGACTCGAGCGACAACGGCACCGACTTTGATTCATCGGCCGCAGCAACATGCGGTGATTTTTCCCCGTTATCTGGACGCATAAGAAACCAGCCTCTTGGCTACAGTCTATAATGCCCGTAGAATGGCTGTTTTAATCGACAGGGCGCGGAGCTATACTTCTTGGCATCTAGCGATGGAAGTGGCCCTGCACGTTTGGAGGAGATATGAAATTTTCGTGGAAGTCGGGTGAACAAGCCATTCTTGGAGGCGCTTGACATTCGCCATGGCAGATGAAATCCGATCTTTATTACATGCGTTTTATCAAAGGAACCGAGTGACCGCGGCGACAATATATCTATTGAACAATCGGGCGCGACGAGGCGTATGCAGGACACACCGAAAGTCCCGAGCTACGGATGGGCAAGCAGGAGCATCCTGCTTCTCTCGGTGCTAATCGCCTGCGCGCAAGTCGGCGTCTTTTGCCAAGCGCCAGATAGCGTAGAGAATCCGGGGCAGGAGAATGGCGGGGCGGCGGTGCAAGAGAATGGCGCTGCGGCGGTGCAGCCGCAGAACGTTCGTCTGGGAGCCCTGTGGAGCGCGCCGACCGATGAAACCGGTGGCACCAAGTGCGGTGCCCCGACCATGCACAGCCGGTGGCAGGCGTTCTGGAGCCACTTTACCCGCAAAGGCAAGATCGGTAAAAAAGCCAAGCACGCGACCGCGTCCAAGCCACCGAAAAAAATTGCCGCTAGAGGCAAGCAATCGCGGAAACGGGCAGCAGAAAAATTGGGGGGCGCTACCAAATTTGCCGGCGGATCGTTGCGGCTAGCTCCACAAACGAAAATGACCGTGCTGAACGGGCGGTCGTTGAGCCTGGAGCAAGGCGAGTTGCTGGTCGCGACACGACAGCCGGTGACCGTTCAGTGCGGCGCCTTGACGATGTCGATCGCCAAAAGCACCATTGTGTTTTTGAGCGTAGAGGGGTTCAACATCAAGATTCGCAATCTGGAAGAGCCGAGATTGCATTGTGTGCATGTGACCGCTCCCGGCAAGACGTTCACGCTGAGTGCCGGAGAAGAGGTGGCGATCGGCACCAGTTATAACGACTTATATTCCTCGATGTATCATGACCGCGTGACACGTCGGCGAATGAAGAATTACAAGCTGGGACCCACCGAGCTCGCGAATACGTGCGAGTTTTCGGCGGTGAGTGTAATTAAGCATAGTTCCGTGCTGACGAATTTGCGATTGTCACAGAACAAAGAAGACAAGGCGATTTTCAAAAAGGTCATGAAGATGACCGCGTGTTTGACGATTGCCACTGCGTCGCACGGCTGGTACTTGCCTGTGTATTTCCAGCCGCCATCGCAGGAGCAAACCGCCGTTGCGGCTGTCGGAGCGCCGCACGCGAACTAATTGCGGAGGTATGTCTGGGCTACCGCACGCCACTATAGAAAATTGCATGTGATGCAATTTTTTATAGCGTCCCGGCAGGGAGGTTCTATTATCGCTGCCGGTCGCTACCAAACGGGCTGCCGGCCGCCGGTACATACGTGAATGCTGGGATTAGAAATCGAGAAGTTTGGAGAAGTTGTCTTCTTCTTTTTCTTCGGCGGGTTTCGGTTCGAGTTTCTTTTCTATGATCACCGGCTTTTCGGCGACGAAGGGTTCGGGTTTCTTTTCCACGACTGCGGCTTGCGGCAACGGCGGCGGCGCGGCTTGCGAGCCGGGGTCGGTAATCTCTAGTTTCGCTTCCAGCTCTTTGGCGGCGAGCTGTTCTTTCTCCAGCTCGTCTTTTTTGTCTTGCTGTTTCTTGATGTATTGGTTTTTAATCAGCTCGCGCATCGCACACAGGAACGTGTAGCGATCGGCGAACACGCCTTCGGCGATTTGCTCGTTGTCGGCGCCGTCATCGATGAGCATCCAGATATCGGCGGCCACGGAAGCGATGTCGCTGTCGAACTTGGAGGAGTCGAGGACGCGGGCGTTCTTGATGTAATTGGTGCTTGGCCAACCGATCGATTCAATCAAATTCGGCAGTTCGTCGGAGCGGCGCGCCGCCTCCATGACCAGCATGGTCAGCGGTCTCGAGGTAAGCGACGAATCCGGAGTCTTCTTCACCTCGCCGGGCTCGAAGACAAAGTCGAGCGCTTCGTTGCGCGAGAGCAAATCGTAAATCGCCCAGTGACCCTGCAGGTGACGGAACTTGGCGCTAATCAGCCCGCCGTCTTTCACCAGCAAGCACGCCACTTCTTCCTTCTTGTGATTAGTCAGGCGCAAGACGCCTTCCTTGGTGCAAATTGTTTGCAGAACGGTAGTCAGGTCGAAAAATGCCAGGTTACCCTGGAGAACGAGTCCCTGTGCGGTGCCTGAGGCTCCGCCCATCCGCGACTCGGCGATCGCCGCCAGTTGCGCCTGCAATTGCGGATACTTTTGTTTTAAGTCGCGGATCGTGGGAGTGGGCAGGCGCAGCAGAAGCGCGTCTTCCGGAACGCGCACGGCGCCTATGTGCTGGTCGGTGCGGGGAAATTCCAAATCGCCGAAACATTCGCCGACACCCAGGTAAGCGACGTTGCTTCCCTGGCGGGTGAGTTCGACCGAGCCGCGAAAAACAATAAACAAACCTTCGGGTTGCTCGCGGTCTTGCAATACCGCTTGTCCCGGTGCATAGTGCGCTTCTTCCATGAGTCCGGCTATGCGATCGATCATTTTCTCGTCGAGCACTTTGAAGACGGTGTTTCCCTTGAGGAAAGCGGCAAGTTCGATTCGGCGTTCGGAGTTTTTATTTTTGATCAGCGCCGCTGCCTGGCGCATCTGATTGGCAAGCATGTCATTGCCTTGCGATTCTTGCAAGCGAGCAATCTGCTCGAGACTTTGCGCCACTTCGGCATGATCTTCGCCGAGCGCATTTTTGCGAATCTCGAGCACCTGCCAGTGCAGCGATTCCGCTTCAGTGAGACGCTTCTGCGCAAAGTAGAGATTGGCCAACTTGAACATGCAGGTGGCCAGCTCGACGCTGTTTTGTCCCCAGCATTGTTTGAGAATGGTGAGCGCCCGTTTGTAGGAGCTCTCGGCATAGGCGAACTTCTGGGCGTACGCATATTGTTCGCCGAGTTTGATCAGCATGGCGGCGACAGAGGGGTGGCTGGGCCCGAAAACTTTTTCCGCCGCCATCAACTCGTCGGTGGTGTCGAGCAGATTCTCAAGCTCGGAAGTGCTGATTGGATCGGGCGACCAGCCGATTTCTTCCAGTCCGGCGTCGAACTCCACGCCGCGGTGCCCGACCACGGCCAAGGCTTTGATTGCCACCGAAGCCGGTACCACACCATCTTGGACGAGCAATTGCGCCTGCAGGCCGGCGCGCAGCACCTCGTGCGAGATCATGTTCAATTGCACCAGCATTTGCCCGAGCGGCGTGCCGGCTTTGTGCGCCTGCTGCAACGCGGACGTCAGATTTTCGAAGCTCAACAGCTCGGCGTCGACCAAAAGCTCGCCGATACGCTTGTGCTCAGCCTGCTTGGTTTTGCGTTTCCAAAATGCCGATAGATGGCGCAACGCGGACTTCAGCTCCGAGCTTTCCAGCCCCAGCTGCTTCTCCATAATGCGAATCGTCGACAGCAAGAACTGCTCGGCTTCCGGATAACGCGTTTGGGCGTCCATGACGCGGGCCAGGCGTTGCAGCGCCCGGGCAACTTCCAAGTGGTCGGCGCCATAAGCGCCCTGATTGATCTCGACC
This sequence comes from Candidatus Obscuribacterales bacterium, assembly GCA_036703785.1. Classification (GTDB taxonomy): domain Bacteria; phylum Cyanobacteriota; class Vampirovibrionia; order Obscuribacterales; family Obscuribacteraceae; genus JADYXS01. Next base: position 13,248 of record DATNQY010000331.1, read on the forward strand.
AGCCGCCAGCACATGGGCTCGGCATCGGCGTAGCGCTGTTGAATCATGTAGAGCTCGATCAGCTTGATGATTGCCGGCGACAGCTTGATATTCTTAGGGCCGTGGGAATGCTCAAGAATGCCCATCGCCCGTTTGTAGTGACGTTCGGCGTCGTTCCACTGGCGAAGCTCCATGCGCGCGTCGCCCGACTTCAAAAGCGGTGGAACCAGCTCGCGGTCGGCTGCCCCCGGTTGCGCTTCCAATTTGGCGACTTCAGCGTCGGTTTGCTCGGCCAGGTGCTCTTTGAGCGCTTTATCCGCCGGTTCGTCGCGCACGAGCTCGACTGCACGTTGCAGCGGCAATCCGTCTCGACGCATCACTTTCAATGCCTGTATGGCTGAGTCGCAGTCGATGGCGCCCTCGTTGATAAGCCTTTGCACTTCCAAGATCGGCTCCAGCTCTTCAGCGGAAAGATAGCGCATCATGATCAGCACCTGTCCCAGGCGCAAAGAGCGATCTTTGGCTAATTGCAACGCGCGGGGCATCTGGTGCTCGTGGACGATGTCCGCTTGCACCAGAATCTCACCGAGTTTGATCTGTCGCGTTGCCGAGTCTGTTGTCATACAATACGGCTGCCTAGCGCCGTTGTTCCCCAATGCCGGCGCCACTTAATGAAGTGCCCACACGACCTCTTTTCCAAACAGAGACCGGGATTTATGTGACGCTTAAAGCGAGATCCGGGCATATCGTAATAGAAAGAGTGAATTATCCCAGAATGTGGCCGACTCCTCAGGATTATAACGAAGCTATCCAAAACCCGCGGCAGGCTTTCGAAGACGCGGAACTGCAGTCAGGAGCTCCGGAGACTACAATGCTGGGACTACCGAAGCCTCGTTCAGGCTCGTTCGCCAGTGTTTACCACTTGCAGGCAGACGGCGGCCATTGGGCGGTTCGTTGCTTTTTGCATCATTTCGGGGACCAGCAACAGCGCTACGAAGAAATCGGGCGGTTTTTAGCCGAACAGCCTTTACCGTACATGGTTGATTTTCGCTTTTTATCGAGAGGAATCTTCATACACGGACAGTGGTTCCCGATTTTGAAAATGGCGTGGGTAGACGGCGAGCAACTCAACGACTGGATCGAAAGTCACTGCCATGATGCCAAGGCTATCGAAGGCATTAGAGATCGCTTCGTCGAGCTTTGCCACGAGCTGTCCGTGTCCGGTATCGCCCATGGTGACTTACAACACGGCAATATTCTGGTTGTCGCAGACAAACTGAAACTGGTTGACTATGACGGAATCTACCTGGAGACAATAAAAGCTTTAGGAAGCAATGAGCTGGGACACCGCAATTATCAACACCCGCAACGATCGCGCGATCATTTTGCCAGTCACCTCGACCGCTTTTCGGCGTGGAGCATTTACACATCGCTCTATTGCCTGTCCAGAGATCCGCTGTTATGGCATCGTCTTTGCGGCGGCGATGAATGCCTGCTTTTCCGGCATCAAGACTACAAAGATCCGGCTCAATCGACAACTTTTCGCGTGCTGGAGCATCACGAACTCTCGGATATTCGTCGCTGCGCGCGGCAGCTGCGCCGGCTGCTTCAGTTACCATTGGAAGAGCAGCCGGCGCTTGGTGAGCCCATCGACGGCGCCGATGCATTGCCGGATCTCGAACCGCCATCGAAGTTGCCGGAATGGTTAACCGGGCATCTGCTAGATTCAGGCTCTGAGGCGCGCTCTGCCGGCAGACTGCTGAATAATCTGTCGGAAGCGGTATCAGGCAAAAACAGCCTGACAGCCCAGCCATCGCCAAGTTTGCGCAACGCGCCCGGCTGGTCACCGGCCGCTAACCGCCCGATATTTTTCACTACTGAGCCTCAGGAAGCCTCGCCTTCTCTTGCCGCAGCCCCCGGATTCAATTCCACAAACCAACCGGCCGCTTCCGGCACCGGCCGCGGTGGCAGCAGCAGCGCGATCGGACGTCCGTGGTTTATAAAATTCACGCCGAAGCCTCTGCTTCTTCTGTGCGTGTTTCTGTTGCTGGCTGGAGCATTGCTCTTTCAAATCGGTTATTCCGGCTTTCTATTTCGCGCTGATGTGGGTGGCAAGTCGGACAGCGGCACCGGCCTCAACGCCGCACTTGACCGGGGCAAGCTCGCTTTGTTCGACGCTCGCAAACTGGTCGCGCGCTCGGACTACCCGGCAGCTATCGTCCGCTTCCAGCAAGCACTCACGGAATTCGAACAGGCAAATTCCGAACCCGGAATGGCAGTCTGCACCTACCAAATCGGCCTCTGCTATAGATCAATGCAGGACGACGCGCAGGCGATGAGCTGGATGGAAAAGGCGATTAACCGTTTTCATGCCGAAACCTATTCACCGATGATTCTCACGGATTTAGGCAATCTGTATCTGAATCACCAGGAGCTGAATCGCGCCGCCTATTATCTTGGCCAATCTCTACAGCGCACTCGTCACACCGACAATGAAACGAGCGATCGCGTCGCCAAAGCACTCAGGCAACTTGGGATTACCCTGCTTACGCGCCAAGATCCCCAGGGACTAGACGCTTACGATGCCGCTTTAAATTATGAAGAGAATCGCCGTATGCGCGACCCGATTTCTTATTATCAAGAACTCAAAGACGCCGCAATTGTTTTAGAAAAGCGCAAAAATCTTCAATTGGCTTTTGCAACCTGGAGGCGAGCCTACGACGTCACGCTCGAATATGCCGGACCCCACCCAAGACAACGAATCGAAGCGCTACACGCGCTCTCTCGGGTCGCCGCCAGCTTAGGACATTTCGACGTAGCAAAAGGATGCGACGATCGCGCCCTCGAACTCGAAAAAATCGATCAATTGAAAAACGACGGTCGTCCCCGGCTAGAACAAAGTCCAAACTTCTTCGCCGCGCCATCACCCACAGTGCCCAACCCACGCCAAAAGCCGGAATCACCGGCACCTTAACTATCGCTTATCCGCAACCGACCGCGACATCTCAGGTCGCCAGAATTTCTCGTTTCTCGAGAACCGAGAAATCTCTTTTCAACGCCACTCCAAATCCCGCCACAGTGGCGCGTTTCAGGGGGAGCGAAATCGCATGTTTCTCGGATCTCGAGAAACGAGAAAATGGGCACAATCTCAAAATGTGCGAATCGGCAAGGGCACTCAGTTTGTACGCGCCGATATCCGGGCAGTTTCTCGATTCTCGAGAAACGAGAAAATCCGGACTAGACAGGCATCCATTGGTGGTAAAATTTGTGTCCTAAAGTCGCCCCGGGGTGGAACTATGTCGAGGCAGACCGAGCTTCAAGAATTATCAAACGCCGCCTGCCCGCGCCCGGGCGATGTACTGCGCACGGCTTTTATGAGTCCAGCAGGATTAACATCCAAAGCGCTGGCTTTAGCGCTGCGTGTTACACCGCAACGAATGGCAGAAATTCTAGACGGCCGACGAGGTATATCCGCGGAAACGGCATTGCGCTTATCGAAACTGTTCGGAACGTCGCCTCAATTCTGGCTCTATCTCCAGTCCGATTACGACTTGCATGAAGCTCGAAAAAAATGGCCAAAGGACCTCGATCGAAAAATCAAACATATAGATGTAACCTCGACAGTCTCCTGGGACAAGGCCAAAGGTGCGAAGGACAATACGAAAGAACGTCCGGCGCCAGAACGGAGGCCCACCGTAGATTTGCATGGCGCTGAAAAGACAATCTTTGAACTACTCAGCGATGAGAAGATTCACTTCGATGCGCTCATTGAAAAATCCGGTTTGCAGGCCGGCGAAATTTCCGCGGCATTGACCATGCTGGAATTGTCCGAGGTTATTACGCGGTACCCATATGATTGGTATTCCCGCAGATAATTACAACTTCTCCGAGCGTTGCGTTGACTAGCTCATGGCTGGTTTGAATTCGGCAGGCAACAATCGCGCTTGTACCTGGCGGCGGATGAAAATATCATCGTCATCGAGAAGTACTTTTACTATCTGCTCAGTAAGGGCAGCTCGGCAGGCGACTGTGTAGCGTACATAAGTGCTGGTGTCCCGAGCCAAACACATGATCGCAGCAAAAGGTGCCATCTCATTTTTTGCCACCAGCACGCGCACTTGCTCGTCTCGGTCCTTACATAGGCGGTGCAGCGCGCTGGCTGCGGCCGCAGGATTTTGTGCGACGCGACGTCTGACGTCCACCGCTTCGTCGCCTGCAAGTTGCCAGAGCACCGTGCGCGTCGCCCGCGGATTGCCGGCCACGAAGCAGCGCACGAATGCGCTTTCGCTTAAAGCGAGCTCACACAAGGTTTGATCGTGCTCGATGTGCGTTTCGGCCGTCGCCACCGACGACAATATGATTTCCGGATCGCGCGCCAGAATGTCGATAACTGCCGGCGGTGCCGATTGATTGTCCGCCACCGATTGTCTGACGGCGAGCAGTTGATCGCCGGCCAGTTTCTTTAACACGATCGGGGCCGTCCCTATGTTACGCGCCAGCCACAATCGCACATCGGGCTCGCTATCTTCGCTCAATGTCTCCGCTATTTCTTCCGAGACCCCGGTCGAGCGAGCCAATGCCACCCGCACGGCCGGTTCGTCATCGGTGGCCAATACGAGTGAAACTACTCGCGATTGCGGTTGATGCATGGCCACCAGCACCCGAATTAAAGAATCATCATCGGTAGCCAACCTGAGCAATGCCTCTGCCGTTATTGAACCGTTCATGGCCACGGCCCGACGTACGTGCACATCCTCATCGGAGCTGAGTTCTTCAAGAGCGGAGGCCGGTGCACTTTCGTTGGCAGCAACTATCTGCCTGACCGACGGCGATTCGTCCCAAGCCAGGGTGGCCAGGGCCATAGCCGGAGCAGCTTCGTTGGCTGCAACCGCCTGACGGACGCCCAGATTTTCGTCCTTGCTGAGCGCACTGAGAATTGTATTATCCGCTCCGTGGTTGCGGGCCACTCCGAACCGCATATCGGACTCGGGAGCAGTAGCCAAAACAGCCAGCGTTTCTTTCGGCGTCGAAGGGTTGCCGGCCAGAGCCAACCTCACCTGCAAGTCTTTTTCCGCACACAACAGTCGCAATTGTGTTGGCGGAGTCATCGGATTTCCGGCCACCGCCCGGCGCACCGGGCGTTGTAGATCCGTCGCCAGCACAGCCAGCGTTGCAGCCGGAGTATTGATATTGGCACCCACGGTCTGGCGCACAGCCTCTTCGCGATCGCCTGCCAGCATCGACAAACAATCGCATGGCGCCTGCGCATGCCCGGCCACGTATTGGCGCACGTCGGTGCTGGTTTGCATCGCCAGGTACCACAGTCCTTCACCTTCCAGCTTGGGCTCGGCTGGCACCGGCAACGCAGAGGGTTCGGGCAGTCGGCAAAGCTCTGCAAAGTTATCCAGCATCCACTGTTGGTCATGCTGGAATTCGAAAGATTCGCCGCCGGACAAGCGGTGCTGAAAATCAAATATCGTTGTCGTGAAGAAGCTTGGTAGAACGCTCATGGACCAGGGCTCCTACAACTGTTCGGCGCCGGGAACACCACGGCGCTTCGATCGATGTCAGGTGAATCATCCGGCAAAGCCCGTTTGCCGTCCAGAGAAAAAACACTCATATGTGCGCCCGCTTATGTTTCCGCGCACCACCCACGACCTTGTACCGGCGCGCGCCATCCCGCTTTCCGCGCACGGTACCGGCAGGCGCCAAACCGCTTCGGAAGCTCTAAACCCGCGCCGCCTGCTCCTCGGCATGATAGCTGCTGCGCACAAGCGGCCCCGAAAAGACTTCCTTGAAGCCCATCGCCATGCCCAGTTGATGAAAGTATTCAAAAGTTTCCGGCGTCACCCATCGCTCAATAGGCAAATGCTGCTGCGTCGGCTGCATGTACTGTCCGATTGTGATCAAATCCACCTGCGCTTGTCTCAGCGCCTTCAAAAGCTCAACCACTTCATCGTCGGTTTCGCCAAGTCCAACCATAAATCCGGATTTGGTCACAAAGCCGGCCTCTTTGGCCCGACGCAAAAGCTCGAGGCTACGCTCGAATTGCGCTTGCGGGCGCACTTGCAAATATAAGCGCTGCACGGTCTCTACATTATGGTTGAGCACATCGGGTGCGGCATCCAAAACCGTGGCCAGCGCATGCCAATTGCCGCAGAAATCCGGGATCAATACTTCGATCCGCGTTTGCGGAGAAGCTGCGCGCACCTGGCGAATCGTCTGCGCCCACACCGAAGCGCCACCATCGAGCAGTTCGTCGCGGTTCACCGAAGTGATCACCGCGTACTTCAAGCCCATCAGTTTGACGGCCTCAGCTACGCGCGCGGGTTCTTCCAAATCAAGCTCGGTGGGTCTGCCGGTAATCACATTGCAGAAGCCGCAGCTGCGCGTGCAGACATTGCCCAGAATCATCAGCGTCGCTGTCGAACGCGACCAGCACTCGCCACGGTTGGGGCAGGCAGCCGATTCGCAGACGGTGTGCAGATTGTTAGTCTGCATGATATTCCTGAGCTTTTGGTAAGGTTCGCCTGTAGGCAAAGTCACTTTCAGCCACGGCGGTTTGTGGCCACGTTCGGCATTGACGTCGTGTCTTTGTTCGGCAAAGCTGGAATCAACCGAGCCGCCGCCGCGTTTGCGGATAACTCCGTGCCCGCGCTCGAGAGCAACCGGGATGTCAGCGTTATCTTTATGGTTCATTCAACTTTCCGCTCTACAACAGGCTTTCCACGCGCTTAGATCCATTACATTTATGTTCGCGTGCGCAGCAATGTGACATACTTTTTCCTGTGCAACGCCTGTGGCGAGTCGCATTGTAGCAGTTTCCCACGCATCATAACGGAACCCATAACACATGCCTAGAAAACCGTTAGACATCCCCTTGAAGCTCGAAACCATTTCCGTTCTCGACGAAAACGGCGAAGTCGATAAGTCGCTCGAACCGAAAATTCCCAACGACGAGCTTAAAAATTGGTACCGCTGGATGCTGATGGGACGCCGCGTGGACGAGCGCCTGCTCAAGCTGCAACGCCAGGGCCGCATCGGTACGTTCCCGCAAGCCAGCGGTCACGAAGCGATCGCGCTGGGCACCATCGTCGCCATCGAAAAACCCGATTGGTTTGTTCCGGCTTACCGCGAAACCACAGGCTTCCTGTATCGCGGTTGGACCATCGAGACCATCCTCCTTTATTGGAGCGGTCTGGAAGAAGGCGCGATTCCGCCTGAAGGGATGAACGACCTGCCGATTGCCGTTCCCGTCGCCACCCAGCTTGTGCATGCCGCCGGCATCGGCATGGCCAACAATGTGAAAGGCGAGAAGAAAGTGGTTATGACTTACTTCGGCGACGGTGCCAGCTCTGAAGGCGACACCCACGAAGCGCTCAACTTCGCCTCTGTGTTCAAGGCGCCGGTCGTGTTTACTTGCTTGAACAATCAATATGCAATTTCCGTCCCGCTGCATCGCCAGATGAATTGCCAAACCGTCGCCCAACGCGCGATCAGTTACGGCATTCCCGGCGTGCGCGTGGACGGCAATGACGTGCTGGCGGTGTACGTGGCGGCCAAAGAAGCCGTCGAGCGCGCGCGCAAAGGCGAAGGTCCGACGCTGATCGAAGGACTCACCTACAGATATACGCCTCACACGACAAGCGACGATCCCAAACGCTATCGCAAAGAAGAGGAAGCACAACAGTGGGCGGCTAAAGAACCGCTGATCCGCTTCCGCAAGTATCTGGAAAAGAAAGGCATTCTCAACGACAAGATTGTCACGCAAATGGAAGAGGAAATTGAAACGCGCATTCAAGATGCGATCAAAAACGTCGAGCGCATGCTGAAAGAGGCACCGTACAGCGATCCGCTGGTGATGTTCGACTACCTTTATGCGGATATGCCGCCCCATCTCCAGGAACAGCGCGACGAGCTGGCACACTTCCTGTCGAGAAACAAGAGTGATGCCGAAAAAAAGCATGAAACCGCCGCGCACTAGAAGAGGAGATAAACGAAATGCCTGAAATGAATATGGCGAAAGCTATTAACCTCGCCCTCTTCGAGGCGATGACTCGCGACGACCGCGTGGTGGTTATGGGCGAAGACGTCGGACCTGATGAAGGCGTCTTCCGCATCACCGAAGGACTGCACGCCAAGTTCGGCGACAAGCGCGTCATCGACACGCCGCTTGCCGAATCCGGAATCATCGGCACCGCCATCGGCATGGCCATCAACGGCCTGCGCCCGGTTGCTGAAATTCAATTTTCCGGGTTCGACTACTATGCCTACCATCATCTGGAAATGCACGCCGCCCGTTTTCGCAATCGCACTCGCGGCCGCATCACGGTGCCGATGGTTATGCGCGCGCCTTCCGGCGGCGGCATTCGGGCCATCGAGCACCATTCGGAAAGCCGCGAAGTTATCTACGCGCACGCTCCGGGGTTGAAAGTGGTAATGCCCTCCGGTCCGCGCAACGCGCGCGCGCTTCTGCACGCCGCCATTCAAGATCCTGATCCGGTCATTTATTACGAGCCCAAGGCTTGCTATCGTCTCTTTAAAGAAGAAGTGCCGGACCAAATCGAAACCTTGCCGATCGGACGTGCTCAAGTCGTTCGTCAGGGCAAAGACATCACGTTGATCTCCTACGGTGCCACCATGCGTTGCACCCTGGAAGCAGCGGAAATGCTCGAAGAGGAAGACGGCGTCAAAGCGGAAGTCGTGGACTTGCTGACGATCGCGCCGATGGACACGCAAACCATCATCGAATCGGTAACCAAAACCGGCCGCGTGGTGATCGTCCACGAAGCACCGCGCACCTGTGGAATTGCCGCCGAAGTAATCGCCCGCATCAACGAGCACGCGCTTTTGTATCTGGAAGCACCAGTCAAACGTGTGACCGGCTACGACCTGCCGATACCTTATTTCGCCAGAGAGAAAGCCTATCTGCCCGATGCCGACAAGGTATTGCTCGCCGCGCGCGAAACGCTGGCATTCTGAGCGGGCGAGAGCCCGCATTTGGCGAAAAAGACTGAAAGGAAAACAATCGCATGACCGTCGAATTCAAACTGCCCGATCTCGGTGAAGGCATCCACGAAGCGGAAGTGCTCGATATTCGAGTGAAGGAAGGCGATCATGTGAAAGCCGACCAGATTCTCTTCGAAGTCGAGACCGACAAAGCCGCCGTCGAAGTGCCTTCGCCTTATGAAGGCACCGTCGAAAAAATATTCGTCAAAATCGGCGAAATTGCCAAAGTCGGCAATACGATGATCAGTTTCAATCAAGCCGGCAAAAGCGGACTGACGCCCGCCGCTACAAAGGAAGGCGCCAAATCGGAGGGCGCCCAATCCGCCGCAGCGGCGCAGCCGGTTGCCGTCGGCGCTCGCGAGCAGCAGGCAGCCCCGGCCGCCAAACACACAGGCGGCAACGGCAAGAGCATCACCGCCATCCCCACTCCCGCAGCCGCCCGCCCCCAGGGTGGGCCCGTCGCCGCCACACCGGCCACGCGCCGTCTGGCTCGTGAAATGGGAATCAATCTGCAAGGCGTGCCGGGCTCCGGCCCAGGCGGCAGAATCACCAAGGAAGACGTACGTTCCTTCGCCGAAGGCGTACCGCCTGCAGCGCGTGCCGGCGCAGTGGCCGTGACACCAGCCGCCAGAGCGGCCGCTGGATTATCACTTGCCGCCAAATACGGTGGCGAAGGCACCACAGGCGGAGCAGGCCCCCTCACCCTACAGCCGGTCGAACTGCCCGATTTCACCCGCTTCGGACAAGTCGAGCGCGTACCGCTGCGTTCACTGCGTCGCAAAATCGCCCTCAACATGGCCCAATCCTGGAGCCACGTTCCCCACGTCAGCAACTTCGACGAAGCCGACGTCACCGACCTGGAAGCGTCCCGCCAGCGCCACGAGAAAGCTGTCGCCGAGCGCGGCGGCAGATTGACGCTCACCGCCATTGCTTTAAAGGCGGTCGTCTCCGGACTGAAAAAATATCCGCAGTTCAACTGCAGCCTCGACGAACGCACAAGCGAATTGGTGTTCAAGCACTACTTCAATATCGGCGTGGCCGTCGCCACCGAAAAAGGACTGATCGTTCCGGTGATTAAAAACGTCGATCAAAAAACTCTGGTCGAACTTTCAATTGAACTGGCAGACGTCGCCAAAAAAACTCGCGATGGAAAAATCGAACTCGATCGCCTGCAGGGCGGAACATTCACCATCACCAACATCGGCCCGATCGGCGGCACCGGTATGGTGCCGATGGTCAATTATCCGGAAGTGGCAATCATGGGCATGGCTCGCTCGAAGGAGCAACCGGTGGTTCGCAATGGACAGATTGTGGTGCGCACCATCATGCCGCTCGCTCTGTCGTTCGACCACCGCGTAGCCGATGGCGCGGAAGCCGCCATGTTCCTGCGGCACGTCGCCGCCTGTATGGAAGATCCATTCCAAATGCTTCTGGAGGGCTAAATCTAAAAATGGTAGTCGGAGAAATGGTGCAAGACGTCGATCTGGTGATTCTGGGAGCGGGACCAGGCGGATACACCGCCGCCTTGCGCGCCGCCGAACTCGGCATCAAGTGCACCCTGGTCGACGGGCGTCCGAAGCCTGGTGGCGTATGCTTGCACGTCGGCTGCATTCCGTCCAAAGCGCTCCTGCACGCAGCAGAAATCATCAATGAAACTTCGCATGCCTCATCGTTCGGGCTGCACTTCGCCAAACCGCAAATCAATATCGACGAATTGAGAAATTGGAAGCTCGGCGTTTCGGACAAACTGGCCCAGGGTATCGTCGCTAAATGCAAGAGTGCCGGCGTGGAGATCATGCACGGCAACGCTCGATTCAAAGACTCGCGCAATGTGCGCGTGGAATCAGACGGCGAATCGGCAGTCAGCATCAAGTTTAAGCATTGCATCATCGCCACAGGCTCCCGTCCGATCATGCCGGAAATGTTCGACATCAAGAGCGAGCGCGTAATGGATTCCACCGGCGCCCTCGACCTGAAAGACATTCCGAAAAAGCTGCTCGTCATCGGCGGCGGTTACATCGGACTGGAAATGGCAACCGTCTATGCGTCGCTTGGCAGCGAAGTAACTGTGGTGGAAATGACCGATGGGCTGCTGCCGGGTGTAGACCGCGATCTGGTCCGCCCATTGCAAACCCATATGCAAACGATTTTGAAAAACATTTGGCTGAACACCAAAGTCGCCAAAATCGAGGACACGGGCAAAGCGATTAAAGCAACGTTTGAAGGCAAAGACGTACCCGCCGATGCCGCCTTCGACCGCGTGCTTATTTCCATCGGCCGGCGGCCGAACACAGACAACATTGGTTTGGAAAATACGCAAGTCAAACTCGACGACAGAGGGCGTTTCGTCGTCATCGACGATCAGTGCCGCACCACCGACAAGCGCATCTTCTGCATCGGCGACACCGCCGGCGACCCCATGCTCGCGCACAAAGCCATGCGTCAGGGCATCGTTGCCGCCGAAGCGATCGCCGGCAAGAAATCCGCGTTCGACAATCGCGCCATCCCGGCAATCGTGTTCACCCAGCCGGAAATCGCCTGGGCCGGATTGACGGAAACGCAAGCGAAAGCCGAGGGCCGCGCGGTAGCCAGCAGTAAATATCCCTGGAGCGCCAACGGTCGCGCCCACACGCTGGCAGACACCAATGGCACCACTAAGGTCATTTACGATCCCGATACCCTGCAAGTTCTCGGCATCGGCATGGTCGGCACCAGATGCGGTGAGTTGATCACCGAAGCGGTGCTCGCCATCGAAATGGGAGCAGTGCTCGAAGATCTGGCCGTCACCAACCACCCGCACCCGACGCTTTCCGAAACCGTCAACGAAGCAGCACTCACGGCACTGGCGCGCATCGAGCGCAAGCAGCGCGAAGAAGAGAAGCAAAAGGCGCAGGTCTAACCGGCCATTTTTCATGGCACCGATACTAACTTGCCAATCGATCACCAAATCTTACGCGTCGCGTCCTCTGTTTCGCGACGTCAACCTTGCCATCGAAGAGAACGACAAGCTCGGACTAATCGGTCCAAACGGGGCCGGCAAATCGACGCTGCTTAAAATCATGGCCGGCATCACGACGCCCGACGACGGCAAAATCACCGGGCGTAAAGGTCTGCGTACCGCGTACATTCCCCAGGATGAGAAGTTCGCCGCCGAGAAAACCATCGGCGAGATATTGTCCGATTCGATCGAAGGCGACGTGGAAATTCATGAGCGCGAAACCCGTGTCAATATCATGGCCACACGCATGGGCTTCCCGGACATCGCCGCCACCGCGTCAACTCTTTCAGGCGGCTGGCGCAAACGCCTTTCGATCGCATCCAAGTTAATTACCGACCCTGATGTCGTCTTTCTCGACGAGCCTACCAACCACCTGGATCTCGATGGTGTTCTCTGGCTGGAAAAGATGCTCAATGACGGCACCTTCCCCTTCGTGTTGGTTACACACGATCGCACGTTTCTCGAGAACGTTTGCAGCCGCGTGGTAGAACTCAATCAAATTTACGCCGACGGCTGCCTGGTCGTCAACGGAAAATACACCGATTTCCTCGTCGCCCGTGAAGAGTACATTACTGCACAGGCGCACCTCGAGCAGGCAATCGCCAGCAAAGTCCGACGTGAAATCGCCTGGCTGCAACGCGGCGCCATAGCCCGTCAGACAAAAGCGCAGGCGCGAATCGACGAAGCAGGACGCCTGATCGATGCACTTGCTGAAGTGAAATTCCGCAATGCCCAAAATGCATCTGTAGAGATTGATTTCAACGCGTCGGGCCGCAAGACGAAAGAACTTCTGGTCGGCAAGCACCTGGAGAAATCCATGGGCGGCCGCATGCTGTTCCACAATGTCAACATGGTTCTATCGCCTGGTGTTCGCCTCGGATTGATCGGTGCCAACGGCAGCGGAAAAACCACGTTTCTCAAAGTCATCGACGGCCAACTCCAACCGGACAAAGGCACAATCAAAAGAGCCGATGCCTTGCGCGTCGTGGTATTCGATCAAAACCGCGATCAGCTCGACCAAACTCAAACTCTGCGCAGAGCGCTGTCCCCAGTCGGAGATACGGTGACCTATCAAGGTCGGCCGTTGCACGTGTCCACATGGGCTAAGAAATTCCTCTTCCGCAGCGATCAGCTCGACATGCCCATTAGTTATTTGTCGGGCGGCGAACAAGCTCGCATTCTAATCGCCAACTTGATGCTGCGACCGGCCGACATTCTGATTCTGGACGAACCGACAAACGATCTGGACATTCCTTCACTCGAAGTTCTCGAAGAGAGCTTGCAAGAATTTGCCGGCGCCGTCGTCCTCGTTACCCACGATCGCTTTATGCTGGACAGCGTTTCAACACTCATACTCGCCCTCGACGGAAAAGGCAATGCTGCCTATTTCGCCGACTACCCGCAATGGCAAAATTCGCCGTTCGCGCGCGACAGCGTTCGACCGGGTTCTGCCTCGACCGCACCGGCGGGCGGAAGCCCGCTAATGCAGGCTGGCAGCCTGCGCTCCTCTACTGATGCAAGCCCGCAGTCGGAGCGCAAGAAACTCTCCACCAACGAAAAGCGCGAGCTAAACAACATAGAGCAAACGATCGAAACCGCGGAGAACGAAGTCAAAAAGCTCGAAGCAAAACTCACGGATCCCACAATCGCATCCAATCACGTCAAACTACAAGAGATCATGCAGCAGGTGCACGACGCGCAAGAAAAAGTTCACCGCCTGTACGAACGCTGGCAAGACCTCGAAGCCCGCGCGCACAGCACTTAAAAATCGCCCGCGGCAAGGTCCCAAAGTCTCACTGTTGTGCATCAACTTATAAGATGATCAATGAAAGATAGCCCAGGAAACCGCAAGCAGTGCGGATGAGGCACAGGCAGCGGGTTGCAGCCAAATATGACTGAAATCATGCAAGCACTCGGCATCAACAAATTTGTTTAGTTCTCATAGCGAGATCGCAAGGGGTTCGAGACTCTTCTGCATCCATATAATCACAGCTACAATTCAAAAGCAGCACCGGTAGACTATACGCGATGACGCGAGGAAAAAGTAATGACCATCAAAACACACTATAAGAAGGAACTCAAAACGAAGAAAGGCGCAAATTACAGCGTCGCTCATGCGGGACCATTCGAAGATCTGCACCAGTTTGAAGTCGAGCATCCAAGGCTAAAACGCAACGTGCCGAAGTTCTTCCTCAAAGACGAGCTCGGACTCACCGGCATGCAGGTGTCGCTAAATCGAATGCCGGCTGGAGCTGCTGTGCCCTTCTATCACAAACACAAACAAAACGAAGAGCTCTATATCTTCATCAAAGGCAAAGGCCAAATGCAAATTGATGGTGACATCATCGAGGTGTCAGAGGGCACATCGATTCGCATTTCGCCCAACGGTGAAAGAACCTGGCGCAATACTGGAGACGAAGACCTCTACTGCATTTGCATTCAGGCAAAAGAAAATAGCTTGTCGCAAGAAACGTTCGAAGACGGTGTTCCGGTCGAACGTCAAGTAACTTGGCCGTAAAAGCGGGCTAGGACACGCCGCTACGAAAAAAACAAAACAAAAACGCAGTGCAACCGTTTTGCGGTCGCACTGCGTATGATTCTTGGGCTTGCGCTAGTCGCGATCTTTGCGAATCACCGTCGTACCCGAGTCGTCGCGATGGATTACCGTCGTGCGCCGTCTCGGACGTACCAGCATCTCGTCGCGAGGCAACACGCGCCGGAAGGAGCGATGGATATCGAGCCTCCTGTTAGGCAGTATTACCGTCGTTCTGCGGTGCATTCTCACTCCGTTGTCCGGTGTCACAATCACGGCTGCAAAAGCCGTGGTGCCGGCGGTCAACGCAGTGAGCGCAGCCATAGCCAAAGCTCGTCTTAACATGCGGAGATCCTCCCTTACTGCTCACCGGAGGACGCCCGTTGAGAGCGCAAGTTTCCAGGCAATGCAGAGACGGTGCCGGCAAAAGGTGCTTTGCTTAACCAGAATTAGCCTGGACATTGGCCTCCAGCGGACAGAAGCGTTGTCAAACACCAGCTCGACGAGATATCCTGAATATGTTGAGATTTATATACTCGGCAATCCAGCCGGGTTCGCCGGATTGAGGCAGTGGAGGGACGACAATGGCTGTGACACAAAGCGCGGTGACCACCTGCAAAATGCTGGTCGGCGGCAAGTGGGTTGATTCGTCGGTAAAAGAATTCACCAACGTTTGCAACCCATCGACAGGCGAAATAATCGCCAAAGTACCTGTGGGCAACAAGCAGGATGTCGACCGCGCCGTGCAGGCAGCACAAAAGGCTTTCGAAAGCTGGAAAGAAGTTCCGGTCGTCGAGCGCGCTCGCGTCATGTTCAAATTCAAAGCACTGATGGAGCAAAATTACGATGCGATTGCTCAATCAATCAGCCGCGAGCACGGCAAAACCCTCCCCGAAGCAAAAGCCTCCATCTTCCGCGGAATTGAAGTTGTTGAATTCGCGTGCGGCATCCCCAGCCTGATGATGGGCGAATGCCTGGAAAACATTGCCACCAACGTAGACTGCGAAACAATGCGCCATCCGCTTGGTGTCGTCGCCGGTATCACTCCGTTCAACTTCCCGGCGATGGTGCCGTTGTGGATGTACCCAATCGCTATCACCTGCGGCAACGCATTTATATTGAAGCCGTCGGAGAAAGTTCCGCTGACCAGCCTCTACATTGCAGAATTGCTCATGGAAGCCGGCTTGCCCGAAGGCGTGTTCAATATCGTGCACGGCGGCAAGGAAGCCGTCGACGGATTGCTCGAGCATCCGCTGGTCAAAGCCATTTCATTCGTAGGATCAACACCGATCGCCAAGTACGTTTATACGACCGGATCAGCCAACGGCAAGCGTGTGCAGTCGGCCGGCGGCGCCAAAAACCACCTCATCATTATGCCGGACGCAGACATGCAATACACCGTGCAAGCACTGCAAGCTTCGGCATTCGGTTGCGCAGGCGAACGTTGCATGGCCGGCAGTCTCGCCATTCCGGTGGGCAGCGCCGCAGATGAGTTCGTACCGATGCTGGTTGAATCAGCTAAGAAAATGAAAGTCGGCCGCACCGACACGCCTGACGGCGCGCCGGATATGGGGCCCGTCATTACCGCCGAGCATTTGAAGAAAGTGCAGAGCATGATCGAAAAAGGTGCTAAGGAAGGCGCCGAGGTGGTGCTCGACGGCAGAGCCGTAAAAGTACCGGATGCCCCGCAAGGCTTTTTCCTCGGTCCAACCATTATCGACAAAGCGAAGCCGGAAATGAGCGTCGTGAAGGAAGAAATTTTTGGTCCGGTACTCAGTGTGGTGCGCGCCGCCACTGTCGAAGACGCGATCAAGCTCGGGCAAGAATGCCCGTTCGGCAATGGTGCGGTCATTTATACGAGCAGCGGCAGAACCGCACGCGAGTTCAAGCATCGCTTCAACGCCGGCATGATCGGCATCAACGTTGGAGTGCCGGCGCCGATGGCGTGGTTCCCCTTCACCGGATGGAATCATTCGTTCTATGGCGATCAGCACATCCAGGGCAAAGAAGCGATCAACTTCTACACCCAGCAAAAGGTGACGATGACGCGCTGGTTCGAATCGAAGGACAGCAAATTCCACGATCCGATCTGGAAAGGCAAAAACTAACACCCTAGCTGGCAGCCTGCGCTCCGCTGTAGCGACGGGCGTAAGCTCTAGCCGAACTTAAATTCAATCGGAGTTTGCACGTCCGGGTGCAAGCTCTTGTGCACCGGACAAGTCATTGCCGCGTTGCGCAGTTTCTGTTCCTGCTCCTGCGTCAGTTTACGCGGTACGTGAAACGTGACGGTCAATTTGGCGATCCGTCTCGGAGGCGAATCAGACATCTCTTTGAGCACGCGAACTGTCGAGCCGGACAGGTCGATGTTCTCGCGCTGAGCCACCATGCCCATGATGGTCATCATGCAAGTGCCGAGCGCTGTCCCGACCAAGTCAGTGGGAGAAAAGAATTTCCCCTCGCCATTATTGTCCTTGGGCGCGTCAGTAAGAATACTGTTTCCCGACGGCTCGTGCGTCGCCTTGCAGCACAACTTGCCTTCGTAAACTATGTCAACCTGCACCATGATAACTCTACCTCCTTGAGGGGGGTTAGTTTACCACAGCGCCACTTTAGCCCTTGGAAGCGCCGGATTGCACGACCTGTTGCGCACCGACTGCGTGCTGCACTTGCTGCACCACCGGCGGTATCGACGCCGTGACGTTGTCCATGGTGGCGGTAACATTATCAACAACGTTGTCCATCGTAGCGGTGACATTATCGACAACGTTTTCCATCATCGCTGCCATCGAAGGAGCCAAGGAGGCCATTGAAGCAGCCGGCATCGCATGCAACGGCACTCTGTGAAAACGCTGCTGTCTGTGCTCTGTCGGACGAATGATATTCCTTGCCAATCCGACCTTCTCGAGCAGCCAAATGCTAACCCACGTCAAATCGAATTCCCACCAGGCCATACCGTGCCGAGCGGATTTCGGCATCGCGTGGTGATTGTTGTGCCAGCCTTCTCCCAGCGTGAGCATGGCTACGTACCATACGTTGCGGCTGTCTTCCCGGGTGTCGTATAGACGATATCCGGCACTCTGCAGGTGACAAACCGCGTTGACCATTTGAGTCCCAATGAACACCGTGAGAGTAGCGGCCACGTTAGCCAGCAAGGCCACCCAGCCGAAAGCGAAAAATAAAGCCACACGCGCAATGATGTTAACACCGAGGCAAAGCGCGGCTTGATACGCCTTGTGCTCTGTGCCCAGCACCCGGAAAAACGGATCTGCCATCAGCTCGCCGGCTGCGCGCTGTAATTCTTCGTCAGTCTGCACCCCGCGCATCTTGGTCATCCAACCGAACATGGCGTGCCAGAATCCATCATTGGGCGAATGAGGATCGCCTGGCTGATCGGATTTCTGATGGTGCAAGCGATGCACACCCACCCAGACAATGGGCGAGCCCATGAGGCAAAAGTAGCCGCCGGCCACAATGACGTACATGAGCCAACGGGGTAGCCTCAAAGATTTATGCGTCAGTAGGCGGTGATAGCCTAAAGTAATGCCAAGTCCCTGATAATAAAACGACCCAAAAAACCAGGCCATGAACGATGCGACAGTCCACCAGCCGAGTTGGTGTGAAATCGACAAAATAAGGGTCCCCCAGAAGAATTCCGCGTGATGCTCACCTTTATAGCACGAAGGCCCCCAAATCGGTGTTTAACACCGGGTTAGAACCGGATCACAAGAGGCAAAAGACGCTTATCGCCCACGCCTGCCGCATAGAGAGGCTTGCGGACAATTTTTATGAAGCTCCAGTAAAATACTCGGGAGTAGCAAGTTCAAAGCAACCGCAGGAAACCATGAAGCTGAGCCGATTCGTCAGACTCGCAGTCAAATCCTTTCTATTCATTTCGTTGTTGTTTACCCCCTCGGTTGCCGCGGAGCAAGACCAGTCGTCGCTGTCCGGACAGGCAAGCACAGCCGTAGGCAGACCGAGGATCGGTCTGGCACTCGGCGGCGGCGGCACACGTGGGATCGCTCACCTCGCCGTCATTCGCGAATTGGAGAAAAATCACATACCGATAGATTGCATCGCCGGCACCAGCA
>DATNQY010000332.1:0-4892 GCA_036703785.1 Candidatus Obscuribacterales bacterium
TGATTACAGTCAGGGCCGCCACGTACACAGTGCCGCGGCGTTTCACGACTTTGCGCAACGCCTGCATGCCGCGATTGACGCTGCCTAGAAGCAGGAAAACGATGCTGTTGCCTGCGGCCAGTGCGCCGAGCATCGGCAATGAGCTTACGACTGCAAAGATTTGCAGAGTCCGCAATGCAGGCAAGAACAGGGAGATTGCAGCAAGCCAATTATGCTTTAGGAAATCCCATTTGTTCGGCGCTACCAAGCCGCGCATCACAAATTCTGCCGCGAACAGATACCAGATTACGGTGATGGAGTGTTTGATGAACTGGTTAGAGCCGTTAACCAGAGAGTAAATAACCAACGCCATCCAGACAAACGCCAGCATGATCATTGGCATTTCGAGCATGTGAGTTGCGTTTGACACAAATTGCCAGCGGCTCTTGCGCACCGCGCGCTCGAGTGTCTTCGAACTCCGCGGCTTCGCAGTTGTCTTGGTGTTTGTCTTCGTCTTGCGCGCCATGCGCAGTACGACCAATTGCGCGCCGGCTGAGTTCCCAAACTACAGTGCTGGGTTATCGCCCGCCGCTACCAATCTTGATGGGACCTAGAAGACAGCGACCTTTGTCTTGCCGATCAGACTGTCGTAAACTTCCTGCGCAAATTGCGCTCGCGTCAAGCCTGACGCATCCGTCGTGGATCCGCCTTCCAACATGCGCCGCTTCGATTGCTTCCCTAATCTCGCGACCACTTCTGCTGCATCGTCTGTCGATATTTCCGCTTCAGGATCAAAGCTCAACGAATCCGCGGAGCCCCGCATTATCCCGCACACCGATAAAAACTGAATGGCAGCGAAGTTGGGATGATCGGTGGGCAGATCGTCATACCAGTAAAGTGGCGCGCCGAAGGCGATCAGTGTTTTCTGCAGCGCTCTTACCTCCGCCTGATTTCGCAAAACTTTCTCAGGCGTCGTGTGGTGTTTGGCGCAAAAAGCCGCGAGCGTTCCTGCCGCTTCACCGATTGCCCATTCCACCGGATGCAATCGATAGGCTCCGTTTGTAATGTGCGTGGTGCCAATGTTTTTGCATGATGGGATCAAGTTACGCACCGTCGGTTGAACCAGCGCCCCCAGCGGTATCTGGAACGGGCTCGACGACTGCCCCGCGCCCGGTACGTCCTGTTTACCGTGTATGTCGATCGGATACAAGCCGATGCCCACCGAGTCGTTGAATATGCGCGCGCGCGCACCGGGGGTGGTGGCGGCGGCAATATCCTTCTCGACGATTGTTTCTTCCGCTTTTATTCTGCGCGATTCGCGAATATACGGATACTTTGAAAGCCCATCGCGCGTGCCGAGCACGTCAGTGCGCAACATCAACTCGGGATAGCCTTCGCCTCCATCGTCGCGCGGCGCTTCGGTCTGTAGCCAGTATAGGAATCCGAGACTTATATTCTTGCCTACGGCCAGCCGTTCTGCTTGTTTGGCGGGAGGTTGATCGATTAAGTTCTCGCCACGCGTATCATTGGCTTCCCAATTGATCATTGCAAGATCATGAGCAAATAAGCCTGGAAACTTGTCTCTGGCTATCAAGCGTCTGTATGTCCAGAATGGCAAATATTCCGATTGTCCCGACGGCGTCGGCGCGTTGCTGAACATTTTGTAGCCGAGAAACGAAAACTTACCGGCATCGCGAAATTGATCGTACATAGGTGGCTTAGGAATAACGTGCTTTTCGCCTTCGCGTAATTCAACGACAAAAGGATACGTAAAATCTTGAACATTTTCCGGATTCGGATTCTCGGGCGCATGCACCTCGCCTGTCTCCGATTGCGGCTCGGCGCCCGTTGCGTAGGGCACGCCGGCCAAGGGCAACAGGTCTCCCAGCTCTGTCGCGTCGAGAAACAGCTTTGCGCGCAGCTCTACGAACTTCCCAGTATCAAGGTTCACTGCCAGCGCAGATCGTATCCTTCCATGTGCGAGTTTGAGTCTTACGATTTTATATCGCCGCAATATAGTCAACGGGCGGTCGCCGGTTGCTTGGTCGATCAACGTGTCCAATTTTTGGATTGCCACGCTCGGCTCGAAGGACAACCAGCTTACCCAGCAATCGCCTGGATTCAGGCGTTCATCAGAGGAAACATCGGTGCCCACCCCGGGAAGCGTTCTGTAATGCTCGCGGATTTGTTTGCGCAAATTTTGATAAAGTCTGGTGGCGCCGGACGTTTCCACCATGTAATTCTCATCGAGCGCCGAGACGCCTTGCGCGCTCAGTTGCCCGCCTATCCAGTCCGTTTCCTCGGTGACGCAGACTCGTAATCCAGCTTGGGCGGCGCGAATGGCAGCGGCTGTTCCACCCATGCCACCACCGGCGATGACAATGTCGCAGCGTACGACTTTCGGTTTGGACGCCAACTCAAACGTGCGCACCGCGGCCGTAGGGTTGTCGTTGCAAACCCCTTGCACATCCGTTACTTCGAATTTCTGGATTCCTGACACAGTCCTTTGGGCCAAAACCGCTTGCTGGAAGAAAATCACCAATAGCGCCGCCACCGTCGCCGAAATTCGTATAGTGCCATAGGTGAATCTCATTGAGGCCACTATACAAACTCTTGCTGGAACGTTAGCAGCCTGCGACCATTATGGCAATCCATATTTACCGAGGCTTATCGGCAACATGTCCAAGAAAGCTGATTACGAGCAGCGCGTCGACGCGCAGTCCCATGAGTTGAAGGCAAACCCGCATATCATCGAGCGCGCCAAGAAGATCAAGCTGCTGATGATGGATGTGGACGGTGTGATGACCGACGGCAAGCTCTTCTACTTCCCGGGGCCGGACGGCAAGATCGTCGAGACGAAAGGCTTTCATTCACATGATGGGGTCGGCTTGCACCTTTGCCATCAGCTCGGCATCGTGACAGGTATCATCAGCGGCCGAAGCTCACCAGGCGTGGATGAGAGGGCGCGGATGCTGAACATGAAATACGTCTACCAAGGTCATTTGGAAAAGATTCCGCTGTGGGATGAGGTCCTGAAAGATGCCGGTTTGGCACCGGAGCAGGCTGCCTACATCGGCGACGACTTCACTGACGTCCCGTTGATTAAACGGGCCGGGCTCGGCGTCGCTACTGCCAATGCCCGGGACGAGGTCAAGCAGGTTGCCCATCTGGTGACCCTTACACCCGGCGGACAGGGCGCGGTGCGTGAGGTTATCGAACTCATCCTGAAGTCCCAGGGACTGTGGGACAAGGTTATCCACAAGTATTTTGGCTAATGCCAGCCGGCTTCCAGCAAGGTAGGAGCGCCGGCTTCCAGCCGGCACTTGTAACGGCGGGCGTCAGCCCGCTTCTAATCTAAACCACCCTCTTTTGGGGCATATATATCCCGGTTGCAAAGGATTCCGGGGTATCTGATTATGGGTCGAATCGAACGCCGCCATAGACTGGCACTTGACGAATCGTACCGATATTTCCGGGGCTTAGAAGCGGGCGAACAGCCCGACCTGTTCAAACTTTCGCGCTCGTTGAGCAATCTATCCGCCGCGCTCTTTCAGACTGAGGGCAGCGAATTCAAGCTGACGCGCCAACTCTGGACGCGGCTGCACGAGGGGCTTTTCGAATATTACATCAGCAATTTTACCGGCACGTTCGTTCTTCGCGATGCTTCGGGGACGGCTCTCGAACATGGACAAAGCTGGCCGGAGCAAGGCTTCGTCAGTTTTCGTCCGCACGGCTGCCGGCGCTCTGAAGACACTGCATCAATTAGCATCAGCCGACTTTATCCAGGTACGCTTGTCGCCTTGCAGAAAAAATGGAAGCAAGGCAACAATCACATCGAACCAAGCAGCATCGAAAAGAAACCAGCGTGCACAGACGGAGTTTGCTTCGTGCGTCCGATGCTTCTCGGAGAAGAAGTTCTAAAACAAGAATCGCAGAGTGGCAAAGAAAAAGCGTACCAACATTTCTGGGAGCTTTATCTGCAGGCGTATTGCACTCCGAAAAAACACGAGCGCGAAGTTCTCGTCCGCTCTATGCTCGCTCTTGAAGCCGTCTGGGGCAATTTGTATTACTAATTAGAAGCTGTGCCAGTGTATATCGGCTTCCAGTTGTCCTGGTGCATTCAAGCTCCGCACCATAGGTACATAAGCGTGAGCGGTTGTATGACATGATCCATCAGGCATTGTCGTCACCACCATTTTGCCGGGATCGTCGGCATGGAGTGCGATTGTGTACTGCAGGTTGCCACCGGGCAGACGCTCATAACGTTCTATTTGGTTTCCTATCGGAGAATTGGTTTCAAAATGAATATCGACGTTGCCGGAAGCGGATACGACCTGCGTTGTCGTGGATTTGAAATGCCCATCGTTTTCCACGGTTTGGATCGTTTTCTTTCCTAGGCCATCCTTGGACACGATGTATTGTATTGTTTCGTTCCTTTGGTGGCCAGCCAAAGCTTTGCCTTGCGATGTTCCAATCGGCATTTTCTTCAGCGCGTTCAGCAGCGCGTTGTATGCGCTTTTGACAGCCTGGGTTTGTCTGCTGTCATGCAGACCGACGGCCAGTGCCAAACTGCCGGACGCATCGGTAGAGACGTAGTTGGATAAATCCCTGGCAGCGTCCGCGCCTCCGGGTATGGAAATCGATGGACGAATATCGGTCAAAGTTTTCAACGTCTCAACATCATTCAATGTGCTCTCTATGGAACCGTCCGCGTGCACCGTTATGGTTAGCTGAGCCGGCTTGTGGAAGCGATCCCGCCCTGAGACGTGATAAATCAACGATCCGTCCGCACGGCGAGCAAAGGATTCCGATGAGGCAGTAACTTCGTGCGGGCCGGACATCATTTCGAAAGTCCGCTCTCTGCGACAAGTGATATTTCCATTCGGCGATAGCATTGCCCAACTCTCATGGCT
>DATNQY010000333.1:0-8969 GCA_036703785.1 Candidatus Obscuribacterales bacterium
AAGGGAGCAAACGGCGTCATCGTATGACCAACTCCACCCCCCATCTTCTTGGCATAGCGATCGATGGGCTCGAACACACTCTTGCCGATAATCCAATCGAATCCGAGAACGGCTCCGGTAATCACGGCTACCAGCACGAGCACGCTCCACGTCTCCTTGATGACCTGATCGCGATTGGGCCAGCTTATCTTGCGAAACTCTTGCCAGGTATCTTTCAGGAAATCAATGAATTCGCTGAGGTTATTGCCGAACACTGAAGGCTCGGTTGCGGTCGCTGTTTGTTTCTGATGAGCCATTGGCTTTTGCTGTGTTTGCACTTTATTCGGATTGTGTCCTGCAGTCTTTGTGGTGTCCACTTGTTTCTCTCGGGTGGTACTGTCGGCACCTTCGTTATCGCCTGTCAATGAGTTGTTCTCCCTGATGAGTTCATCATTATCGCGGGCTTTCAAGGTACAACCTCGATCGTACTCGCTAAAGGGAATCCTCTGCCACTTCCGGAAAGAAAGGATAAGACTCGCGCCCTGAAGGAGTCGAACCCTCATCGATGGTTTTGGAGACCACTGTTCTACCATTGAACTAAGGGCGCTTTAATGTCGAGCGGCATGCGTCCGTCCCAAGCGGACTGCCGCCCGCCGCTACGACGTTATTTCTTGGTCTCTTTGTGTTCCGTATGCTTGCGGCAATGACGGCAGTACTTGCTGATTGCAAGCCGATCCGGATCGTTCTTCTTGTTCTTCATGGTTGTGTAATTGCGACGCTTGCAATCTCCACAAGCCAATGTGAGGATGATGCGGTCGTCTTTCTTGGCCATGGTTTTTGTCCTCTTCTCGCCCTGGCAATTAAAGCTTCCGGCTGTTGCGCAAAAGCAACCCAGAAAAAAAAGACCCCCTGCCAGGTGTCAATGTGCATTGTACCTATCTCTATCAAGGTATGTCAATAAAACGGCGCCTGCCGCGTACAATACAACGAAATAAAACTCCTCACAGCATTAAGGCTTTATGAAGAAATCGGCACAGTCGCTCTTGTTTATTGCTGTGTTGTTGGCTTCTTCTGCGCTTTCCGGATGTGCAACAAGAACCGGCCCGGAGCCAGGCACTTTGCGCGTCAACCTCGGCAGCGAACCGCCGAGCCTCGACATGCATCAAAGCACGGACAACGCTTCGTTTGATGTCCTGTGCAATATCATGATCGGTCTGACGCAATATACGGAAGACCTGCACTGCGTGCCGGCCGTAGCGAAGAGTTGGGAGGTTCTCGACGGCGGCCGAAGATACGTTTTTCACCTGCGCAATGATGCCAAATGGACCGATGGAAAACGGGTAACTGCACATGATTTTGAATATGCCTGGAAACGTTTATTGAATCCGAGCACGGCCGGGGCATATGCGTTTTTTCTTTATGGCATTCACAACGCGCAAGCCTATAACACAGGCAAGATAAAGGATCCGTCACTGGTTGGATGCAAGGCTCTCGATGACTGGACGTTCGAAGTTCAGCTCGACAGGCCGCTGGCGTACTTTATCTATCTCACCGCCTATGGTCCATGTTCACCGGCGCGCAAAGACATCATAGAAAAATTCCGTGACCGCTGGACCGAGCCCGGCAATATAGTTACAAACGGCCCATTCATGCTCAAGAAATGGCAGCACGAATACAAGATCGAGCTGGCGGCCAATCCGAATTTCTTTGCAGGACCGCCGAAAGTCAAAACCATCAAAATGTTCATGGTGCCCGAGCAAGCAACCGCCTTTGCCCTCTATGAAAACAACGAGTTGGACTTCATCGACAATCGCAGTCTGAGCACAGCCGACATCGAGCAAGTGAAAAACTCCCCTGAGTTTACCCAATATCAGGTACTTCGCAATAATTATGTCGGATTCAACGTCACCAAGCCACCATTTACCGACGCGCGAGTACGCAAAGCATTTTCAATGGCTGTGGATCGGTCGATCTTTCCCACAGTCATGAAGCGCGGGCAGTCGCCATTATTTACCTGGATTCCGCCGAAGCTCATGGGTTATTCAAAGGACGACGGGACAACCTATGATCCTGAAACCGCCAAGACGCTGCTGGCGGAAGCCGGTTATCCCGACGGAAAAGGCTTTCCATCGCTGCAACTTCTTTTTCCGTATCGTGAAGACACAGGCATATTTGTAGAAACGATTCAGGATCAATTCAAACGAAACCTCAACATTCAAATCGGCCTGGACAATGAAGAATTCAAAGTCTATCTGCGTACTCTAAAACAAGATGCGCCACCGATATTCACCAGCACATGGGGAGCCGATTATCCGGATCCCGAAACTTTCGCCAATTTATTCACCAGCTACAACGCCAACAACGAGCTGAAATACAAGAACCCGAAGTACGATGCGCTGGTCGAGGCCGCCGGCGGCGAGCAAGATCAAGCGAAACGCGCCAAGCTTTACGAACAAGCCGACAAGCTGCTGATCCAGCAAGACGCGGCGCTGTGCCCGCTCGTTCAAGCGGCGCAAAACATCATGGTCAAACCGTGGGTGCACGGCATTTCCAAAAACGCCATCGACATTCAGTTCTTCAAAGACGTTTCAATCGACGCGCCTTAACCACTGTAGCGGCGGGCGGCAGCCCGCTTTGCGGATGCCTTACGTCCCTGCCGCCGCACCGAGTTTGGTGGCAATCAAATTCTTTGCCTTCACCGCTTCTTCGTTGCCGGGCTCCAGCGTGAGCACATGGTCGTAGCACGTCAGCGCAGCTTCGAGTTTGCGTTCTTGCACGAGGGTGCGCGCCTTGCTGAGCCAGCCAGCGACAAACTTCGGTTGCAGCTCTAGAATTCTGTCGTAGAGCGCCATGCTCTGGTCGGCACGCCCAAGTTTAACCAGACATTCGGCCTTGCGCATCATCGCCTTCACGTTGTCGGCATCGAGCTTGAGCAGATAGTTAAAGCAGTACGCGGCATCCTCGAATCTGCCTTTAAGGTGCAAGGTCGAGCCTTTGCAGTACCAGCCCTTAACGTCGCTGGGAACCAGCGTTGTGACCTTGTCAAAAGCTTTGATTGCTTCGTCGAGTCGTTGCAGTTGGGCAAGCGCGGTGCCTTTGCGCAGCCACAACTCGGCGTTGGTCGGCTCGTCCTCCAGACGTTGCTCGAGCAGGCTGATCAACTCCTCAGGCGTCTTCGCAGTGGTGAGGTCGACTTTTGGCTTCGTCGGCGCGGGTTTGGCGTCGGGCGCTTCCTCCGGTTCCGCAGCGGGTTTGGGCTCAGACGGTGCCGGCTCTGCCTTGGCGGCTGGTGCCGGTTCGCTCTGATCGCTCGGCGTTGCCGCCGCCGCCTCGGGCACGGCATCGATTTTAGTGGAGCGAGGTAGTTCGACCGTCGGCTCCATGCTCTCACGCGACGGCTTCTCGACCAGCTCAATGGTGACGTCGCCTTCAGGAGCAGGTGCGCGTTCTTGAATAGGTTTATCGAATCGACCGGCGTCACTTGCTTTAGGTTCAGCCAGAAGACTGTTGAAAGCGCTGTCCAGCGAATCGTCGAGGTCGGAAAACATCCCGTCCGATTCGTCAGCGGCCGCAGCAGTGCCGTTGCGCTCTTGGATAGGCGTATCGAAACGACTGGCGTCCAACTTGTTGGCTTCGGCAGTGCGTTCGGCGATTGGTTTGTCAAAGCGACTGAGATCGCTGTCGGCTTGCTCAACGATTGATTTATTGAGCATCACGTCCTGGTCGGCGCTGCGCTCGCTGATCGGTTTGTCGAACCGATCATCCTTGCTCAGATCGCCCAGCACGGACTTGTTGAAGATGCCCGAAATATCGCCGGCCATATTCTGTCCCAGCGAGTGCGCCGGCTGCAGCTCGTCAAATGATTTGCGCGCGTCTTCATCCGACGCTTGAGTTTTTGATACCGCAGACGGTGCGGAGTCGACCTCGGCAGCCGGAGCATTGGATGACAATGGTGGCACAGGGGGTGGCACCTGGCGGGCAGGAATGGAAGTCCCCGAGGTGCGCGGATTTCCCGGCACCGGAGTCTTCACCTTTGGCGCAGACGCACCTGAGGCTTTAGAACCTACGCCCGAGAAAAGCTCGTTTATCTCGACATGATGTTCGTCTTCATCCGCGGCGAGTCCGGACAGCCCTGATTTTTCATCGGACTTAAGCGATTCGCTCCATTCATCGTCGAGCTTAACTTCGGCGGCAGCCGCTGTCTCGGGCAAGGGCGGAGGAGATTGCGGCGTCTCCGCTCTTTCGCTTATTGGCTTGTCGAAACGATCCGCATCAGACTTGCGCTCGCCTATTGGTTTGTCGAAACGATCCGCATCAGACTGGCGCTCGCCTATTGGTTTGTCATAACGATCAGAGCCCTTCTCGCCTTTGACCTCCGTCAGCAAGCTGTCGAAAGCACCATCGACAGAACTGTCGACATCGGAGGTAACCCCGCCTGATTCCTCTGCGGCAGCCGCCGTGCCGCCCCTCTCTTGAATCGGCTTATCGAAACGATCGGCATCGGCCTTGCGCTCGGCAATCGGCTTATCAAAACGATCGGCATCGGCAACCGGCGAAACAGACTTCATTTCCTTAGACTCGGAAGCGGGTAATTCGGCAACCCGCTCTGGCGCCGGGGTTGGAACGGCCGGAGGTGCATCGCCAGCCGGCACATGCCGTAGCGCCTCGGCCGGCACCGGCGGCGGAGTCTCAGACATCGCACTGGGCGCCGGGGCGTCAGACACTGGAGCAGCAGGTCGGCTACCGCTTGCGGAAAGCGCGCCCTCCTTGCCGACCGAATCCAAAAATGCTCGCATCTGTGCCAGAGCCGCCTCCTCGGCGTCGAGCGGTTTTTCCTCTTTCGGTTTTTGCTCTGCCTTTGGCCCCACAAACGTGGCGCGCGGGTTGGACTTGACGGCATTCATGTCGAGCAAGGGCAAGTCGGCCGGGCGTTTGCCGGTACTGCGGCCGTAAGCCGGTTTGTTGGGATCAGTTGTAGATTGCGCTTCTTCCTTGACTTTCAACGAATTTTCTTCGCGCAGCTTAATCAGCTGCGCCTCGACTTCCTCGACCTGGGCAACGGCTTGTTCTCTTCTGTATGACTGTAAGGCTCGCTCGAGCAACGCCATGGCTTCCGACGGCTTGTTGTCCTCAAGCTGAAGCATGCCGGCCCGATGCGCCGCTTTGGCTACTTCAATTTCCTTGCCGCGTTTCCAACTGTCAAACGCGCTTATCACCCGATTGTAGTAAGCGAACGCTTCTTTATGTCTGCCCGCCTTCTCGGCAAGGTCACCCATTTTTAACAACACGCCAAAAACGTCAGGATGCTTGCGTTCTTCCAGCGTCACCGATGCTCGTTTATAAAGATGCTCACCTTCCTCCGTTTTGCCTTGCTGGCAGCGGACGTCCCCAAGAAAGCACAAGATGCGGGCAATGCTTTCCGGGCGGCCGCCGGGAATGCGCTCGTACACCGCCAAGGCCTTCTCCAGGAGAGGCACCGCCTGTGGTGCCTTGTCCGCTTCCATCAGCATCATGCCGAGACCTTCGGCGGTGGTGGCCAGTTCCATATCCATCGAACCGGCAGATTCGTAGATGCCCAGGGCGCGCCGGTACGTCCACTCTGCCTGCTCGATCTTATTTTCCGATCTCAGCACTCGCGCCAGTTCTATGTTCAATTCCGCAGTGAAAGGGTGTTGAGCGCCGTGTTCGCGCTGGGAGGCAAAAATGGCTGCCTTCAAAACGCCTTCAGCATCGCTCTGGTTGCCGCCGCGAATCAGCTTCGAGGCCAATGCATGCAATTTAATCGGGTCGCCGACTTTCTCGATGAAGACCTGATGCTGCCAAACTTTTAGCTCGGCACTGTGCTCGCCTTTCGGATTAATGATCATGCCAAGCAAGCCCTTGGCGCTGGCCAGTTGAAAGGCTTGCTCGCCTGTCATGGTCACGTGCGCCGCCGACTCGGGCACATGCGCCTTAAAAGTCTCGCTGTCGGCGAAGACCATAAGCAGATTGTCGCCGCGTTCATTTGTTGCGCAGTGGAAAGAAATCCCCACAGCCTCACGCATCTGCTTGACTTTACCGAAGTTTTTAGCGCCGTCAGCAGTGGTTGCCAAGAGCAGCTTGCTCTTCAAAAATAAGTTCCACAGCTCGGCAAGATTTTCATCGTTCGCGTCACCGCAATACTTTCCGATTGCAGCGACAAGCGCCGGATTGCTGATGTTGGAACCAAAAAGACCCAGTAATCCCATCTGTCCCTAGCCTGACGTCAATGGTGGACATGTTGTTTTATACCCATCAGGCGCAGATATAACTAAAGGTATTGCAAGATGAAACGGGGACGCCTCCTTACCCTTTCGGTTGTCAATATCTGCGATATGAAGAACGCGATAGAATAGGCGCTGCCAGCCGCTCAAGAGCCGTGCCAGCGGCAGGGCGATCACGGCCTCTTCACAATCGCCGGTTACATGCAGTCCGAATGCTAAGTCTGATAATCAAGCGTATCTTGTGGGCGATTCCCGTTTTGTGGATCGTTGCCACCCTTACATTCGTGATGGTGCGAATAGTTCCCGGCGGGCCGTTCGATGCGGAAAAGAATTTGCCACCAGAGATAGTGGCAAACATCAAGGCTAAATATCATCTGGATCGGCCCATTTACGAACAGTACTTCTTATACATGGGGCGGCTGTCGCATGGCGATCTTGGCGTTTCCTACAAGTACGTAAACCGCACCGTCAATGACATACTGGCAAGCGCGCTCCCCGTCTCGGCCGAGCTCGGCGGGCTCGGACTTTTAATCGCCATCGCCGTGGGCATCCCGCTTGGCACTCTAGCGGCCGTCCGCCGCGGCAGCGGCACCGATGTCGGCGCCATGCTGGTGGCCACCATCGGCATATCGGTGCCCGGCTTTGTCGTAGGCGCCGTCCTTATTTTTGTGTTCGGCATCTGGCTTAAGGTTTTGCCTGTGGCCCTCTGGGAAGGCCCGCGCAGTGTTATCTTGCCGGCTTTGACTTTAGCCGCCAGTCCGGCAGCCTATTTGGCCCGTCTCACCCGCGCCAGCGTGTTGGAAATTCTGGATAAAGACTGGGTTCGCACGGCACGTTCGAAAGGTCTGTCTGCACGCGTCACCGTAGTGAAGCACGTGTTGCGCAATGCGCTCGTGCCTGTGATCACCGTGCTCGGGCCGCTCACTGCCATATTGATCACCGGCTCTTTTGTCGTCGAGTTCATCTACGCGATTCCGGGCATGGGACGGTTTTTCATTACCGCCGTATCTAACCGCGACTATGATCTTATTATGGGAACCACCCTCGTGTTCGGATTGCTTCTCATCATCACAAATGCCATTGTCGACGCCGCTTACACCATTCTCGATCCTCGCATGCGTGTTGAGGGCTAGATGACCAGCGGCACAGGCAATTTATTTGTTGAAACGGAACCTCTCGCCGAGGCGATCGAGCATACGCCGCCCTCGGGACGCATTTCCAGAGGCATGCTGCGCGACGGCTTTGCGCGCCTACGCAGAATGCCTGCTCCATTTACCTGCTTTGGCATTGTTGTGGTATTGCTGGCGGTGGCATTGCTTTCCAGCGCGGGCGTGCAGTTTACGCCTTACGGCTTCGATCAGACAAACAGAGCGCTATTGAGCGCGGCACCCTCTTATGCCCACCCCATGGGCACGGACGAGCTGGGTAGAGATCTGCTTACTCGCATCATTTACGGCGCCCGGCTTTCCATTTCAATCGGCTTTTTTACGGCCGCAGTCGCTTTTGTGCTCGGCACCACATATGGTTCCATCGCCGGATACAAAGGCGGCAAAATCGATGCATTCCTCATGCGTGGAGTTGATGTCGCCTACTCCATGCCGGACCTGCTCGTGATGATATTGATTCGCGTAATGCTGCCGGTGGAGCTCGGTCGCAGTACCTTCGGTATCTTGCTGGCGCTCGGATTGGTAAGCTGGATGGGCACGGCCAGACTGGTGCGCGCGCAGCTGCTGCAGCTGCGTCACGAAGAATTCATCGACGCCGCTCTTGCCGCCGGGCAAAGTTCACTAAATATTTTGACGAAGCACCTGCTGCCTAATGCCATCGGCCCGATTATCGTGGCGCTGACATTTACCGTACCGTCCGCCATTTTGGCCGAGTCGACACTTAGCTTCATCGGATTGGGCTTGTCGCCGCCGGCTTGTAGTTGGGGCACTCTCGCCAACGATGGTTGGCGGTCTTTGCGTGTGCACCCGCACCTGATCCTGTTTCCCAGCTTGTTCATTTTCATCACCGTGCTGTCGTTCAACATTCTTGGCGATGGACTGCGCGATGCCTTCGACCCGCGCACCCGCCTCGGGAAATAGAGAAGCACGCTGGAAGCCTGCCATCCAGAGTAAGAACCACCATGACCGCGGGGCCAGTTTTGGTTGTCAACGCAGTAGAATAGCGGCTCGTTTTGCATTTGGACGGATCGCATGGCCGATAAATTGCCAAAACCGAGCAAAATAGCCATCCTCGGCGCGGGAAGCTGGGGCACTACCCTCACCTGGTTGCTCGGCAACAACGAGCGTCAAGTGTCGATTTGGTCGCGCAATCAAGAAAAGCTGGAGCAAATCAAGAAGCTGCGCCGGCTCGAGCACCCACTCGATATCAGCATTCCCGAATCGGTGGAAGTCTGCGACGATATGGACCGCTGCCTGGAAGGGGCGGCGATCATTTTGTTCTGCTGCACGGCACAGAGCATGCGTTCGGTAGGACTCGCCGTCAACAAAGCGTTGTCGGCAAAAGTTGCAGCACGAGCTCACGGCTCGGCACGCGACGGGCAAGCTGTGCTGGTCAGCGCTGCCAAGGGATTGGAGCTGAAAACGTTTCAGCGCATGTCGCAGATTCTTTCTTATGTGGTGCCCGGGCATCAGGTTTGCGCATTATCGGGGCCCAACCTTGCCGTTGAAGTTTTGCGCGGACTACCGACCGCCTCAGTGATCGCTTGTGAACAGGAAGAGACCGCCCGCTTCGTGCAAGAGC
>DATNQY010000334.1:0-7276 GCA_036703785.1 Candidatus Obscuribacterales bacterium
CTTCGATCGCGGGCTTTCGCCCGCCGCTACCATAGAAGGCGGGCTGAAGCCCGCCGGTACCGTGTGGCTAACTCTTGTACTTGTAACAGATGGTCTTCTGCTCGGAGAAGAAATCCAGACCATATTTGCCGCCTTCGCGTCCGATGCCGCTAGCTTTCTGTCCGCCGAAGGGCGTGCGCAAATCACGAGCGAACCAGCAGTTGATCCAGACGATTCCCATGCGAATCTTTTGGGAAACACGGTGACAACGATTGACGTCGCTGCTAAAAATGCTGGTCGACAAACCGTACGGGGTGCTGTTGACCATGTCGATGACTTCCTCTTCCGTCTTGAACGGCACGATAGGAAGCACCGGTCCAAATATCTCTTCCTGGAGGCACCGCGAATCATTTTTGAGATCAGCAAGAATCGCCGGTCTGAGGAAGAATCCATGGGCAAGCTTGGCGACACGCTCACCACCGGCGAGCAATTTGCCTTCCTTCTTGCCGATTTCGATATAGCCCTCAACCTTTTCCAGCTGTTCCTTGCTAATAATCGCGCCCATCTGCGTGTTCTTGTCTTGCGGATCGCCGACCACGATGTTGTTGGCCGCGTTCACCATCTCGTCGAGAACTTGCTTGTATATCGATTCTTGAACATAGAGACGAGAGCCGCACAGGCAGATTTCGCCCTGGTTGCGAAATGCGGCGCGCACCGCTATTGGTATGGCGTCTTTTAGATCGGCATCCTCAAATAGAACGGTGGCGCCCTTACCGCCAAGTTCGAAGGAAACTTTCTTTAGCGTCGGCGCTGCGGCTGCCATAATTGCTTTGCCGGTTGTGGTTTCGCCGGTAAACGAAATGGCGCTGACCTCCGGGTGCCGAGTCAGAGCTTCGCCTGCGCTGTTGGCGCCGAAGCCATGCACGACGTTAAAAACGCCGGCCGGCACACCAGCTTCCTGCATGATGTAGCAAAGCAAGTAGGCGGTAAACGGCGTCCATTCCGCGGGTTTGACGACGCAGCTATTGCCCATAGCCAGGCATGGCGCAATTTTCCAGGTTGACAGATAAAGCGGCAAGTTCCACGGCGTAATCAAAGTGACTACGCCCAACGGTTCGCGCACAGCGAAGTGACGCTCGTCCTCTGCGACGGTGAAGCAGTCTTCCGATATCGTTTGCGCATAGTCGGCGAAGAAGTGAAAGTTTTGCGCGGCGCGCGGAATATCTCCCTCAAGAGATTCGCTGATCGGCTTGCCTGTGTCTCTTGTTTCCGCCTTCGCAAGAATCTCTTTATTGGCGAGAATCAAATCGCCGACCTTGTGCAGAATGCGGCAGCGCTCTTTAATCGGCAGGTGCCGCCAGGGTCCGTTATCGAAAGCTTTCTTCGCGGCTTTGACAGCCATGTCGACGTCGGCTGCATTTCCGCTGGCGACCTGAGCAATCACTTCGCCGGTGGCCGGATTGGTATTGTCAAACGTTTCACCGCTCTGCGCGCGGACAAACTTACCGTCGATAAAGTGTTCTATCAGCTTGGAATAGCTGGCGCGCTCGATGGCTGATTCAAATGTTTTTTCTGCTACGGACATAATGCGATTGCCTTTATTTCGATGAAGTTTTTGCCGGGCAGAGCCGCCGCCTGCACTGTGGTGCGCGCCGGTGGTCCGGGAAAGGAGAAGAACTCAGTGTAGACGCGATTGTATTTGGCAAAGTCGTTGATATCGGCAAGAAACACACTGACATCGACGAGATCTTTGAGCGTGCAGCCGGCCGCTTCGAGCACAACCTTCAAGTTGGCTATGCAGGCGCGCGTCTGAACTTCGATGTCGTAGGAAACTACCTTTCCGCCGCAGTCGAGAGTGACACCGCATTCGGTGCCTGTGTTGGGATCGCGTGCGCCTTGCCCCGACACGAAAAGCAGCGGACCAGCTTTGACGGCGTGCGAATAGTTGCCGAGCGGCACCGGCGCGGTTTGCTCAACAATGATGGGAATGCGGTCGTATTTCGTTGTTGCCAAGCGGTTGTTGCTCCGTAAGCCGGATTCCATAAATGAAAATTCTAGCGTGAACTCGCATGCTTGCAGGAGAAGCTGGGATAATTTCCTCGGGAGATTTGGTACCGGCGGGCTTGGCAGCAGTGGGTGCTCGCGTAGCGAGCCGCAATGCGCCCCTCGGGTAGCCCGCTCCTTACGGACTCCTGAGCACGACTTATCTAGGACACCCATGGGCAAGTTTGCAACCATAAATTTCAAGAAGTGGATTGACGAGAATCGCGACCAGCTCAAGCCTCCCGTCGGCAACAAAATGATTTGGGAAGACCGCGAGTTTATTGTCATGGTCATCGGTGGACCCAACAGCCGCACGGATTACCATGTCAATGGCGGTGAGGAGTTCTTCTATCAAGTCGAAGGCGACATCGTGCTCAAGGTGCTGGACAACGGCAAGCCCGTGGATGTGCCAATTAAAGAGGGCGAGATGTTTCTGCTGCCGCCTAACACCCCCCACTCGCCTCGCCGTCCGGCGGGCACTGTCGGGCTGGTTATCGAACGCCGGCGTCTGCCCGGTGAACTCGACGGCTTTGTCTGGTGTTGTGAAAGCTGTGGCGAAAAACTTTACGAAGAGACTTTCCAACTCGAGAACATCGTCACCCAGTTTCCACCCATCTTCGAGCGCTTCTACAAAAGCGATGCCAGCGTCTGCAAGAAGTGTGGCAAAAGCGCGAGGCCGGCATGAGAATCGACATCCACACGCACATTCTGCCGAAAGAACTGCCCTCGTTTAAAGATCGCTTCGGTTATGGCGGCTTTATCACGCTCGAGCATCACAAAGCAAATTGCGCTCGCATGCTGCGCGATGACGGAACCTTCTTCCGCGAAATTGAGAGCAACTGCTGGGACGGGCAGTCCCGAATCCGCGAAATGGATGATTTCCACGTTGATGTCCAGGTGTTGTCTACGGTGCCGGTGATGTTTTCCTATTGGGTAGACCAGCCGCAACACGCCCTAGATCTCAGCCGCTTTCTGAATGACGAGATCGCAACTGTAGTGCAAAAGCATCCGACGCGATTTATCGGGCTGGGAACGCTGCCCATGCAAGCACCGGATCTCGCTGTCCAGGAGCTCCACCGTTGCGTAAGAGACCTCGGACTGGCCGGAGTACAGATCGGCTCGCATATCAATGATTGGAATTTGAGTGATCCCGCGCTTTTCCCTGTGTTCGAAGCGGCCGCCCAGTTGGGGGCCGCCATCTTTGTTCATCCGTGGGACATGATGGGACAAGCGCAGATGCAAAAATACTGGTTGCCCTGGCTCGTAGGAATGCCTGCTGAAACGTCACGCGCCATTTGCTCGTTTATCTTCAGTGGCATCTTCGAACGCCTGCCGAATTTGCGGGTTGCCTTCGCGCATGGTGGCGGTGCCTTTCCGATCACGCTCGGACGCATCGATCACGCTTTTGATGTTCGCCCCGATTTGTGCGCGGTGGACAACAAAACTGCGCCGCATAATTACGCGGGCAAATTCTGGGTGGACTCACTGGTCCATGATCCGCGCGCCCTCAAATTCATCATAGAAATACTCGGCGAAAATCGGATTGCGCTCGGCACCGATTACCCATTCCCGCTCGGTGAGCTTCAGCCCGGGCATCTGATCGATTCGACGCCCGAGCTATCCGAAGCAACGAAAGACAGATTGCTTTGGAAAAACGCGGTGGAGTGGCTCGGTTTGCGTGAAGACGCCTTCACTCAGCACACATCTTCAGCACAAACATCACACTGGACAGCATAAATCCTCAGGGGCGGGGCAATGACAAGCAGCGAACTCGAAACCAAAGACAAGATTACTTTCGTTCATGGTGAAGATTTCGCCCGCAAGATGGACAGTGAAGATAACCTGCGCGACTTCCGCTCGGAGTTTCTAATTCCGCGCGCTGCCGACGGCAAAGAGTGTCTTTACTTCGCCGGCAACTCGCTCGGCTTGCAGCCCAACAACGCCAAGAAGTACATAGATGAAGAGCTCGAAGACTGGGCCAAGCTGGGTGTAGAAGGGCATTGGGATGCCCGCCATCCGTGGCTTCCCTATCACGAATTTCTCACCGAGATGAGCGCGCGCCTGGTTGGTGCGCTCCCGATCGAAGTCGTGGTCATGAACACGCTCACGGTCAACCTGCACCTAATGATGGTGTCATTTTATCGACCCACCAAAACCCGATTTAAAATCCTCATCGAGCAGAACACGTTTCCATCCGATAAATACGCGGTAGATTCGCAGGCTCAATTTCATGGATTCAATCCGCAAGAAGCAGTAATCGAGCAAAAGCCGCGGTCAGGCGAAGCCACTCTGCGCACCGAAGACATTCTCGAGACTATCGAGAAGCAGGGTGACAGCATTGCACTGATCCTCTTCGGTCAGGTCAATTATCTAAGCGGACAAGCTTTCGACATGGAGGCAATTGCACGCGCGGCGCACAAAAAAGGCTGCACGGTCGGATTCAACCTCGCACATGGTGCGGGCAATCTATTGCTGAAGCTGCATGACTTCGATGTCGACTTCGCAGTTTGGTGCGGCTATAAGTATCTCAACGCTGGTCCTGGTGCGCTTGCTGGGTGCTTTGTCCACGAACGCCACAGCAAGCAGTTTGATCTGCCTCGGTTTGCCGGTTGGTGGGGACACGACAAGTCCAGCCGCTTCAAGATGGCACCTGATTATCAGCCGATGCCCGGAGCGGAAGGGTGGCAGCTCAGTAATCCGCCCATTTTTCAATTGGCTGCGCTGCGCGCATCGTTGGAACTGTTTGATAAAGCCACGATGGTTGCTCTTCGGGCAAAAAGCGAGAAGCTCACCGGCTACATGGAGTTTTTGTTGAAGTCCATTCCCAATGAGTTTGTCAGCATAATGACGCCTGCGGATCTGCGGGCACGCGGCGCGCAGCTTTCCACCCGCGTTAAAGGACAACCGAAGAAGTTGCTCGAGCATTTACAATCGCACGCAGCGATCTGTGATTTCCGAGAGCCGGACATTATCAGAGTTGCGCCGGCGCCCTTGTACAACAGCTTTACGGACGTCTACCAGTTTGCCGGACTAGTTGCCGAATTCGCGAAGCAGGGAGGCTAAGGTGTCCACTAACTCGATAACGCTGGTCGGCGCAGGGCTCGTAGGCTCACTTCTCGGCTTGTACCTGGCGCGGCGTGGGTTTAGCGTGCGCATTTTGGAACGCCGCCTCGACATGCGCAAGCACGAAATTAGCGCCGGACGATCAATTAACCTGGCAATTTCCGAGCGCGGCATAAATGCACTGCGGCGCCTTGGTTTGGCCGACGAAGTTTTGCGCCATGCCATACCGATGAAGGGGCGAATGATGCATTCGCTGTCCGGTGAGTTGACCTTCCAACCATACGGTACGCAAGAATCCGAGTATATCAATTCGATTTCTCGCGCTACGCTCAACAAGATTCTGATGTCCAAAGCCGAAGCAACTGGGCTCGTGCAAATTCATTTTTCCAAGCGAGTGAGCGGCATCGATTTCGACACGGAAGAACTTTACACTGTCGACGAAAAATCGGATCGATTCGACAAAGAGAAGATCGGAATCGTGATTGGAACGGACGGCTCCGCTTCGGCAATCCGCTCCGGCATGCAAAAGCTTGAGGGATATAGATTCAACTCTGCGAACCTGGATTACGGATACAAGGAATTGGTGATTCCGCCGGCGGACGGCGGTGGCTTCCGCATGGAACGTAATGCATTGCATATATGGCCGCGCGGTTCTTACATGCTCATCGCCTTGCCTAACTACGAAGGCAGTTTTACCTGTACATTGTTTTTGCCGTTTTCCGGTGCTGTCAGTTTTGAAGCTTTGCAGAATCCGGATCAGGTAGAAGCCTTTTTCCGGAGTCACTTCCCGGATGCTGTGCCCCTAATTGCCGATCTCAAAGAAACGTTCATGCAGAATCCTATGGGACACATGACGACGATTAAATCACCGAAGTGGAATGTGGGCGGCAAAGTGCTGCTCATGGGCGACGCGGCACATGGTATCGTGCCATTCTTTGGGCAGGGAATGAATTGTGGTTTTGAAGATTGCGTGATCTTTGACGAGCTTCTCGAAAAACATGTGAAAGGGCACACCGTGGATTGGGAAGCGATATTCAAAGAGATGAGTGCGTTGCGTCCTCCCAATACTGATGCTATTGCCGATATGGCGGTCGAAAATTTCATTGAGATGCGCGATAAGGTCGGCGACAAATTCTTCCTGATGCAAAAGGAAGTGGAAAAGGTGCTGACCAAGAAATTTCCGGGTCGATACATTTCGCGCTATGCGCTTGTGACGTTTACCAACGTCCCGTACAAGCTGGC
The DNA here is from genome assembly GCA_036703785.1 of Candidatus Obscuribacterales bacterium. Taxonomy (GTDB): domain Bacteria; phylum Cyanobacteriota; class Vampirovibrionia; order Obscuribacterales; family Obscuribacteraceae; genus JADYXS01. The sequence continues at coordinate 6,328 of DATNQY010000334.1, forward strand.
ACGCGATGTGGGCGAGGTGCAAGATGCGATGTTGAAAGAACTTTGCTTCGGGCTCGCCAATGCCGAGAATGTAGATCTGAAGAAAGCGGAAACCCTGATCGATGAAAAGTTGGCAACGCTGCTGCGGCCATACGCCGATCAATTGGCAGCTGTTCCGGCCCATTAATTTCCCCAGGAGAAAAACAATGTTCAACAACCGTAAGTGCGCGCTTATCGGAGTTGTTCATGTTTTACCTTTGCCTGGATCCGCAGGCTACGACGGCGACATGCAGAAGATCGTAAGAATGGCCATCGAGGATGCAAGCAAGTATGTTGAAAACGGCATCGATGCTTTGATTCTCGAAAACATGCACGATACGCCATACCTTAAGGGTTTTGTAGAACCTGAGACCACTGCCGCCATGACGGTGGTGGCACAAGCAGTGAAAGCGGTGAAGAATGTTCCGTGCGGAATGCAATTATTGGCCGGTGCTAACATTGAAGCGCTCGGCGTGGCTGTCGCTGCGTCACTCGATTTCGTACGCGTCGAGGGGTTTGTCTACGCGCACGTCGGAGATGAGGGCATTCATGAGTCGTGTGCCGCGAAGCTGATTCGCAGACGTGCGAGTTTAAAGGCAGAACACATCAAGATTTTCGCCGACATAAAGAAAAAGCATTCGGCGCACGCCATCACATCAGATGTCAGTCTCGCTGAGACTGCTCATGCCGCCGAGTTTTTCAAAGCCGATGGCGTGATTGTGACCGGCAGTTCTACTGGAATTGCTCCGGAGACTGAAGATGTTGCCACCGCGCGCCGTGCAGTTTCAACCGCTGTGCTGGTGGGATCCGGAGTTACGGCGGAGAACGTTGGGCCGTTCGTTGAGCATTCCGACGCGCTGATTGTCGGCTCTTCCTTGAAATACGACGGCAAGTGGAACAACCACGTCGACGCCGCCCGAGTACGCAAGCT
>DATNQY010000335.1:0-20561 GCA_036703785.1 Candidatus Obscuribacterales bacterium
TAAGAATGTTACGAAACATAGCTGGCCGAACCTACACTACTCTGCATACAGTTTTAAATTCTCAATAGCGCGTTTGGGATCAATCAGCTCGTAACGGATTTTGTCCCCTTTATCCAGTTTGTTCTGCCGCTCAAGCAAGAACATCTCATCAGGCGTTATTCCGGAGGCGACAACGTAAACGTTGGGTTCCTCACGGGCGACTTTAATCTCACGTTCGTGAATCACCCCGGTTTTGTCGACAACATACATAAAGCGTTTATCTAAAACTTCAAACGTGGATTTCTGGGGCACAATGACCGCCTGTGTGATCTTCTTGGGCCATAGTATTTTGCCTGTTTGCCCGTAACGCAGTAGTCCGTTCGGGTTGCTAAAGCTCGCTCGAAAGGCGATATTGCCTGACGTATTATTGAAGTCTGACTGAATGGTTTCTATCGTTCCAGTTTCAGGATAAATTTCGTCGTTGGCGAGCTTCAGCTGGACGTTCTGAGAATTTCCCTTTCGCTTGTGTTCCATGTAGTCCAGGTACCGAGCTTCGGGCACATTGAAGTACACCCAAAGTTTATGGGTATCGCTTAAGGTCGTTAGCAGTTGATTTTCGTCGAGCAGGCTGCCCAGCCTAATATCACCAAAGCGGCCTATCAGCCCGTCAAACGGGGCTCGAATTTCAGTAAAGCCTAAATGCGTTTTGGCTAGCGCTAGTTCCGCTTTAAATTTAGCCAGCGTCGCGGCAGACATGGCGGCTTCAGTGGGGGAAATAATATCCTTGTCAGCAAGCGCCTGGTTATTCTGCAGCTCAATTTTGGAAAGCTCAACCTCTGCTTCTGTTTTTTGAACATCCGCTTCGTAGACATTGGGCTTTATTTGAAAAAGCAATTGTCCCTGATGAACACTTTCTCCTTCGTCTACCAGTATATTTTGCAGGTATCCCTTCTCTAACGAACGAATTTCAATATGCTGTATGGCTCTAATCTGGCAGACATATTCATCATTCAGCGTCAGGTCTTTGATAAGGGGTTTACTGACCTGGTAAGTCGTCGATGCTTTTTCATCATTCATCGCTGGCTCTTTGACCGAGGGTTTCCTGACCTGGTAAGTCGAAGCCGATGCTTCTTTGATGCCCAGCGCTGCGTGACACCCTGATATAGACAGTACGAGCAGTAGGGCGCTGCAACACAGTGCCAGTGTTTTAAACAGTTTCATGAGCCGTGTTTGTTGTAACCGTTTTGAAGAGCCAATGAGTTTTTCAAGAATGCACGCAAGAATCGCGCTATTTCACCATTCAAGGTTCAATACTGCCCGGTCGTTGCGCTCTTAGTATTTAGTTGTAGCTGTTTGTCGAAGCTGTATCTTGACGACAGAACCTTGCAAACCTTGCCTTCTGAATCTATCAAAACCTTGTGATCAACTTGTGATTGTCAGAAGAATGGCTCAAGAGCTTCAAGAAACTTCAAAAAAGCATGAGTGGCAAAGTCGATCAGCACCGAGCAAAGTTGGTTGCCCTCTTAGATTTAGGTTCACGGGAGAGGGCGCTGCGGCGCTCACGGGCGGCTCAATCGGGCTGGCGTGCTTTTGTCACCACCAGATTGCCTTTGGGGCTGCCTTTGCCGCTTGCCAGCATGGCATCCGTCAGTGCGAATTTTGCCAGCGGCTCACGGGAATACGGCTTGAAAAATACCAGCTTGTGGCGGATTTTGGCGTTGTAGACGCTGAAGGTAATGTTGCTGTTGAGGTGACTAATGGGCTTGATGCTGAACGACATGTCCGTATCGCCAAGCGGAGAGGGTAAGAACAGGTTGCCCAGCTCGTCCTCCAGTCCGATATCAAACGTGGAGAACGTATTTTCGGTTTGATTCAGAATGTCCAGCTTCAGCGTAATTTCGGTCATCTCGCCGAATGGTTTGCGGCCAATGCGCATGCCCGCCACCTTTACCTGCAGACCAGGGATACTGTAATCTTCGGCCGTCCAATCGGGCATGGTCATGGTGGGGAGTTTCAGCGGCTCGCTCAGTATGACGTGCATTTCAGCGCCGGGCTGGAGCATGACGCTTTTACCCTTCGTCAGCATGGCGATTGTCAGCCCGGCAGCCCCACCAATGGCCGCTCCACCCGCCAGGGTGGTTCCGTGGCTGGCCGCCGCCGCCGCCAGACCGCCATATTGAAGCGCTATCACTGTGCCCACCACGCCACCAATGGCGGTATAGCCCGCCGCGCGCCCGACAACTTTGGCTGCGGCCTTGCCTTTGGAGTCCCGCGTGGTGCTATTGCCCTCAATCGGGACGTGACGCCCGTCAGGCGTTATTAAATAATCAAAGCGCGCGGTAATGTAGCCATTGCGGCCGGCGCGCTTCGGCCCTTCCAGAGTGCTCAGCACCCCGTGCACCACCGTGCCCCTGGGTATTACCACCTGGCCATCCACCAGCACGTCCTTGATGACTTTGCCGGAGAACTCATCGCCTTCCACGCTCTCGCCGGCGGCAATCTCGGTCTTAAGAACCAGATCCAACGCCGTGCCGGGGGCCACCACACGCACATCCCTCGTGTTGACGGTAGGGCTTTGCGAAGGATTGCACTCGGTGTGGCTAGCGCTGCCGTGCAGCATCGGGGACTCGCCGGCTTCAGTCGGGGTTTCGGCGGACAAAACGGCCAGCGGGGCGATGGCGCTCAGGCTCAGCACCAGAGCCGAGGCGCACAAGTAACGGATGATGGGCAAGGGCACGAGGACAACTCCCGAAAGGCTGATACCACCATTAGTAATGCATGAACTGTCTCAACCGTGCAACCAGATGCCGCTTAAGGCAGAATCTGCATACCTTGCATGTTTTTGCATAATAACGATTCAGCTAAAATACGGTTCTTACTATCAGTAAGAAGCTCTATTTATGAGAAAAAATGCACTTTTGTTCCCGGAGATGGTTGAATTAAGGCGATGGGTCAATAGAATCGGAGTCGCGTCGGCTTTTTACATCCAACCCTCGCTTCAGACAGGGATGAAACTCGAACGCGCGATTTCATGAATCAGGACTTTACCCGGGGGTTCACATTCCCGGTAACCGAAATGCCAAAAGCCGCAGAGGCAAAAACTTCAAAATCGAAAAATGGTTCCGGTTATGGCAACATACATGCTCTTCAATCACGCCGATCCGCACCATTGGCAAACGCCGTCGTGTCATCGCTGAAGGTAGTGAGTCGCCGTTAAAATCGGTGGCTTTCATACAGGAAGAGATGATCGTGGACACCGGTAGCGACAGCGAATAATTCCACGGAAATCACGCCGCTGCGCTGCCTGCCTGTTGCGCATGAGTTGCGAAAACGCTGACTGCTCTTTCGTTCGTTTAAGACATAAGCGGTGACAGTGGGGTAACACAGTGGTCAGCCGCGCATGCAGCAGAAGAGATTTGCATAACGTTGCTGCCTGTTGCCAGTCGGCAGACTCTGGCAAGCACCAAGGCGATCTGTTGATGCTGCATGTGAGAAACTTTCTCGGGCATGGCGTCGCCGTGTCTGCTCGTCGGCTCTAAAAAGGGTTTTCGATGGCAACTGAACCAGCATCATCCAGCGGGCGAGGAGATAGACAACGCATTGCTGACGCGGGAATGAACGTCAGGCAAATGCGGAAGCACTGTGTCGCCGTTCCGCCAGGCATACTCGAACTCTTGCGCAGCCCAATCGAGAGTTACGGCTTTCCCGTATGCGTAGATTTTTGGGGAGCCGGAATAATTGGACAGCCATATCTGCCTGACGAAGGATTAACTATATTCGTGAGGCACCCGGGCTTGTTGCGCAAATTGATACTTTCACATGATCGAATGTTTTTGATTCAGGCGTGGCTTGTCGGTCTTTTAGATTTCTCCGGCGAGCTTGAACGAGCGATTGACTTCATGGAGTACCTGTTCAATTATCCCCTAAGCCCTCTGCTCGCGGCGAAGGCATGTTTGGCGGCACTACACTTGCCAGCCATTGATCGGTCAGTTATGCCTTCCAGTAAAGCATTGGCATTCGAAGAGCCAACAGGGAAATTGCCTGAGCTCCGCCGGAAGGTGATGAACATTCGGCATCATTACGATAACGGCCAAGCTTTTTACAAACTGTTTCTTGATCCTTTACTGGTTTATTCTTGCGCGCATTTCGAATCGCCCGCTATGGACCTTTGTGAAGCACAAATGGCGAAGTTGGATCTGATTTGCAGGAAGTTACTTCTTAAGTCTGGCGAAAGGCTCCTTGACGTTGGTTGCGGCTGGGGAGCATTGCTTTTCTATGCCGCGGAACGTTATGGTGTCACTGCAGATGGTATTACGCTGAGTCCCGATCAATACGAATATTGCAAACGACAAATAAATGAACGCGGACTCTCAGGACGTGTGACCGTGCATCTGCTCGATTACAAGGAGATAACCAATCTTCCAAACTACGACAAGATGGTTTCCGTAGGGATGTTAGAGCACGTCGGACTTAAGAACTATGCCGAGTACTTTAGCATTCTGCTCAAAGCGCTCAGCCCCGGTGGTCTGTTTCTCTGCCATGCAATCATGACGCAAGATGAGTCTGACAGCCACAATTTTAGTTCGCAATTCATTCAACGATATGTATTTCCCGGTGCATGCATTGCCAACCTTCCGGATACTTTGGCAGCTGCACAGCGCAATGGCTGGGAAATCGTCGATGTGGATGCCTGGCGTCCACACTACGCAAAGACATTGCGCTGTTGGGTTGAGAACTTGCTGGCGAACCAAATGCACGCGCGCGAATTGATCGGCGATGCTAAGGTTAGGTTGTGGCTGCTCTTTATGTTGTGTTCAGCGCGTGGCTTCGAAAACAATTATCTGGGGATAAACCAAATATTGCTGCGCAGGCGCGACGATACTCCTTGGGACCTGCCGATTCAACGGGCTTGGCTCATTTGAACAAACATGAGATCAAGCGCCGCGCTTAAGGTAGGCTGAAGGTGCGCCAATGGTTCATCTATGCTCTATCTCCCATGCGAATCAGGCAGCCAGATGAATTCTGGCTGCCTCAGCCGCTTGGACACTCTGGGATTCATCTTCCTGATCGTTGCAGTAGTCGCATTCACAGGCGATCACCACAGACTTAAAGACTACGGTCATATTAGCGTGTTCCGCTATGAGCTTACATTCTTTCCTGGTGCCGAAACATTGCCAACGAAAGAACGTAGATGGCGTTTCTCTTGCGCTTGATCTACATTCCTTCGTGGAGGTGGGTTAAGGCTTGGACAACAATCACAAGTACGGTTGCGGGCTTTGATATCTTGCAATACCGTGCCGGAGACTAACGGTAAGTTGTAGATTGTCGGCGGGCCAGCACTTTTGCCATGCCTCCTTCCAGGACGGCGCTGCTTAAGAACCTTGCGCTGGAGATAACCAGCAGTCCCGCTAAATTGAGGGTTAGTGGATTGATCCCAACCAGCGCTAATATACCGAGAACAATGGTAGCGAGTCCTGCAAGCACAGTGATGCCGGCCGGTGTCGCTACCGCCTTAGGAGCAACAACCGAGGATTCTGCCAACGATTGCTCCGCGGCCTCAAACGCTTCAAATTGGGCTACGTGTTGCTCTTCGATGCTACGCAGTACTCCGCATGCACCGACAGCTATGACTCCAGCTCCAACCAGCACAGCTGGAGCAATGCCCAATAAGGTCAAAATTCCTAACACAGCCACCGCCAGCGCGCCGACTGCAGTCAAGCCCAGTCCGCTGCGAATAGCACGCTCTGGGGGCGGGACTTCCGCTATTCCCTGTTCGATCACTCTTAAGTTCGCGGACACAGACGTCGATTCCATAAACAAAGCAGCCCCGAGCACTATCAGTGCTACTGCCGCCAGGGTCATTGGAATGATTCCAACAAGCCCCAAAATGCTGAGAACTATTCCCGCGCCCCCGCCGAGCAATTCCGTTCCCATCCCGGAAATTATAGCCTTCGAAGCGCGCTTTTCTTCTTGACTCATTCGAAAATGCGGTAATGGTTGATTAACTGCCATAACAGCCTCCACAAGAATGTTGTTGACCTAAAAGGTCGCTGACAAAAGTCGCAAGCTTATCGACAATGCTTAGCACTAAACGTTCCGTGCACAGCTCGGTTTGGCGCGGATGTTAAGCATTCGCTGAGCGACCAGAACCGGACAGACCGCAGGCACCATCCCTGATACCATGGCTGAGTGATGATAGCGAGACAGTCGGAGCCTTTCTCAACCCAAGAACAGCAATGGCGACTCAGCGCGCAACCCTTGTGCTAACGGCGAATTTCCTTAGACCTGATTCTATATGTCAGCCGCCGGCTCGAATTCCGGCACACAAAGCCGACTAACGATTCTCGGTCTCGTGTTCGCGTTTGCACGCGCTAGGCAGCCACTTATCGATCATCTCTTTCAGCTGCTCCAATGAAAACGGCTTGGCTAAATAATCGTCGAGCCCGGCCTGCAAAACATGGGCACGGTCTCCTTCCAGGGCCTTCGCCGTCACACACACGATTGGCGGCACTCGCTCTCCACGAGCGATCAGCCGCTGGCGAATGACCGATGCCAACGTCAATCCGTCGAGATCAGGCATAACCCAATCAGTAAGAATTAGCTCGAACGTCATTGTGTCAATGTAATTCAGGGCTTCGCCGGCGTCACCAGCTAGCTGAACAGCAATGCCAATTCTGTCGGCGATAATTTGGTAAAGCTTACGCTGATGCACAGCGTCATCAACAATCAAGACAAACGGAAGGGCCTTGTGCGCCATGAACTCATTACTCCTGCTCTTCGTGGCTCAAGGTGCAAGATGAGTCATGGAAAGCCTACTAGGCACCCTTAGTATAGCGCCGAATGGTTCCGGGGATCTCAAGATATGCAGCGCTATCCGAGTGTCCGCCGGCAAGATCGAGTGTTGAAACAGCGTACTACAGCCGGCAACCGTCAGTTTTTAGTGAAATCGCGTGAGCCACCATATACGATGCCGCCTTTTGCAAATAACCGTTGCAGACTTTAATACTGAACTCCAGTGTCCATGAGGGATTCGAATGTCCGAACACTCGGGCATTCCCGTATGTATGCTAATGTCTCCCCTGCTTTCGTTCTGGGGGGTAATTGGTGAGGATGGATGTGGAAGCGCAGAACCGGTACAAGTCCGGCGGCTCCGTTGAAGGCACCAGGAGGCCGTTGTTATGTCCGAATTGGGAAATGGCCATTTGAGTCCCCCCGAGTACAAGTTTCATGCTGAAAAATTGTGCGAGCAAGGTCGTCTTGTGGAAAGTCGATGGCGCCGATTGCAAATTGAGCGCGAGCACCTCTCGCGGCAAGCAGACCAACTTAAGGAAGTTGCTGCTCGTCTCGCCACTTTTATCCGACTTACTCACGATGGAATGGATGAGCGCGCCGCTGAGTTGCTGGCAGTAATCAACAACCTGCCCCTCGATTCAGAGCGGCTGACAGCGGCAGAAGAGTCGGTAGTTGCGAGCAACGTGCGGCAACTTTCTGAATACATTGAGGATCAGCGGAAGCAACTTCAGGCTGAAAGCGAAGCCCGCAGTACGGTCGCCCGTGTCTCCATGAAGGTACTATGCCAACAGGCACGTTATATCGTCGTCTACCTGGATCGCGCGATCCAAACAAATGATGTGTCCTGTTTACCGAGATTGGCTGAAGACCTGACGCGCATCTCGGCTGTCCTCTACTCTACAAAAATCAAAACAATCTGCGAGCAATTCGTTCGGGCGACGGCGACACAGAATTGGTCTGCAATTAAAATACTGCAGAAGGCATTGGATGAAGAACTGTCTACCATGACCGAGGGCGTCGATTCGCCGGTGAATTTTCTCAAGGCCGGCTAAGCCGGATTCAGAAGGAAACCAGTCTTCACAGCAGGCGGAAATTCGCGGCACGGCGTGGACATAACGATTGCGGACAACGGAAAATCAGCTGTTGAACTGGTCAAGCGATACCATGTCGCACTTATTCTAATGGACATCCATATGCCGGAAATGGATGGATTCGAAGCAACACGCCTAATTCGCGAAGCGGAAGCCGAGCTGGGGCGACGTACGACAATCGTTGCCGCCACCGCCAGTGATACCAGAGAGCACTGTATGGACGCCGGGGTGGACGACTATCTGGCGAAGCCGGCGGACTATAGCCGCATCGCTCAACAATGGTTGCCGGATTCCGCTCGTCGGCTTGCCTAGTTAGCCGCAACGAACTTTTTGCACAACATTTTCGTGACCGAGCTGATGCGTGAAAACGTGGACGACATCTGGCTTTCCAGTATTGTTTTACGGGAAAACCATGTGTCGCCTTTTGTTGATGGTCGCGTACTATGAATCTAGAAAGTGCACCACAAGGCGGGCCCGGCACGCCGGTTTCCGCGATGGCACATACAGGACAACCATGGCAAGCCCATTGTTACTGATAGTCGAAGACAATCCGCACGAACAGCTAGCACTTGCGGAGCTGGTTCGAAAGTTTGATTATGAGACCCAGGTGGTATCCTCGGGCGAGGACGCTATAGCGGCTATAAGAACCACCAGATTCGCTGCAATTCTCATGGACATCACGCTGCCGGAAATGGATGGTTATGAATGCACGCGGCGTATTCGAGAACTCGAGAAAGCCTGGAATCGGCACATCCCCGTTATCGCGCTGACAGGACGCGCCCAGCAGACAGATCGTATAGAAAGCAAAAGCGCCGGTCTAGATGACTATCTATGCAAGCCATTTAAGCCGGACGACCTGAGAAGGATTCTATTGCGCTGGGTGTATGAGCCCTCCCGTCCCAATCTAAAAGTCCTAATCCGGTCAGCGGACGAGGACAGCGTCTACGAGTAGTAAAAAATCCGGTACGCGTTGCTAAGCAGCCTCATCGTCTCTTGCTGCATCTCCGGCGGCGCCTTGGCGTCGGCGGGATAATAATTGATTCCTGCGTTGTTCGAGCTCATCCACTCGCCGCTGCGACTCGAGTGCGTCATCAGCGATGCGCTCAGCCATATGCTGCCAGCCAAACTGCTGTGCCAGAAAGGCGAGCCATTCAAGGTCGTGCATCATCTCATCGCCTGCTGCCATTGCGGGGAATCCTCCGGTTCAATAGACGCATAAAAGACCAAGAGTTCCTTGAGTCCGATTCCTAAGTCAGGCTGACCTCGTATCTGGTTCGGACACAAAAGGAATCCATCTGATGAGTTTGCTGCGCAGATCTTCGACCGTAAAGGGTTTTGCCAAATAGTCGTCCATGCCCGCTGCCCGGCAGCGTGCCTCGTCAGCAGCCATTGCCCCGGCTGTTATAGCAATGATTGGCGTTCGTCTTCCGATGCCGATTTCGGACTTGCGTAGCCGTACGCTTGTTTCAAAGCCATCTATTCCCGGCAGATGGCAATCCATCAAGACGGCGTCGTACTTGGCGGCGCCCAATAACCGCAGCGCTTCTTCACCGGACGCGGCAAGATCAGATGACAGTCCGATGTTTTGCAGCTGCCGCTTCGCCATCTCGCTGAGAACAGGATTGTCCTCGACAATGAGTACTTTCGCATTATGAGCAAATCGCGTCGTGGTTTTTCGATTCAATGGAATGGGCTGCTCGCGTGCAATTTGAAATGGTATGGTAAACCAGAATGTGGAACCCACACCTTCCTTGCTGCTGAATCCGATTTGTCCACCCATCTTCGTGACTAGATTTTTGCTGATTGCCAATCCGAGTCCGGTGCCCTCGAATTGCCGAGTGGTTGAAACGTCCGCTTGCACAAATGGTCTAAATAGTTTGGATTGGGATTCCTCTGGTATTCCGACGCCCGTGTCCACCACGGTGAAGCACACGCGCACGTGATCGGCTTGCTGATCGACCAGGTTGACCGTCGTGGTTACATGCCCCTGCTGAGTAAACTTTACGGCATTGCCTATTAAGTTCAGCAAGATCTGTTTTACTCGTTCGGCATCACCGATGATACCGGCCGGAAGTTGGCCGTCGATGATGGTATTGAGTACAATGGCCTTGCTGACGGCCGCTGCCTGCAATAAGGTGGTTGCTTCTTCTACCACCACCGGCAGTGTCATTGGTGCGTTCTTCAATTTGAGCGTTCCTGCTTCCATCTTCGACAGATCCAACAGATCGTTCACAATATTTAAGAGTGATTTGCTGGATTCTTGAACCACTTCCGCTATATGTCGCTCTTCAGGATCTAAATCCTTATACAACAGCACCTGATTCATGCCCAGAATACCGGCTAGCGGAGTGCGCAATTCATGGCTAATATTTGCCACGAACGCGGATTTCAGGCTCGATGCTTCAATTGCCTTATCGCGAGCGCGTTCCAGCTCTTCGACCATTTCACGCTGCTTGGTCATGTCGCGCGTAACTTTGCAGTATCCCCGAAGTTTCCCCGTTCGATCATAGAAAGGAGTGATAAGAACGCTTGCCCAGAACATCGACCCGTCTTTCCTCATGCGCCAACCTTCGGTCTCGCATTTTCCTTCAGTGCGAGCTATTTCGAGTTCTCGTGCCGGCACTGCATTCGCGCGGGCTTTTTCACAATAGAAGATGGAGAAATTTTTGCCGATAACCTCGGCTGAGCTGTATCCCTTTATTCGGGCCGCCCCCTCGTTCCATGTTTCGATGATTCCATCGGGATCTAGCAGGAAGATCGCGTATTCCTTCACCGCAGCAACCGCCAGTCGAAATAGCTGCTCATTGCGCGCAAGTTGTTCTTCCATTTGTCGCTGGCTGGTGACGTCCATTGCGATCACACCCATGAGCGGTTCGGGATCCGCCTGGATGATAAATTTCACGGAGTACCAGTAAGTTGATTGCCCACCGCCGCCGCTGATATATTCCTTGAACTCCTGGGGCTGTTTTGTTTGCCATACTTGCCACTCGTTTTTTTTGAGCTCCGCCGCGGTTTGAGGCGGCAGCCATTCTTCATCGGTCTTTCCGATTGGATCGCCAGTTCGGCTCGCGAAATATTTCTTGAAGCTGTCGTTGACGTAAAGGTAGCGTCCTTCCCGATCTTTGATTACAGCTACAGCCGGTGTATTACTCATGAACGACTCAAAGATTTGCTTTGTGCTCTGGAGTTGAGAATAAGCGTTCTTTACGGCTCGTTCGTTGCTAAAAATTACTGTGCGCGCAAGCAGCGGCCAGATGAAAATGGCGAAGCACAATCCAAGCAAGGAGACGCACGCATCAACGGTAGCTTGAATGCCCGGCATTTGATGCAGAGGCTGGATCACGAGTACCGATCGGCTGAATCCAACAAAGAGGCAAAATATCGCGGGCAAAAACAAACCTCTTGCCCAAGCGAGCGAGCGGTGCTTCCAGGAGTAAACGATGAGCGCAGACGCAATCGTCAGAAAGCTGACCGCGACAACGACGCTAGAAACGACCTCAACTGTATTACTCACTGTCCTGTCGACTTCCTCATGCAGACACTGGGCATATGAGGCGCGAGCGCACGTTAAAGGTTCCGTACCACTATTCGGTTATGTTGATCTTGGACTGCACCAAACAAGGCAGAGGATATGGTTGGGGAACAATGGACAGTCCGGCTGGTCTGAACATTCGGAGTCCTCGTTTTAGGAGCCGGGCGGAACAGCCCGCATGAGTTCGGCGAGAGATTGTATGACTTCGGGCATGCCTGAGCACTATCCAATCCTGGTGGTCGATGATCATCCGACCAACCGCCAGGTATTGCAATATATGCTCTCGGGCATGGGCTTGAATTCGGAAGTCGCGGCCAGCGGTGACGAGGCCGCCAAGCTCGCGAGCGCGCACACGTATGGTGCCATTCTCATGGACATCATGATGCCGCATATGGATGGATATGAAGCGACCAAGCGGATTCGCAACCAAGAATTCGCCACCGGGCGCAACACGCCGATTATCGCTGTTACTGCGCTGGATTTGGCCGAGGCTCGCGACAAGTGCTTGGCGGCAGGGATGAACGATTTCATTCTCAAGCCCGTGGGCAGGGACGTCTTGCGCGAGCGACTCGAACGGTGGTTGCAGCAGCCGGTTGCTCAAATTCTCTCCGAGTTCAAATCGAATGTGGAGCGCGCGGCAGGCAGCGGCGATCCAATTAATAGAGAAGGACTGCGGCTTTTATATGGAACAGATCAGCTATCAGACGTACTCAAAGTGTTTCTGTCTGCCACCGAGGCATTGCTGGCTGAACTCAAGGCAGCCATCCATAGCAAGAACTTGAATGAGGCGATAAGAATCGCGCATGAGCTCAAAGGTTCTGCCTTCGCAGTCAGTGCCGAGGAAATGGCACAGCGTTCCAAACAACTCCAAGAGGCTGTGAAATCTTCGGAATGGCAGCGTGCACTGGCTATTTATGCGCAACTGGCGATTTCCTTCGCAAACTTGACCGCGGAAATCGGCGAACACACAGGAATATTCGGGGAATATTCTGTACGAGAACAACCGGGGTCGCATTCGACTTGATTCACAGCCTTTCGCTGTACCGATTTCCTTAATGAACCTCAAGTTCATAAAGCGATCCCAACTTTTACGAATCAGCCGGGAACCTTGAAACGTCCCGTCAGGCGGGCGTATGCGGCTTCATTAAGATGCTTCACGAAGAAAAGCAAATGACAAATGGTATCACCGGTGGTGGAGGTTCGCTTGCAAAAGCCGCATCGAGGTCTATGATGGGCTCGTCCTTGGATAGGAGATTATATGAAGGTAGTTGTTCCAATCGATAACACGCCGGCCACGCAGTCGATGTTCGACGTGCTCATGGGCATGAAGTGGTATGAAGGAACAGAAATAACGTTGGTAACCGTTGTTCCTCGTTGGACTTCGTCACCGGATGCTCAGGCTGCAATCCCGGGCTCTTTGCGCGAAATAGAATCATTGGCGGTTGAACTGCGCAATGCCCTTCCGATTTGCGAGGTGACATTCTTTATTAGAGAAGGCGATCCGAAAGTCGAGATCGTTGCCTTCGCACGCGAAGTTGGCGCGCACTTAATTTTGACCGCCACTGCTCCGCGCGCTAAAGATATTCGATTCTTTGAACACGACATTGCAGAATCAATTATCAGTCACGCGCATTGCCCAGTGTTCGTCGCCAAAACCAACTATGACACCGTGAGCGATGCGCAGGGCGGTTTCAAGACGGTGCTCTTGCCGGTGGACGATTCTGTCTACGCAGACGTCGCGATTCAATGGTTGCTTAACTTCCGATGGATGCCGAATACTCGGTTTATTCTTGCCAGCGTGCTCGAGCACGAGAGCGCCAGAGGAGTGGCCAAGGAAAGCCTCCTCTCGCGAGCGCAGTTGCTGTCCACAGTGCTGCACACAAATAATATCGTTATGGATGTACGCACCGGCGATCCGACTGACGGCATTATCAGCCTGGTGCACCAGCATCACGCCGATCTAATCGTGATAGGCTCACACGGCCGCGTCGGATTGCAAAAAATGATCTTTGGCAGCGTGTCCGAAGAGCTGGCGCGTATAGGGCCTTGTTCCATTGCTGTAGTCCGCGGTATCGCTGAGCCCGATGAAAATTGGCACCGCAGCGGCGTTTTCAGAAGGCCGAAATTCGAAGATTTCGAGAAAGGCTCATATCAATCGCCACGGGATTACACCAGTGGCGGCGATGGTTCGCCGCATATCTTGCCGGGTGGAATGCACTAACCTGGCGATCTCAAATTCAGAAGCGACGCGGCACCTGAGAGCCGTGTAATTTGAATATCCGACGTTTTTGCCAGAATAAACTTGTCAACGGTGAAAACTGCACTCGGTGTCGCCATGCAGCTTCTCAAATCGACAAGTGCTGAGCGCGCTCTCGCAGCTTCTGCGCCGTCCCCGTCCTCGTATTCGTGGACGTACATCGCTGCATGGGCTGCACTTTTCCTGTACACCGTCGTTGCCACCTTTCCGAAGGTCATGTGCGGACTTGACGGCAGCATAGACGGACACTTGCGCTGGGCTCTGAATTATCTCGCTGCAAGTGGCACGCCCTTCGGCGAAAAGGCGGTGTTCACATTCGGACCACTCGGTTTCTTGATAGAACCGCTGAATATGGGATTTAACCAGGTGGCGGGTGTATCTGTTGCATTGCTGAGCAGGATAGTTTTGCTCAGTCTGGTGTTTCTAGTTTTGTGGAGACACAAGGCACCACTCTGGCAAGCATCTCTGTTTTCGTTGCTAATGTGCTTTGGTGTTTCGTTTGGACATCACGGAACGGAGATTTCGCTTGCTCTTTTAGTGAGCACGCTCGGAGCGACGGCGTTGGTTGTACCGTCTGCCGGTTTCATTTTGGCGCTTGCGATGGGAGTGCTTGCCGCTTGCTGCGCGTTTATGAAAGCGAATCTCGGCGTGGGCGCTCTTTTGTCCGTGGTAGCATCGGCAGTATGCTGGCATCGCGCCCAGAGCGACACAGCAAGGAGCTGGATCGCCGGCGCCGTGAGTGCATACGTTGCTGTTTTTGCAATCCTGTCGTGTTTGCTTTTACACTCGATTCGCAATCTCTGGCTTTGGGCTTATGGAACGGCGGAGATAATCGGCGGCTATGCCGACGCGTCGACACTGCCGGCATCACCGGTGCAACTAATCACAGGCTGCGTAGTTGTCGTTGCTTATTGCATTGCAGTCGCACTTCTGGGTGTTAGAAAGAAGAGCATGTATGCGCCCGCATTTATCTTTTTTCCGTGTGTGCTTATTTCTTTCAAGCACGGGTTCGTCAGACAAGATCTCGGGCACGAGGTCGCTTTCGTCATCGAGATCATAACCGTACTGGCGTTGTTGGCTGCGTTTGCCACAAGCAAGCGAGCCACCATAGCTGCCTTCGCCTCGGGTTTGGCTTTCTGCGCTGCGGTTTTAAGCTGGGGAATGCCATGGCTATTGGTGCTGCCTCAAAGCGCGGATACCTTATGCTGCCGTCAGGGCACGGAAAATATTCGACAGTTGCTGCACTGGCGCAGCCTTATGACGGAAGAGCAGCGACAAAACGAAATAGTGCTTCAGCCAATGCGGCTTGATTCGGATACACTGGCGGAAATAAAGAAGCGGAACGCCGACGTCGACGTAGTGCCGGCAGCACTGGCTGTTTGCGCCGCCAACCGTCTGATATGGAATCCTAATCCGACCCTGCAAATATACGCGGCTTCCACTTCCTACCTGGACAAAATCAGCGCTGCGCACTTTACTGGAACGAACGCCCCGAAAGTGGTGCTTGCCGGATTGGACGAAATCGATCAGCGCCATACGTTTTTCAGTAATCCGCAGACGTGGCGTGCACTTTTGTCGAACTATCAGCCAATCGGACCTCGCCGTATAAGCAGTCTGGCGTTGGTAAAATCTGCCCCCACGTCCACCAACTGGTGCCTGTTGCCCAACCTTACCCGGGCACGAGTCGACAGCTGGATAACAGTGCCCCCGGCACACGGACTCCTCTACGGACATATTCACGTCGAGCGTTCGTGGCTCGGAATGTTGAGCGCGGCGATTTATCAAACACCTGAGATGGACATTGACTTAAAGTTCGCCAGTGGCGCGCAACATAGATATAGAGTTGTACGCAGCGCGTTGCAGGAAGGCGTGCTGCTGAATTTTTTGCCCACCGATATCAGGCAGCTGGACGCTCTCTTTCAGGGACATGCTTTTGATCGTATTACGAATTTCCGGCTCTCATGCTTGTCACCGACCTTTCTCAAACCGGAAATGTCGGTTGTTTGGGAGGAGCAACCAAGGACAGTCGAGTACCGCTTGGATGCTTCTCCGGTGCACGCCGCTACGCAAGCAGAGCTTCCCTGGTTTGCGGTAGATGCTGTCTGCGGGAACCCTCCCTCGTCACACATGGTGGTCGATTCAAAAACTAAGGAGCTGATCACGGTTGCCGGCTGGATTGTGAATAAGGATCGATCAGGTTTGCCGCGATCGGTTTTTCTATCTGTAGATAACAAGCAACTGGTGCCGGTGCACTACGGTATTTCTCGCCGGGACGTTGCCTCTGCTCTCCAAGACGAACGCCTCAAAGATTGCGGCTTTCTCGCGGTGTTGCGAGCCGCGGATCTGGCTCCGGGCGGTCACCGGCTTCGGCTCGCCGTGCCCGACTCACCCACAGACCAATGGGTGACGCCACCATGGCAAGTTGTAGTGCAACGTTGAGGACGGCAGGGTTGTCCGTCGATGGCTCCAACAATAGCTCGTCCTATTCGTCCAGCGTGATCCACACGGGCGCGTGGTCGCTTGTTTTTTCCCAGCCACGAACGTCACGGTCGACGCCGCCAGCTTCCAGCCGTTTAGCAAGAACAGGGTTGAGAAGAATGTGATCCATGCGGATTCCTGCGTTGCGGCTGAATGCATTGCGAAAGTAATCCCAATACGTAAAAATCTTCTCGTCGGGATATAACTGGCGGATGGAATCTGTCCACCCCTCGTCGACCAGCCGCTTAAAAGCCTCTTTCGCCTCAGGGAAAAAAACTGCGTCGTTTACCCATCGCTCCGGCTTATACGCGTCGAGATCCGTCGGCACCACATTGTAATCGCCGAGAAGAACCACCGGCGTTTTCTTCTTCACCAGAGTTTTTCCTTTGTCGATAAGCCTCTCCAACCACGCCAATTTGTAATCGAACTTTGGTCCGGGAGCAGGGTTACCGTTGGGAGCATACACACAGCAAACGAGAATATCATTCACGCGTGCTTCGATATATCGACTTTGTTCGTCAGAAGGGTCGCCTGGCAGACCGCGTCCCACTTCGTGGAGATCGAGTTCTGATTTGGACAGGATCGCGACTCCATTCCAGCTTTTTTGTCCGTGCCATACGGACTCATAACCTAGATCGGCAATTGGCTCAACAGGAAACTTTTCATCACTTGTCTTAAGCTCTTGCAGGCACACCACATCCGGTGCGCTCTGCTTGAGCCACCGAAGCAAGACGGGGAGGCGCCCGTTGACGCCATTTACGTTATACGTAGCAATCTTCATTTAAAAGCGCTTGTGCGTGCTCTAGCTCCACGTAATGGGACTGCCTTGAGCTTGGCAGGTTCCGGCATGCCTCAGCCATGTGAGTGAGCTTAAGCGTCTTCCTTCGGTACGATAGCACCGTAGTTGTCGGAATAGACGAAATCGCCGTTTTGCAAGCCGATTGCAAGATTGCTTAGCCAAGTTTGGAAGTTGGGTGCGACAATTCGCCTGTCCGCATCGTCGTGCCACATTGTTATTATTTGTCCGGGTGTTCCACCGGCCGCGGGATCAAGGTCGATGCACAGATGATTGCCCGACCCGTCGTATGTAAACGGTATCCATTTTGGGTTCCACCAATCATTTTTGATCGCACCTACGGGCTCACTAGTGATGCCGGCAAAGTCGCCCGAGTCTAAGAGCTCTTTCCAAACTTTCCACTCATCGGCAATGCGTTTGAGCGATAGAAACTCGCCACCCTCCTCAAAACCAATAGACTGATCTGTTTGTCCATCATGAATTCGCGTTGATGCTACGAAGTCAGGCGGCAAGGTGATCTGAATCGTGCTCTCAAGATTGGTAACCGCTTGTTGATCGGCGGCGTTATTGAGGTTCGCCAGAATTTCAGGCGCGTTTTGTTCAAGCCAGCCGTGAATTATCGTCCAGCTTTCTTCGATTGTGTTTGCGGCTTGAACGGACATGTTTTCACCGAGTAAGTCAACAGGGGCATTATGCCATAACAAATATTTTTTAGGGTGTCTCCGAAAAATCGTCGGAGCTGCCACGATAAGGTCGTTGGCACCCTCAATGGTTCGGCCGCGCCATCTCTAGAATGGCAGCTGATTCGCCAGGTACCGCTGGCAATAGGAAGAGGCATTGGCGGTTAAGTCGTTTTCCGCAAGTTCGCGGGCAGCGCGGTTCGGCAGGTCGATGGTTAACGTGCGCTGCCTGCCGGAGCTTGTGTAGGCGGATACGGACGATTGGCACTCCCGGACGCGATATTGGACGACCGGCGTCCATGTGTCGCCAATTCTCAATTCGAGTGCCAATTTAAGGTTGTCGTTGGTATCGCCAAGATCTCCTTGTGATACCACACGCGTCTCGTAGTTTTTCGTCGCCAGCGCAGTATCAAGCGGAAGCGGCGGCAAGTGTACGGAATTCGCCTGAGCATCCGGCTTCTTCGGTGGTCGAACGTATACCGATGGCTGATTGCTACTGGCCCTTTTTGATTTTGATACATCGCTCGTGCCGGCTGGCTGCGTATTAGACTCTTCACCGGAACGACCCTGCTGATTTGACGCCACCGTGCGCACAGTTTGAGGAGAAACGACTGGTCGATCCACAGGTTTCGTATGCGGCTGTCCGTCAGGGTTCGGTTGTTTATACGGAGCACTCGATCCGGCGGTGTGCCCGTCAGGCGGAGCTATACCGGCGTCATGCTCTCCGCGTTCGGGATGCGGCTGTACAGCCGGGCTCGGCTCCCGGTGCGCAGAGCTCGGCGCCGTTGTGTGTCCACCCGGAGGTTGAACATAAACCGGCGCGTCATCGTTGGACAGAGCATCCTGGATTTGTTGTGTGAGCTGACGCAGAAATATTGCTTTCTGATCTTTGGTCGGCAGCAGCAGGCGCTGCCCGCGCCGCAGTTTGGAAATCGGTTCTCCCGCTCGATCTGTGTTTTCGCTGAGATTGTTGACGCGCGCAAGCAGCGCCCAAAATCTGATGTCGCCAAGCTGCTCATGTCTTGTCGCGATCGAGATCAGCGTTTCACCAAAGCGACAAACGTACGTCGGTGCGCCGCTCGACGAAGTGGGGTCTACATAAAGAACCAGTTTCGCTTCTTCCGACAATGCCTGTTCCGCCAAATGGCGCAGACACTCGCCGTGGCTTGGCAAAATGATGTAAATCCCCGGCTTCAATACAATGGCGCCGTCATTGGACATTACTGTGGGTCGATTGATTCGCAGGATAAGCGGCGCCGCTTTCACGTTGCCCAGCTCACGCCGAGCAATGCTTTCGAGTGTGTCGGCCAGCCGAATTTTGTATCGGCGCCTTTTCTCGAAACGCAATCCTTGCGGCTCCGTTCGAATCGGACGCCGCGTGGTTGTAGTGCCCGTGGGCCTGCCTCTCAATTCACGCACTAATTCCGACAACTGACCGGAATCCAGGTCGTCATTGCTCTGTGCCTGATTGCCCTTTGTGGTGCCGGTATTCTTCTGGTCTGGATCGGTATTGCTTGACTGCTGACCGGAAGCGCCAGTTGGATCATTATTGGAAGTCTGTGATTTAGTGGAGCTGCCACCACCACCGAAGCCGCGTCCTTTTTCCTCGATTTCGTCTATTCGCTCGTCCTCTTCTGCGTCAAGTCCGCTGCCTGCTTTTCCGCCTGGGCGTTTGCCGCTGACGATAAGTTCTCCTTTATCGTCGTGAATCTTTCTGGTTTCTTCGGATTCCCATGTGATCTCATCACCGGATGCTTTCCTTGTTCCCGGAGTGTGATCTACCGATTTGCCTTCGGACTCAATGTCGCGCTCAATGTGAGCTGTAGCGCCCTTGCTTTGCGGATTCATCGAGTCAATCGGTGCGGCGCCAATCAACCTGCCGCGAACATCAATGGTGTCGCTCGTGCCACCACTTGAGATACCGACTTGTTTGTTGGCTGTCGTCGCATTTGTAGTATCCAACTGTGTGCTGAGCAATTGGCCCAAAGCCGCTGCAGCGGTCGAACCCACGCCGACTCCATTCGATTGACGGGCTAGCAACTGTCCGAGAACATATGCAGATACGTTACCCGGTGTAGCTGTTGCGCTGGTGAGATCAGAGGTGAGCAACCTTACAGCGCGGATCTGCTCTATGGGGGTGTCGCTTTGTTGTTTTGCGAGCATTTTGCTGCCGCCGAAGCGGACGAAGTAGGCGGGCGCCGGCGCCGATTCTACCTTTTCGTCAGGGCGGCCGCCGGGGCCAACCAGATGTCGCACAGGTTCAAACAGAGGTCGTCGTTCTGCCGACGCAACTTGAATATTCGCTTGAGTTCTCGGTTCTTCTAATCGATTCAGCACCACATCCGGTGCCGATGGGTTCGAAGCTGTATTGCCTATCGGAATGGGTTCCATCGCTGCCGGCGACAGTGGCAATGGAGACAACGGCGCCGATTCGAGGCTTGCAACGAGGATCGAGCCAGGCTGCGGGATTGTCGCTTGCTCTTTGTCCGGGACCGCGGGCGCGCCGGGAACCGCAGGCGTGTCGGGCACCGCGGGTGGTTCAAGCGTGCTTCCAAGTCCGGTGAGCGGAGCGGAACCGAGTGAGGCGAGCTTTGCCGTTGCTGCCGCGACATCTACCGTGGAAATGCTGGTGGGCACTGATTCTAGAGGAGCTGAAGACAGCGGTATTGGAGACAGCGGCACCGCGTCCAGGCTGGCAACAATGACAGAGCCAGGCTGCAAAACCGTTGACTGTTCTTTGTCCGGGACCGCGGGCGCGCCGGGAACCGCAGGCGCAGCGGGCACCACGGGCGGTTCAAGCATGCTTCCAAGTCCGGTGAGCGGAGCGGAACCGAGTGAGGCGAGCTTTGCCGTTGCTGCCGCGACATCTACCGGGGAAATGCTGGCGGGCACTGATTCTAGAGGAGCTGAAGACAGCGGTATTGGAGACAGCGGCACCGCGTCCAGGCTGGCAACA
>DATNQY010000336.1:0-7593 GCA_036703785.1 Candidatus Obscuribacterales bacterium
CACCGCATAGACCTGCCATCGAATGAGCGACAAATTGCGCGACGGACGAGGGTGCGGCGGTAGGGCAAGCAAGCAGGCCGCCGAGTGCTCCGACTACGGTGCCTACCGCACCGAGAACCAATATAAGCTTGTTGAATCGAACCGTGCAGATCGGTGCGATCGCATTTCTCAGTTCGTCGCAGTCGAGTCCGACTACGATTAACTGTTCCGCCCGCGCTCCGATGCCGGCAAGGGCGATTAGCGCCTGCTCTGCTTCTTTGTAGTCAGCGAAGACACGGTGAACCCTCTTCCCGTCATTAATAGTCTTCGGCGTGGAGCTTTCTCTCAGGATAGCCTTCCGCACGCCGGCGAGAAAGAAGCCGAGTGCCAAGCCAATGTAGGTTGTCGCGATCGGCAGTATCCCAGGAAAACTGATGTCGCGATGGGCAACATGCGGCAGCAGCACAATTCCGAGAGTGCATCCGAGCAGTGCGCCTGTCAGTCCGAAAGAAATCATGTATCGATGGTGGTTTAGCTCGCCAGTCTTGATGAGTAAGTCGAGCACAGGCTGTCTGTTCACAGGAAGCACCAGTGGAGCGGCTGTTACGGCCTCTGGGGCTGTTTTTTGCATGGTCATTACAAGTACCTCCTGTGGAATTACCGATTATTGATAATTGATAATAGGTTATCAGTTATCATACTCGAAGTGGCAGGGTTATGAATGGTTGTGAAGAAGCAGATCAATAAGCGACAGTCGACTCGCGAATACGTCAAGGAAGCGCTCATGGGGCGTATCCTTGACGGTCTATATGCGCCGGGCGAGCGCCTCATCGAGCTACAGATTGCGCAGGAGCTAGAGACCAGCCAGGGGCCGGTCCGCGAGGCTCTAAGGGATTTGGAAGCGCTCGGTTTGGTCGAATCACAGCAGTACAGAGGTACTCGAGTCAGGGAAATCACTGAGCAGGAAATCGAGGACTCTTACCAGGTTCGCTCGGTTCTCGAACAACTCGCCGCTGAGCTTGCTGCGCCAAAATTGAAGGATAAAACTGAGCTTTTGGAGAAGCAATTGCAATTGTCCCAGCAGGCTGCTTCCCGACGAGATCTGAAGCGCTACGCCCACCACGATATGGAGTTCCACCGGCTCATAGTGGAAGCGGCCGGCAACGAATTGCTCGCAGAATTATGGAACTCAGTTGTGCTGGAAAGCCGCTTCATCGCTACCATCAAGCGACGCATCGGAGAAGAAGAGTTGGAGCATTTGGCCGACGCGCACGAGCCGATTCTCGAGGCGATCCGTGCCGGCAACGGTGTCAAGGCGGGACGGTTGGCACGCGAGCTAATCAACACGTTTCACTCTGCTAAACAACAGGGCAAATAGCCGACACTGCAGAGTCGTTTAATTAAGATTGCATCGCGGGAGCCAGGGATATCGCCAGTGGCGTTCGTGTTAGCCATGCAAGTATTGAAAGTGCTCTAAATCCGCTTCGGAGTTGCGTTAGAGTGAAAACGGCTCTGGACGCAAAATGGTATCACGCTATGACAAACAATCTTGCGACCGTTCTGGTTGTTGATGATCACCCAGTCAACCAGAAAGTACTACAGCTGCTTTTGGATCACATGGGATTTGCATCCGACGTGGCCGCCAATGGACGACAGGCGGTCGAGATGGCTCAGCGTAATCGGTACGCGGTGATCTTAATGGATGTGATGATGCCTGAAATGGATGGGTTCGAGGCAACGCAGAAAATTCGGGACTACGAATTTGATAAAGCCATTCACACACCAATTATCGCGGTGACGGCTCTAAGTGAAGATCGAGTGCGCGAGAAATGCCTACTGTCCGGCATGGACGATTACATCAGCAAGCCGATTGCTAAAGAGATACTGTTACACAAGGTAGAGCGCTGGATGCAGCTCTCGACTGCAGCGGTGATAGCGGACGACCAACAATCCGAGGCGATGGAGGCTATGGGCGAACATCCAATTGATAGCGCTCGATTGAAATTGCTCTACGAGATGGAAGATCTGCAACCGATTTTGCACCTGTTTCTGGATGTCACCGAGACGTTGCTACAACAGTTAAAGGCTGCCATCGGCGAACAGAACGCTTCCATGGTGGCCTATACTGCTCACGAGCTGAAGGGATCCAGCTACGCAGTCAGCGCGCGCGAAATGGCGAAACTTTCTCTTGAACTTGAGCATGCCGGCGGCGAAGGGCGATGGAACGAGGCACTAAAGATCTATGCCGCATTGGCTTTAGGCTTCTGTCGCGTCAAAGAATACTTGCAAAACGGAAATAATGTGCCGAGCGAGCTAAAGATGTCAGATTGAGCTATGGTTTGAAATACGATTCCATCTATACAGTATCATTCGCCGGAAGTTCCGCTGGCATTTTAATATGGACATACTGTCCGATTGTAGCCCCAGGGAACTCCCTGTGAGCGAATGACAACGCCGTCGGTGGTGATCGCAACGGTTACGATCCCAACTCGTGCTTGAGTTCGCTCATCTTGCGGTGAGTGCCTTCTTGCCTGTCGATGAGTGTTTGCGCTACTGTGCGAACGGCCGGGTCATCGTCTTCAGCAAGTTTGCGATATTGGTCGAGTCCCTTATCCTCGCCTTCTTCAAGTACGCCGATTGCTGACTTCTCGCCAAATGTTTTGGCACCACCTTCGGCTATTTTTGAAATGGCACCCCAAACGCCCGAGTCTTGAGCCGGCTTGCCGCCCATCGCGACAATCTTTTCGGTCAAAACTTGAGCGCGGTCGGCGTGACAGCTACGGTTGTCCTGCAATACTGAAGTAATCGCCGGATCTTTTACAGCATCGATAGCCTGATTGTACGTTTCCACGGCAGAGATCTCGCCTTTCAAAAGACCGTTCAATTTGCTTGCGGCATCATTCATTGATTGCATTTACGTTCCTCCAGCGTGCGACGCGCGCCATTAAAGCGCCGATCGAGTGACGCGGCGTACTGACGCTAGTTCCATTAATTGCTGGCTCACAAGGACGCGCCGTGCAACAATATGGGCACACAGTTGTGAGGATGCACCATGACCACCGACGATCAGAGCGAGGCGAATCTATCTGGCGAGCAGAGCACGACGGCACCGAGCGATCATAAGCGAAACTCAGTTTGGCAATCTGCCGCTGAGACCTGGGGCTTCATGAGAGAGGCCGTCTCGGACAAGTCAATTGTTCTGCGCGACGAAGATAAATTCTCCAGCCGAGTTCTTTCGGTCTTTCTCTTCGTAGGACTGGCTGTGATCTGTGTCGCCGCCTACGAACAGGATTGGGCATGGCTGCGTACACGATTGGGCGCCGGTGGCTTCACGCCGTTTCGTCCTATCAATTTGATAGTGCTCGGCGCCGTTGATTTGTTGTACTTCTTGCCGTTACTCTGGTTTGTCGGACACCGTATGGGCATTCTTCGGACGATGTCGAAGCGGCACGCATTGATTTCCTGTCAGTTGATGATTGGTGCAAGCATCCTCACCGCTCTTATCTGCGTCAACATTGCGGTGGTTATTCTGCTGGTTTGTTTAGGCAACAGCATGAAAATGCTGGTAGGCTGAGCTCGGCAGGATTTCAGTGGCTGTCACGGTTTGCAAATAGGCCTATGTTCTAGAAACTCGGGAAAATACCGACCTGTTTATAACGTTTCCCCGCTATAACCCAGTTGGCTTTCTTCGTATAACTGTTCTGTGAACAGCGGGGGATCCCGACAATGAACGAACGCGAGCAACCGATCAAAAAGACGATAGCGAGAGTCTGCAGTGATTTAAAAACTCACCTCAAGACTGCTCCACGTGTGGACAAGGCGACCAAGCAAACGGTCGAGTGTTCCGATAACGTTTGCAGTCTGACTGATTGGAAACCACGTAAGCAAAGCGCAGCCTGATAAGCGCTTCTTTCCTCGCACAAACGGCCCTGCTTGCTAATGCAGCAGGGCCGTTTCATATGCTTTCTCGGCACTGAACGCGGCTGTTAGCATCGACATTGGCGTGCAAAGTGAACTAGCGGTGGCTCATACTCGAACGCAACGCGAAGAGCACTGCATTGCCCAGTCCCCAGCGGCGTAGTTGGGAGAATGGCACACCGGTGAGAGGTTGGTACAGCGCGCCCATCGGCAGTATCGAGCTGAGCGCTTGAATCCGTCCGGCAGTGGTTTGTTCGGCAATAGCACCCACTTGCAAGATTGTGATCGCCACGCCACAGGGCGGTGGAAATTCGCGCGTCCCCTGGGCCATTGTTTGTTCTGATTCGCGGACGTTTACTTCGCCGTCTGTGATCACCGCGATCAGTAGCGGCTGATTCATGTGCGCTCTGTGAATTTGGAAAGCCTTTCCGAGGGCGGCCTCGAGGCGAGTACCGCCGCCCGGTCTCAGACTGCTCAGCACTTGATTCAATTCATCGACGTTGGAAATTTGGAACACTTCGGGATTATTGTCGAAGGTGATCAACGAAAATCCATGCGGCATTGAGGCGATGATCTGATTGGAGAAAATTGTCAGTTCATCCACTACCCACTGCAGGCGCGAGTTGAGCCCGCCTGGAAAGCTGAAGCCAGGGCAATCGCGTGTTTTCATCGAGCCTGAATGATCGATGACGATCATCAAATCCGAATTGGAAAGCGCGCGCTGATCGGTGGGCGAAAGCTGCAGGATATTATGCGACTGACCGCTGAAGAAGTCTGATTTGAGAAACTTGCCCAGGAATTGACCAGCTGTGGGACTGGATGTAGTGGAAGGCGGTGTCATTTGCTGCGGACGTACAAAAAACGTCGGAGGCTGCGGCGGCAGCGATTGCTGCTGTTGCGCCGGCGGCGGAGTTGCAACCGCGTTGGAATCCACCGCATCATTGCTTTGCTGCGCTAATGCAATGCCGCTACCCAGAGCAAGAAAAGCTGCCAAACATAAGGCGGAAACTATTCGGTTGGTTTGTGCCACAGCAATGCCTCTATGGGCATTGTATCGCGACCTGGGCTATTTGACGCCGCCACCGACGGCAATCCGTCCGGCGGGCGGCGATTTCGCCTTGTTTTTTTGCAGGCTCTCAAGATACTCATCGTACGTGCCGTAAAAGTCCGTCAACTTGTCGGGCGTTATTGAGATAATGCGCGACGCCACCTGGGAAATCAGATCGCGGTCGTGTGATACGACGAAGACGGTTCCTGGAAAGTCGGAAAGTCCCTCTGCCAGGGCAGAGACGGATTCGAGATCCAAATGATTCGTGGGTTCATCGAAGATCAGGATTGGGTTTTTCTGCATCATCATACGACACATCAGCAGCCGGGCTTCTTCACCGCCGGACAGCGAGTCGGTGGACTTCATGCTATCGTCGCCTGAGAAGAGCATCCGTCCCAGCAAGCCGCGCACCACATCGTCTCTGTCATCGCCGGTGAAAAACTGCATCAACCAGCTGAGCGCCGTAAAGCCTTCTTTGATCTCCCTGTGGAAGTCTTGTGGGCAATAACTCCAGCTTGTGTTGTCTCCCCACTTGATCTCGCCATGATCCGGCTCCAATTCTCCAATCAGGCAGCGCAGAAGGGTCGTCTTGCCGATCCCATTGGCGCCAATGATGGCTACCTTGTCGCCGCGGAAGATTTCGAATCGCGCATCTTTGAACAAGGGCTTGTTGCCGTCAAAAGCTTTCGTCAGCCCTTTCACAGTGAGCACTTCGCGACCGATCGCTCGCTCTTGAGCGAAACGAATGTATGGCCTCTGGATGTTGGATCTTTTCAATTCCTGCGGTGCCAATCTGGCCATCTCTTTTCGACGCGATTGTACCTGGCTGGAACGTTGTCCGGCTCCGAATCGAGCTACGAATTCCTGAAGCTGGGCAATCTTCTTTTCTTTCTCGCGATTATCTGCTTCGATGGTCGTGCGCGCCTGAATCTTTTGCGCGACCATATCGTCGTAGCCGCCGGGGTAGACGATGACCGTATCGTAATCGATATCCGCAATGTGCGTGCACACAGTATTGAGGAAATGCCGATCGTGCGAAATGACGATCATCGTTCCTTCGTATTCGTGCAGGAATTCTTCCAGCCAATGAATGGTATCGAGATCAAGGTGGTTAGTGGGTTCATCGAGCAGCAAGGCTTGAGGTCCACCGAACAGAGCCTGGGCCAACAGCACGCGAAATTTGAAATCGGTGGGCAGCGTACTCATCAATTCAGTATGTTGCGCATCCTCAATGCCGATCCCTCGCAGTATCTCTGCCGCTGTAAACTCGGCGCTATAGCCGTCCTCATCAGCGATGATTGACTCCAGATCGCACAGCCGGGTGGTCTGCTCTGCAGTCAAGTCGGCGACTTCGCACAGAGCATCTCTTTCCTTAAATGCATTCCATAAAGTCTCATTGCCCATCACGACAGTGTCGATGATGCGCTCGGCGTCATAGGCGAAGCGGTCTTGCTTCAATACACCGACTTGGCGCGGACGCTTGACCGTGCCCCGATTGGACGGTTCAATCTCGCCGGAGAGAATTTTCATAAACGTTGACTTACCGGCGCCATTCGGACCGGTCAAGCCGTAGCGGTGACCGGTGCTAAAAGTCACGCTTACGTTTTCAAACAGCGTGCGGGAGCCGAATTGCTTGGTGACCTTGTCGACGACTATCATTGAGGGATTCCTTGCCAGGGTTATTTGACGCCCAGTTTTGCGCGTCAGTCCCAGGCATTATAGCGGTTCTCAAGCGCCCGGTTGCACGGCTGTACTCGAATCTTTAGATTTCGTGTGAATAATCTATTCATACATTGCCGGTGGCTGGAGGGCGCGGCGGCGGACCCTTGCCCGGTTTGAGGTTGAGCTTCGGTTGGCGCAACAGTCCCGCTTCGCGTTCTTCCGATAGGCCTGCCGCTCTCGGCATCGATGGGTCGCGTGTCTGATCCCACTTGAGTGTATCGGCTATCGTATGTTCAATCCGTCTGCATTTCAGTCCGGCTTCCACCGCTTTGCTGCGATCCAGCCGCATCATGCCGGCGTAATCTTTCTTTGAGGCTGGCACCCATAACGGCAGTTCGCTCCACGGTGCGACTCCCGCTTTCTCCAGCACCGCTTCTTCGACTCGAACTAACTCGCAAACTGCTTTTCCGGCTTGGTCGCATGCGTCGAGAAAGTCGCCGAGAGTTACTCGTTGATCGGGACCCGTGGCGATAAAAATGCCTCGCTCTTGCGCCTCTGCCAGGATCAGCACAAACGCAGCCAAGTCGCGCACGTCGATAAACTGAATGAGGCGATCGAGTCGGTCGGGCACTAATATTTTTCCACCTCGCGCAAATCGTGCCGGCCAGTAAGTGAAACGATCGGTGGGGTCGTATGGTCCGACAATGAGACCGGGCCTGACGATGATGGAATTCTCGGGCATCAGCTCGGTGACGACATGTTCGCAATCAGCCTTCAGGCTCCCATAATCTCCTTCTTCTCCCGGTGCTGTGTATTTGATCTCGTCTTCTTCGTTGATTCCGATTGCAGAAAACTCGCCATAAACCGACACCGTTGAGATGAAGATATAACGTCCCACCGATCCGCGAAGAGCGTTGACCGAGTGCGCAACGATTTCGGGCCGGTATCCGCAGGTGTCGATCACTGCATCGAACGTTCGACCGGAC
>DATNQY010000337.1:0-15947 GCA_036703785.1 Candidatus Obscuribacterales bacterium
CAAATAGGGGAGCAGAGGGTCAAACGGGTTCCGTTTTTCCTAACAGTTTGGTAAACATAGTATTTGCTTGCTTTGACGTGAGAAACTAATGAGCAAGATGTAATAAACGGATGAGCGAAATAAATGGCTGACAATACAACCAATGAAGCTGAGCTGGGCCGCAGCAAACAGAGCGCCACTCCCAAAGAACATCTGCTTCATCTGCTCAACATTGGCTGGCATCCGCGCAGCCCCCTAATTGTGAAATTTGCAACTGAGAACGGACTCATCCGTGACCTCGAGCGCGCCGCCGACGAAATGAGGCAATAACAAGCTTAATTCGGTCGCCCTACGCTTTGGAACTCGCCCGCGTACTCAACCGTCGCGCGCAGCAGAGATTCGGAACGACGGAGGCGCTTATGAGTTTGAGTAGCGGACGCTCACGCATGGATTTGGCTGTGGCAGCCATTCTCGCGCTCAGTTGCACGGTAGGCATACCAGCTGCGAAAGCGCAGGTACCCTTTACCGAGCTCGACAAACAGATGGATACGATCACGAAGGGCAAAAATGCCGGCGATATTTTGTCGAATCAGAAGCTGGTTAGAGCCAACATTGATACGCGGATTTCCCAGCTGCGTTCGCAGATTTCCATTGCCACGGCGCGCCATTGGCTGACGCCACAGCAAATGTCCGCTCTCTCGCAGCAACTTGATATGGTCCAATCCATGCAAACCCGCGCTCGCAGCGTCGGCTTGACCGTCAGCGAAGCCCGAGATCTAGTCGATCGGCTGCGCACTGTCGAACAGAACGTAAGCAATCAAATGGCCAGCACCGGCAAGATCCAAAGTGATCACATAAGTTCACTGACAAACCTGGAAAATCAGCGGCTGTATCTGCAATCGCGAATCGACCAGGGACTGAGCCTGGGGAGATTGTCGCCGGAACAGGTGCAGAGTCTGCGTCAACAGATGGCTGAGATACGGGCGCAGGAAAATCGCAGCGGAGGACTGACACCGTTACAGCAAGACACGTTGCGCAGGCGGATGGCTGCTTTGAACGCGCGTATTAACGGATATTTCTAAGCAAAACTCCGGCAACGGTTGTGGCGGGCGACAGCCCGCCTTTTTGCGTCAGTTGCAAATGTGGAGATTGCATTAACAGGACGATCTTTTGGCTGTCCATGCGGCTACAATCCACAGTCTTAGCTGGTTCTACCTGTGGAGTAATAAACCTCATGTTGCAAGTTGGAAAGAAAGCTCCTGACTTTGACATGCCATCTACCAAAGACCTCAAGGGTCTTAAAGAGAACGTCAAGCTCTCTGATTACAAAGGTAAGTGGCTCGTCCTATTTTTCTATCCTTTGGATTTCACCTTCGTTTGCCCGACTGAAATCAAAGCGTTCAGCGAGAAGATTGAAGAGTTCAAAAAAGCCGGCGCTGAAGTGCTCGGCGTTTCCACCGACAGTGCCTACAGCCACCGCGCCTGGATTCAAACCGGCGAGGACAAAGGCGGACTCGGTTCGATCAAATACCCGCTCGCTTCCGATATCACTAAAGATGTCAGCCGCGATTACGGCGTATTGATCGAAGACAAAGGCATCGCCCTGCGCGGTCTCTTCATCATCGATCCGGACGGCATTCTGCAGTATCAAGTCGTTCATGCTCTTAACATCGGCCGCAGCGTTGAAGAAACACTGCGCGTGCTCGAAGCGCTCAAAATGGGCGGACTTTGCGGCGCCGATTGGAAGCCGGGACAAAAGACACTGGCCGTCTAATTCGGACTGCAAAGTACGAAATCTTAGAGAAGACGCAGCTCCGGCTGCGTCTTCTTGTACAATTGCATCCAAATCCAGGAGGTTTCCTTTATGCCGTTGAGGGTGGACACACCGCTTCCGTCGCTGGAAGGCGGGACAGATTGGTTCAATGCCAAGCCTATTACCGTTGACGAGCTGAAGGGACACACGGTAATCATTCACTTTTGGTCGATCAGCTGCGGCATCTGTAAGGAATCTTTGCCCGATGTGTATCGTTGGATCGACACATACGGACCGAAGGGATTGAAAGTCGTCTCCGTTCACATGCCTCGTCAAGAAAGCGACACCAATGTCGAGGCCGTCAAAGAATGTATCGCCGAATACGAGATCAAGCAGCCGGTAGTGGTGGACAACTGGCACACGATCACCGACGCTTTCGAAAACAAATACGTGCCTGCATACTACGTATTCGACAGCGACTTAAAAATGCGCCATTTTTCGGCCGGAGAAAAGGCCGTAAAAATGATTGAACCAGTATTGGAAAGACTGCTCGGAAAACAGGAAGCGACAGCATGACCACAAAAGTAAGCGAACCGGACAAAGCCGCGGACAAGGCCGACAAGGCAGCGGAAAAAACCGAAAAGTCCGAGGATAAAGGCTTTGATTTCTTGGCACCGCCGGTGGAAGAAAAACTGCCGGAGATAACAGACCATGCTAAATCCGACAACTGGTTCGAACGTGCTCAAAAGGTAATGCCGGGGGGAGTCAATTCGCCGGTGCGCTCGTGCAAGGCAGTGGGCGCAACACCAGTATTCATGCATCGCGCCGACGGTGCCAACATCTGGGATATCGACGGCAATCAGTATTTGGATTATTGCGGCTCTTGGGGCGCGATGATCATGGGGCACAGGTTCCACCGCGTTCAAGAAGCACTGGAGCTGGCTTTAATCAACGGCACCAGCTTCGGCGCACCAACGCCGACGGAAGCAGAAATGGCTGAGCTCGTCTGCAAGCTCATGCCTTCCATCGAAATGGTGCGCATGGTCAACTCCGGAACCGAAGCCACCATGTCTGCGATACGCCTGGCCAGGGCGTTCACCAAGCGCGACATGATCATCAAATTCGATGGTTGCTACCACGGGCACGGTGATTCGTTTTTGATCAAAGCCGGCAGCGGACTGGCGACGCTCGGAATCAGCAGTTCGCCGGGCGTCACCGAAGAGGTGGCAAAACTATCGATTTCCGTAGCCTACAACGATCTGAGCGCAGTAGAAAAGGCCTTCAAAGAGCACAAAGACAAAATCGCGGCCATTATCGTCGAGCCGATTGCTGCTAATGCCGGTTTGCTCATGCCCGACGAGAATTACTTGTCGGGCTTGCGTGAGATTGCCACCAAGCATGGTGCTCTACTTATTTTCGACGAAGTGATTACCGGCTTCCGCGTAGCGCTAGGCGGCGCCCAGGCGAAGTACAACGTTAAACCCGATTTGACCTGCCTGGGCAAGATTATCGGCGGCGGGCTGCCGGTGGGCGCCTACGGCGGACGCAAGGACATCATGCAGATGGTGGCACCGCTCGGCGACGTCTATCAAGCAGGAACCCTCTCCGGCAATCCGATGGCCATGGCCGCCGGCGTTGCTCAGTTGCGTTCGCTCGAACAGATGAAGCCGCATGCGGCCCTCGAGCAAACCACTCAACGTTTAGCCACGGGCATCCAAGAAATCGCCAAGAAAGCCAAAACGCAAGTGCAAGTTCCACATACAACAGGACTGTTGTGCGTATTCTTCACCAAGGCGGAAGTGAAGGATTTTGCCACCGCGCAAAAGGCAGACACCGAGCGTTTCGCCAACTTCTGGAAAGCAATGCTCAAGCACGGCGTCTACTGGCCGCCTTCACAATTCGAATGCGCCTTCGTCTCGGCCGAGCACAGCAAGCGCGACATCGACAATACCCTGGCAGCAGTGGAAGCCGCTCTCAGCTAATCCCGCTCACAACTGTCGATAACGATTCAGGCTGGCTTTGGCCTCGCTGCTCTTGCCGAGCGCTTGTTGAACTTCCGACAACAGCTTAAACGTCTCGCGAAGCTGCGGGTTGAGATGCGCTGATTTCTTGAGAGCGGACTCAGCATCGTGCAGGTTGCCGGCTGCAGCTTCGACCAGTCCCAAGTTGTACCAGACCGCGAAGTTGGACAGTTGGGACGACAGCTCCCTGTACTTTTTTGCCGATTCAGACCGGTGCGAGGGCTGCAGATTAAACGCCTGCTCGAAGGCGGACTTCTGGGCAGCCGAAAATCCCGACCAGTCCATGTTCGCAGGCGAAATCGGCCGGCACTGCGAATCTTTAATCGTCACCCTGACTGCTCCTTTGCTCCCCCTGGCGGAAACTTCCCCCGGCGCCGCCCACACGGGGCACAGCGTCAAAGCCGATGTGGCAGCCAAAATGGCGGTGGTGTTCCTGTCCAAGATTGCGTCCCCGCGTATAGACACCCTTGAGGCCGAGTTCGTTTTACCACACATCTCAAAAGGGATAAAGGCGTCGCATGCTCGACCAGCCAACTAAGATTCAAGCGACAGAGATGCATGGAATCGCCTCGCCGCTTGCTGATTATCAACAAGCCAAGCTGGTACTGGTGGGCGACCGCAGAACCAAGAATGCAGAACCGAAGGTTCTCGACTTTGTTCAGTCCGGAAACATTTACCAGGCAGCCACCCAGGGCAAGTTCATCCCTGAGGAAGTGGATCCAACCGTGCAAAAGCGCCTGGAGCAAATGCACATTCCTGAGCAAACGGCGCACGAAGTTCTTTCTGAAATAAACCGCTTCGGACAAGATCCTGAGTCAACGTTGAAGGCTCTTATGCAGAACAATCGAGTGCTGGCCATCGGCGAGTCACATCAGTCGCCGAATCCGCAGCGCGACTTGGGAGCGCAGGCAATGGCGGATCTGAAGGCAGCCGGTGCCACGCACCTGGCGATTGAGGCCCCGATGTACGTTCAGCCCGCTCTCGATGAATACATGCGCACCGGCAGGCTTGATCCCAAAGTATTGCCGCCTCTATTGCGCGACGAGGATTACATGAACATGCTAGAGGCAGCGCGGAAAAACGGGTTGAAGATCGTTGCTGTCGATGCCAATCAGAAGTACGGGGAAGCCTCAGACGGCGGTCGGAATGGAGGACCCCGAGAGCAGAGGGAATCCGGGCCGCCGCTAAATCGCGATCGCATCATGGCAGACAACGTAAGCAAAATCTTGGATCAAGACCCCAACAATAAAGTGGTGTTTTGGGTTGGCAGCCAACACCTCAATCGCTCAGAGAATCCGAACTTCAAAACAGCCGCCGATTACCTCAAAGAAAAAACAGGTACCGCGACGGCGGCGCCGATTTATCCGAACGACCGTGGCGCCGCCATCTGGCCGCTGCCTGAAATCACTACACATCTGCAACGGCCTGTCGCTGTTCCTACCGATAAGGCGAAGACGCTCGGCAGTCTTCCGGAAAGCACTTACAACGACATCAATCCGGAATTTATGCGCGACTGGGACTACGTCTTCATCTATCCGAATACACGCCACTAAAGCACAGTCTCCTGCGCATTGGGACGGTCCGCGTCCAATGTAGCGCGGGCGGCAGTGATGGCGAACACGCTCTTAAAACCATGGGCGGCCAGTATTGATGCGGCCGCGGCAATGGTTGCGCCCGATGTGTAGATATCATCGACGAGAACTATTGGCGGTGGATTCTGACCGGCCCAGCGATTGACCCGGAAAGCACTAGCCATGTTTTGCAATCGTTGGTCGCGTCCCAGTCCGTGTTGCGCTTTCGTCGATCGTCGCCTGGAGAGCAGCCGCACATCAAGTCTCAGCCGGCGCCGACGAGCCACTTGCTCGGCGACCATTTCCGCCTGGTTATATCCCCGGCTGATGAAACGCATCCAATGCAAGGGTATCGGTACCAGCACAGCTCGATGCAGCGCCGAGTGCTCTTGGATCAAATGGTCCCAAGCCACGATGGTGAGCGGCACGAGATCGTCTATTATCGTTTTATCTTTATCGTACTTGAGCCTATAAATCAGCTTTTTTAGTATGCCACTGTATGTGGTGCCGCTGGACACAGTGACCGGAACCACCCCGATTTCGCAGACCTCTATGTGAGGCTGCGGCGAAGCGTGCTCTTTCCAACAATTGAGGCAGACCGAGAAGGGCCCGTCGCGATTGCGCTGCACGAATTCACCGCAGCCCCGGCAATTTTCAATGCATAAATAATCCAACATCGTTTTCTCCATCGCTAAAGAGAAAACGTCGCCGACGGCAAAAAAGTTCAACTGTCCCGATAAAAAAAATTTTCAGGAATGGAAGCTAGCCAGCGGCGGCATCAAAGCACGGAGTTGGGGCAGATTGTTGCCCAGTCCCGCTGCAAAGAGACAGCCCACAAGCAGGCTGAACGTGCCCAAGGCAACACCTGTGGCAATATAGACCGGCTTAAACCGTGCCGTCGACATGAATCCCGTAATCGCCAGCCAGGCGATCAGGACATTCGACACAACCACTCCAAAGACGAAAGTCAGAAGGATTTCCAATGAAACAGTCTGGTTGCCCGTGGCGGCGATAGCAGCCAGTAGCAATACTTGAGTGGCAGTCTCAGCGCCGACGCCATGAATCATGCCGACTGTAAACGCGGCGCCGGGCTGGTAGCGCGTGGCGTGGCTGTGTGAAGGTATCGGTAGTTTTAATCGCTGCCGAATAAAGTCGATGGCTCGGCTGAGGGCGGCTAGAACAAGCATCCAACGACTGGTTAATCGAAACTCGCCCTCTCCTCGGCTGTGCTTATACAAAGACCAAAAGACCCAGCCGGCAAGCATGAGAAGCGTCACTCCGACGAGGCGGTCCATGAGGTCGTCGATGGGCTGCGGAATGACCGCTGAAAACTTGATCGCCGCTATGCCAAGGATAGTAACGACGAAGGCGTGTCCCAAGGCGTACATTGACGACAGGCGCAATGCCTCGAACTCTCCGTGCAGCGGGCTCAGGCGACCCTCAGGCGAGGTGCTGCCTGCTATATCGAGAATAGCGGCGAGGTGGTCCCAATCTATCCCATGCCGTAAGCCAAGCAACAGTGCACCGGCGAAAATTGTCAGCGCATTGGGATCCATGCAGAACTCCGTGATTGAAAGATAAGACTATCATCTACACGGTTCACTTGTCATCCTTGGAAACATGCGCGCAGACAAGAGTGCAAATGATTTAAAATCACAACCCATGATCGTAGCAATAAAAGAGGCGGAAGAAAAACTGAGCGCGCAGTTCGCGCGGTTGGAAGAGATTGCCTGTACCAACCAGAAGCGCGTGCTCGACGCATTCAAAGAACACCGCGTCACCGAAGAACACTTCGCCGAACGCACCGGATATGGTATCGATGACCACGCTCGTGAGTTGTTGGACAAGATATTCGCATCCGTTTTTGAAAGCGAAGCGGCAGCCGTGCGTATGCAAATCGTCTCCGGAACGCATGCGCTCGCTTGTGCGTTATTGGGAAATCTCCAGTCCGGAGAGCGGATGGTTTGTCTGACTGGTACGCCTTACGACACGCTGGATAAAGTTATCGGTCATCGCCACCACGAGTCGGGATCGCTTGTCGCATCCGGTGTGCAATATGTTGAGGCGGATGTATGTTCTGAAGGAGTCAGCGACGGCTTCAATGCGCAGCCGTTGGCAGAGTTGCTGAAACCGCCGACACGGATGGCGTATATCCAAAAATCATGTGGATACTCATTCGAGCGGCGCACTCTCAAGAACGCGGACATTGAAAAGCTGGCAGCAAAGGTGCACGCCATCAATCCGACATGCATTGTGATGGTAGACAATTGCTACGGCGAGTTCGTCGAAGATCACGAGCCCACAGCAATCGGTGCCGACCTTGTGGCAGGCTCGCTCATCAAAAACCCGGGCGGCGGCCTAGCGATCACAGGCGGATACATCGCCGGAAAAAAGCAGCTTGTGGAGGCGGCGCTTCGCCGGCTGACTGCGCCGGGCATCGACGGCCATCTCGGCATCATGTTCAACCAAAATCGATTGTTGCTGCAAGGTCTTTTTCTTGCCCCAACCGTCGTTTTCAACGCCGTCAAAGGAGCCTTGCTGGTGGCTCAAGTCTTCAGTGAGCTGGGTTATGAGGTAAAACCGGCACCGGATGAGGCGAGAGCCGATATCATACAGGCCATAAAGTTCGGCGGAGCGGAGGCTCTGACCGCTTTTTTGAAAGCGATCCAGCAAAACAGCCCGGTAAATTCCCATGTCACTCCCGAGCCCGCACTCATGCCCGGCTATGAGGACCAGGTGATTATGGCCGGCGGCACTTTCATCGAAGGTTCGACTATCGAGTTCTCGGCCGATGGACCTCTGCGCCCTCCTTACGTTGCGTTTGTTCAAGGAGGGCTTACCTATTTCCACGTGAAATGCGCCCTTGCCGGGGCGCTGGAAGCCATGGCGGCCAGGGTTTAAGGCAGCGGCCCTTGCCAGCCCAGCCACCGGCAACGGAAAATAGATGCTAAAGATTTGTTCATCGCCTTCAGAGGCGAGATCTATTTATCTACAATTGGCGCTGTAGGCACATGATGGTCGGGTAACTGGAGAACAGCTGTGGTTGCGCAAATTCCGCTCAAGGAACGACTTCAGGCTAGCGGCGAGAGAATGTCCATCAAACTCTTCTCCGGCACAGCCAACCCCGAACTGGCCAAAGAAGTGGCCGAATACCTGGGAATGCCGCTAGGACAGGTCAAGATCACGCCCTTTTCCGACGGTGAAATTTACGTCCAAATCAAAGAAAGCGTTCGCGGTGTGGATTGTTTCCTCATTCAGTCCACTTGCTCGCCGGTGAACGAAAATTTGATGGAGTTGTTGATTCTGCTGGATGCCTTCAAGCGCGCGTCCGCAGGCAGAATCACGGTGGTGATGCCCTATTACGGCTATGCTCGTCAGGACAGAAAAGCGGCCGGTCGCGAGGCGATTACCGCCAAGCTCGTCGCCGACCTGCTGACCACGGCCGGCGCCGATCGGGTTGTTTGCCTGGACCTGCACGCTCCCCAAATCATGGGCTTCTTCAATATTCTGGTCGACCACCTTTACGCGTCGCCTGTTCTTATCGAACACATCCAGTCACTGCCTCAAAAGAATATGGTTCTCGTCAGCCCCGACGTGGGCGGCGTGGCCCGCGCTCGCGCCTTCGCCAAAAAGCTCGACGATGCGCCGATCGCCATCATCGACAAACGACGCAGCCAGCACAACGTTGCCGAAGTGCTGAGCGTGGTCGGCGACGTCAAAGGCAAAGTGGCGATTATGGTCGATGACATGGTCGACACCGCAGGCACACTGGTCAAAGGCGCCGAGTTGCTCAAGCGCGAAGGCGCCAACTCAGTCATCGCGGTAGCGACCCATGCAGTGCTTTCCGGTCCGGCGATGGAGCGTCTCGAAGCCTCACCCATCGAGAAACTCATCGTCACCAACTCGGTCCCGCTCGATGCGGCGAAGAGCTCCAAGAAGATCGTCCAATTAAGCGTTGCCAAACTTCTTGGTGAAGCCATCGCGAGGATCCATGATGACTGCTCAGTCAGCGAACTCTTCGAATAGCGTGCTGGTTGCCACCTTCCCGGTGGGTCAGCTTCAATGCAATTGCTCAATCATCGCCGATCCGGTGACGAAGGAAGCGGCTGTTATCGATCCAGGCGGCGATGCCGACAAGATTGTGGAGCTGTTGAAGGAACACGGTTTGACAGCAAAGTACTTGCTGCACACACACGCGCACTTCGATCATATTCTTGCCACACGCGCAGTGAAGGAAAAAACCGGCGCCAAGATTTGCCTGCACAAAGGCGATGAATGGCTGTACAACAACCTGCTCGTGCAAGGCGCATTTGTGGGAGCGTTATTCAAGGACAAAACATTGCCTGTCGATCACTTCTACAGTGACGGCGAAGAAATTCAGTTAGGCAATATCAAAACGACGGCTATTCACACGCCGGGACACACGCCGGGCAGCACTTGTTTCTCCGTGGCAGACAAAGAAAGCATCTTATTCGCCGGCGATACATTATTCCAACATTCGATCGGGCGAACGGATCTCTGGGGCGGATCGATGGACGAAATTTTGAAATCGATCAAACAAAAATTGTTCCGCCTGGATGACAGCACGGAAGTGATCGCCGGACATGGACCGAACACAACCATCTATGAAGAGCGCAAACACAATCCGTTTGTCTCGTAATTGATTCGATCGTTTTCCTTACTGCAATTATTTTGCGGTTTTTAAAAGTCGCACATTTTGCGCCTTTTAATCGAGTTTGGTCATAGAATCATTGAACTTTTTCGACGAGGCGAGCGTATATGCATCAGATGGCGAAATCGGGGGTGACATTTATGAACGTGACTCGCGAAGAATTTGATGCATTGAAAACAGACGTGGCGGCAGTATTACAGGAAATGCGATCTTCACACCGGACAATCCACGAAATGTTTAACCGCATGGAAAATCGTTTCGAAGAGCTGCACCGGCGCCTTGAACAGGTAGATCGACGTTTTGAACAGGTCGACCAACGTTTTCAACAGGTCGACCAACGTTTTGAACAGGTCGACCAACGTTTTCAACAGGTCGACCAACGTTTTGATCAGGTCGACCAACGTTTTCAACAGGTCGACCAACGTTTTGATCAGGTCAATGTACGTTTTGAAAAGGCGGTTGAGCGTTTCGCGCGATTCGAACAACGCGTAGAAGATCGTTTCGACGCGCTCGAACTGCTATTTCATGCGCTGGAAATGAAGGTGACTCGCCTCTACAAGACCGTCAAAAATATGCGCAGGCACCTGGCAGACCGCGATGATGAACTTTCCAGCCAAATAAAAACCGTGGCTCGGTTTGCGCGCGATATTGACACAACAAATGTATCGCTGGCAGAACGCGTAGAGGTGCTCGAGGGCATCATGATCAAGTAAGTCGACTATACCTGCAATCGCTGGTCGGGGCGGCGGACGGTGTCGAGGTCGTCGATTAGCTGCTGCAGGCGGCGCGAGATAGTATCGGTTAAAGTTTCAATTGCCTCTTCTCGATTGCGCTCCCAGAGCGGAATCAAGTCGAGCACTGCAATCGCTTCTCCGACACCGACCATGGCGATGCGCGGGCCCTTGGGCAGAACGTAATCGAACACCTGGCGTTCAATGTGAGACACCATTTCTGCCAGTCTCTCTTGCGTAACTGGTCTGCGCTCTTTCGGCTCGACCACGCCGATCAAGTTCTGCACGCGCCTGCAATCGCGAAGGAAGCGATGCAATTTGTCCGCTTGCCGTTTATGCAGTTCCAACTGAAAGCCACTCATCCCCAACCGATCCGTCTGAATAAACCGATCGATTGCATTGACTACCCGGCGCATCCACGTCAATTGTGATTTGCCCTCGGGCTGAGGCATTCCAACAAGGGCGGATGCGCGTTGAAGAATGCACTCGCGAAGGCGATAGACCCGCGTTTCATACGGCAAGTCGGAATTGTGCTCGCTGAAGTATTCATCTTCAAGGACAGTGAGCATCACCGCCGCGGCCGCGTGCACGCGCTGGGTTAGGCCGCCGCCGGTGGGCTTGAGGCCGAGTTTGCTCTCGATGCGCCTGACGATAAAATCCAGCCAGCCTGTGATGTCGTATTTGTATCGCCAGCGAATGCCGATTGGTTGCACGAAAACCGGCTCTTTGGTGCCGTGCTGCAGCAGTCGTTCTTGACCTTCAAGCGACAGGCGCGCCGTGCCCGGACGCAGCGGCAAGAGAAAATCCGGGCTGCGAGTGACTTCGCCCTCCGGAAAGATGACTAATTTGTGGTCGCCATCGGCGATGATTTGGCGAGCCATCTCGAGGGTTTCGGGATCGCCTTGTCCTCGCACCACAGAGAAACAGCCCAGCGACTGGAACCACCAGCCCACCGAGCCAAATACCCAGTCGAAAACTTCGCGGGCGGCCATGAAGTGGAAATCTTCGCCGGCCAGCTTGCTGAAAGTGAACACCACTTCCGGATCGTATTGATTCGAGTGGTTGCAGATGATGACGACGTGTTTATTCTTGAGCGCCAGAAAACGGTTGAGTCCGTCGCCCATAACCTGCACTTCAATCTGTGCCCGGAAATGCTCAAACGGGAGTCCCCACTTGCAGAGGGACATCACGACCGGATTGAATTTGGGCGGCTTGAAATCCAGCATAGTTTCACCCAATCCAGCGGACTGAGCTGACAGCTAAAAGGTTCCAATTTATGCGGTTTTCGCCGCGCATGACGGGGTTGCGGCCGTC
The DNA here is from genome assembly GCA_036703785.1 of Candidatus Obscuribacterales bacterium. Classification (GTDB taxonomy): domain Bacteria; phylum Cyanobacteriota; class Vampirovibrionia; order Obscuribacterales; family Obscuribacteraceae; genus JADYXS01. The sequence continues at coordinate 12,042 of DATNQY010000337.1, forward strand.
GTTTTAAGCACCGACTATGTTCGTAATTCGCTGGCAGAGCTCCAAGCCGGCGCGGATAATTTCGGAGCTCTCGCTAACGGCTTCCAGTAAAAGCAGGCGATGGGCGAGCAACTCAGCTTCTCGGGGCAGCTCATCAGCAAATGGCGTGTCCAGGCTCTCCAAACCTAACGCCTCAAACCGATCCTGCGCCACGCAAGTCCGCATGCGGTCCTTGATAGCAGCCTGATCGGCACGATGTTCGGCGCGTAATTTTTCGGCATGCACGCGCACAGCTGCATGCCGCATGGTTTGCGGTTTAGTAAGCATTTTTTGTTTTCACCAAAAACAGCAATCAGATAATCGCACAGCCAATGTCACACTCCCTTTGACCGCGGTAATGAATTACCAACTCGTTACGAAATTACTGAGGAATCCCAAGACGCGCACCACATTCGGTGCCGCAATGCGGCCATAGAACCGCCGTTTTTATATGCGGTCGATAACCAGCCACCTTCAGACAGGATAGCTCGGGCTCAAGTCGTGGCATAAAGTTATCTGATATCTGAAAAAGCGGGCGTCGGCCCGCTCTTGAATACAATGAAGCCCAAGCAGCTATTTCTCAATAGGTCCAAAACGCGCTGGTGGAAAGCTGCCGGTAAGCGCTCCGTGGCTCAATTGCGAGCGCATCCGCTTCGCTTCGGCTTCCGCTTCGCTATTATCGGCATGTTCGCTTATCTGCTCTGTGCTCAAATCGCCACCAGCGGTCATCCCGACGCCCTTTGGCTCGGTTGTGGCTGCTTGTTTCTGGCGCTTACGATTATCCGCTTACTCAGCCCGCTCTCCGTGAAAGGCGAGCAAGTCCACCGGTGGGCGGTGGAGGAGCAGGAGCACCAGACCATGGCCTTGCTTACCGGCAAAACCGCGGACGAACTGGAAAAGATGCTCGAGTACCACATGAAGTACGGCCACCTCGAAGAGGCAGATCGCATCTCGCAAAGACTTTTGACGATGGTGGAGAAGGAAGACCCGGCTAACCCGCCGCCGTCAGCGCAGCTTGCCAAACCGGATGCCACAGCGAAGCCGAGCGGGCTGCCCGCCTGGATGCAAGAAGGCGCGCCGGCTGACCCGACCATTGAAACGCCTCAGCAGCAGAAAAAGAAGCTGCCTGACTGGATGAACTAGGGGCCTCGCCCAGGCGGTTAGTGCGTTTTGTTCTTGTCGTTGGCGATAGCCAGGAACTTCTTGGAGAACTCCACTTTGGTGTGCGTCTCTTGCTGAGCCACCCACTGTTGGACGGCGCGATTCAGCTTGTCTTGCTTGATTTTGGCAACCAGCAGCGGACGAACATCATTGATCGAATACGCTCCTTTGCCTTCGTGTCCGGTGACCTTCATGATGCGGAAGCCTTCGGATGTTTTCACAAGCTGGCTTAGGACTGTGTTCGGCTTGAGCCCCCATACGGCGTTGGCGAAGACAGGCACGAGCTGAGTTTTTTCCTGCCAGCCCATATCGCCGCCGTTTTTCAACTTCTTCACGTTGGGATCTTCGCTTTTATCGTTGGCCAGTTTGCCGAAGTCGGAGCCCGGTGCCTGAGCCAGTCCCATCGCGATCAGCGCTTTGTTTTGCTGCTGGTTGATGAAATTGGTGGTGGCAGTATCGAGTTGTTTGTCAGTCCACTTCGGGTTTGCCGCTTTCAACTGCGTACGCACACTCTGGATCTGTCCAACATCTTCCGGCGGAGCCACAAACAAGATCGAGCTCAGTCTAATGCGCTCACCATGCTGCAATTTGCTCTTGTTGGCGTTGTAGGCGCTGCGAATTTCAGAGTCGCTGACCTTGATACTCTTGGCGATCTTCTCAATTTGAATCTTTGCCAACTCGCCTTTGACCAACTCATCCTTCAACGCGGGCGTGTCCAGTCCGGTGCTTGTTTTCAGCACTGTGAACTGAGGGCTCTTTTCCAACTTTTGGAAGCTGGTTTCAGCCTGCTGGCGCTGTGCCTGCGAAGCCTGGGCCATGATTTCCCGTTGTACAAGCTGCAGCAAAAGTGTCTGTTCAAGATTGGCGTTGGCCACTTTGAACTGCAATCCGAGGTCTTCTACTTGCTTGTCGAAGGACGCTTCGGTGAGGTTCTTTTCTTTGAGAAACTGTTGGAAATTCCCACCATGACCAGCCTTGGCGGTAGCGATAAGTTTGGTGCGCTCGTCCTGGCTCAAGGTGATGTTGTTCTGTTTGGCGGTAGACAGCAAAGATTGAGCAACTGCCGGATCGGAGGCGATGGTTTGCTGCAGTTGTACTTGCTGTATCTTCATCATGCGGCGATAATCCGCGACTTTGATCGGCGAGCCGGCAACCGTGCAGATCACCAGATCGTCGGGCAGCTCGTTCAAACTGATATGAATTTGTCCGGGCAATTGGTTGGCACCGCCGGCGGTGGCATCAGCGTCGGTCTTGGCGGCGTTAGCCGGTGCCGCGGCATCGCCTGTCTTGGCGGCATCAGCCGCCGCTGCCGGAGTTGCGGACTGCGAATCGGCAGTCTTTCCGGCGTCGGCGGTAGCCACTGTCTGGGCACCGTCTTTTTTCTCCGTCTGGGCCGCTTTCTGGTCTGATTTGCTGCATCCAGCAAGCAAGCTCAGCAGCAACACCGTCGACAATAGGGTGGCTGACTTCTTCTTAATCAAGTTTCATTCCTCGCTGACTTTCTTAACTGGCCTTAGTCTGCTGATGAGCGGCCATGGCATTCAGTAATTCTTCTAGCAGATCTAACTGCTCGACAGGGCTGAGTCCCTCTGAACGGACAAGTATATACGGTGTGGGTCCGAGTGCGCCCGGGGATCCAGGCTTATAAGTTGTTCGTCCTGCCAGATTTCGGGGCAGTCTGGACTGGATGGGAAGCCACGTCTGGAGCCGGTAATTAACCAGCAAGCGCAGCCCGACCATATCAGGCTTGATTGCAGAAACATTAACCTTGCTCGCCAGGAGACGGAGCTTAACAATTTTGACCAACTGCTGAACTTCAGCAGGCAATGGACCAAAACGATCACGCCACTCATCGGTGAGCATGATTAGGCCACGCTCGTTCTTGACGTCTGCCAGCCGCTTATACTCAATGATTCGGTGCTGCTGGTCCGGAATGTAGTCGTCGGGGATAAAGGCGGTGACGTTGATATCGATCTGCGTATCAAGGTCAGCCGCCACCGATTCGCCCTTAAGCTCAGCAACGGACTCTTCCAACAACTTGCAGTAAAGATCGAATCCGACTGCCACCATGTGCCCGTGCTGCTCGGCGCCGAGAATGTTGCCCACTCCGCGAATTTCCATATCGCGCAAGGCGATCTGATAGCCCGAGCCCAGGCTCGTGAATTCCCGAATGGCCTTGAGGCGATTTTGCGCCTGGTCGCTGATCACCTTTTCCGGACGGTAAAAACAGTAGGCGTAAGCCTGTATGTCACTGCGACCGACGCGACCGCGAATTTGATACAACTGCGCCAATCCCAGCTTGTCCGCATCATCGATGATCAACGTATTGGCATTCGGAATATCCAAACCGGACTCGATAATCGTGGTGCAAACAAGAATGTCAAACTGATGATTAGCAAAATCGAGCATTACGTTTTCCAGATCGCGCTCTTGCATTTGCCCATGGCCGATGGCGATCCGCGCTTCGGGGACAAGCTCCTTCAGCTCATAAGCAACGCGCTCGATGCTTTCCACTCGGTTGTGCAGGAAGAAAACCTGCCCGCCGCGCTCGAGCTCGTGAAGAATCGCCGTGCGCACGACTTGCGGCCGATATTCACCGACGTACGTTTTCACGGGCGCTCGGTTCACCGGCGGCGTATTGATTAGCGACATGTCGCGCGCGCCCGATAGTGCCATGTGCAACGTGCGTGGAATCGGCGTTGCCGACATCGTGAGCACATCAACCAT